>JADGGK010000043.1 GCA_019689975.1 Pseudolabrys sp.
TTTCGCATGGGTCCGCAAACGATGTTGCTGGACTGAGCGTCTTCGGTGCTACCAACGCGGTGTTATCATTTGCGCTCGCCTGCCGACGCCTCACAATCTCCTATCTGCGGGTACTCGCGAAAGCGGACGAAGCGGAACGTCGATGTCTTGCGCCACCCGCCACTTCTCGCGCACGATGCGGGCGAGTTCCTCCTGCGTGTAGGCCGACACGCCCTCCGTGTCCACATCGGGACCGGCAAGGACGATCTCGCCGAACTCGCCCTCCTGAGTGCCGTCGAGACGGCGAGGCTGGTCCGGCTTTGGAAGATCGTAGAGGCCCGCGATACCTTCGGCGTTGTAGCGCTTGATGGCGTCGCACAGCGCCTACCCCAACATGCCGGCCAGCCGTGCCGCCTCGGCGCGCGCCAAGCCCTCCAATGCATTGGCGACCGCCAGCATGCGCAGTGACGCACGCCGGTTCGCTTCAGCCCGCGCTAAGCGCCGCAACTCCGGCGCCAACAACACGCTGCAGATGCTCACACTAAGGGCCGCCATGGCGTCCTCCGAATCATTGCTATCGTGCGCGCCATCGATTCGGCAAACTCGCAGGCCGACAACTCACAAAAGAGTCGATTCATCTGTTCGGCGGTACTATTGCGCTTCCGCGCGAATTTGGTTGCAGGATAGGATTGGAACCTCCGACCCTCAGGTTGTGTTACGCCCCGCTGGTGATGCCCAATCAATGGGAATGGGCGTCACCAGCGGAGAAAGTTCAGCAGACCGTGTATTTGTAAGGCGCGCCGCTCTCTCAATTCTCGTAAATACCGACAATGCGGTTCTGTTCTATGATATGATTCTTGTAGCGGTCTAGGAATTCCTCCCGCGTAGGCGTGCCCTCGACTTTAGTGTTCAGAGCATAGACCCAGAAATAGTAATGATGCGGGCCATGGCCGGCCGGCGGCTGCGGGCCGAAATAACTGTTCTGTCCCATGCCGTTCGGACCGACTCGGAACTTCTTGGCCGCATCGGTCATGTCGGTCGTCGTCGGCGGAATGCCGTAGACCGTCCAATGCGTAAAACCTCGGGCGAGCGGCGCGTCTGGGTCGTGGCAAATCACGGCAAGCTCGACGGCTTCCTTTGGCACGCCGCTGATCTTCAGCCTTGGCGTGACGTTACCTTTGTCAGCGGCGAACTCGTCCTTCAACTTCCCAAGCGGCTGGAAGTCCGGGCTTTCGACCTTCAGGTCTTTGATGTTGAGCGGCATTCGATCCTCCAACGTTGCTCAGGATTTGCGTGCGAGGCCTCTCAGCGACTTCCCGCCAACGCGTTCGTGGACACGCCCGCCGGAAGCAACGCCGACGCAGATCAGCAATTCATCCGGGCGCGGCCCGTCGGGCACCGAAATCGAGACCGCGTCATAATGCGAGCGGATATAGAGCTCGTCCTTGTGCGCGAGGGGAATATCGATCGCGGTGCCAGCGGACGCGGTCTTACTCGCCGACGATATCCATGCATCCCCGCCGCCAACCGCCTCGCGGAGCGCATCGCCGAAAATCGTGGTGATGCACGCGACGACGTGCTCCTGCTCACCATTTATACCGGCGATACCGCCTTTGCCATAGCTGTGCACCTGACGACCACCGAGCAGCGCCACCGCGCGCCTGCCCAGCACGCGGCCAAGCACGGCACTTGGCTTAGTCAGCGGCGACAGATCGGCGACATATTTGCCGGCGAACGGATTGCGGAAAACTACCGCCACCGCCGCCTTGACTAACCGCTCGCCGCGTGGCCCACCTTCATGCTCGACTTCCTGCACAACGCTTTGCCAGCAGCGCACGTCGTAGGCTGCGGCCAATTCTTTTTCTTCATTCATCATCTTGCTCCGGCATTGGCTGCACATACGAGCAGCCGCCCCGCCTCTTGTGGCCAGACAGATTCATTCGGTTGATCGATCAGTTTTGGACGACGAAGCCTTCACCAGGAGAAGACCCTTCGCGTTGGGTCATAGCGCGCAGCCTCAAGCGCCTGCCGCGTGAACTGATTGCCTTTGGAGAGTGCGCGGTTCGCCGCGTACTCACCAGAGAGCGCCTGACAGCGATCGGTGATCGGTCGGATCCGCTTCTCCCAGGACTTCAGGGCCTCTTCAACATCGGCAACCTCATCGAGTTCCATGGCGAGGCTCAGCGCATTGACCATGGCGCAGCCGGCGCCCTGTGCCAGCGCCGGACACATCGCGTGCGCGGCGTCGCCGATCAGCGCGACCTTGCCGCGGGTCCATTCCTTGAGGGTGTTGGTCTGGTAGCGATCGTACCGTGCAGTGTCCTTCTTTGCGGCTTCAACCAGGACCGGCTCAAGGAAGGGAAACAACTCCATCCAGTACTCCAAGTCGATCGGAACCCTCGACCCTCTCGGATCGGCGGCCGGCGCCATGAAGCCGAGATAGAGCTCGTTGTCGTTGCACGGCGAATAGAGGATTCGCTGCACCCGTGGCCAGAAGTGCCACATATCGATGGTGTTGTCCCACTCACCGGCGCCGAGTTCCTTCTTCTTGCGCGGCACCAGCATGCGGATAAGCCCGTCGACCGAGACCCAGCGGTCATACTCGAAACCGACCGAATCACGCACTTTGGAGGCAACGCCGTCCGCGCCGACGACAAGGTCAGCCTCAAGCACTTCGCCGGAGGCGAGCTCGATCTTGCCCGACGGATCGGCCTTCACCACTTCTGACTTGGTGCGGATCTCGACACCAGCCGCACGGGCCCTGTTGGCAAGCGCATTGTGCAGATGCTGACGCGTCATGATGCGCCAGGGCAGGCCGTTAAAGGTCTCGCGCGACACACTCTTGTTATGGCGCCAGGTTTCATAGACCGGCGGCGTGTGTGAGCCGTTGAGCACGTCCTCAAGCGCGCCAACCGCTTCGAGCACGCGCAGCCCGTTGTGCCAGAGGTATATTCCGGCGCCGAACGCGCGCAATTCCTCGTCTTTCTCATGAAGCCGCACACTCCAGCCGCGCTGCGCCAGCGCCGCTGCGGCGGTCAGTCCGGCAAAGCCCGCGCCGGCAATCTCAGCATGGAGCGTTTTGCTGCCGCGCTTGCTCACATTAGCCATTTGCATCACCACTCTTGTTGAAGGAAAAAGAGGCGCCTACGCGAAAAAATGCAGGCGCCGCGCCGTCTGCGCTTACTTGTCCTGCCACACCAGGCTCTTGAGATCTGCCTTAGCGTTGAGGATTCCTTCTTTGTTGGCCGCATCGACCCAGAACTGCATCGTTTCAGGCGGCATGTTCTTTTCCCAGCGGCCTAGGCCCATCTTCTCGATCACCGGTGGCGGGATCTTAGTGTTGGCCGCGATAGTCTGCCGTACAATCTTGGGATCCTTGAAATCGTCTAACGCACGATTAATGGCGCGTACGAAGCGTTTCACGACGTCCTTGTTCTTATCGACGTAGGGCTGCATCGCTGCGATGCCGGAGAAGACCACCGGCGACTTCACATCGGTGAAGTAGTAGCCAAGGACCCGGGCGCCTTGCTCCCTGCCGAGTGTGACGAACGGCTCGGTAGCGCCAACTGCAGCAACAGTCTTGTTGCGCAACGCGGCCAGCATGTCCGGGAATGGCACTTCGCGGAACATGACGGTCTTGAGGTCGACGTTCTGCTTGCGCAGCCATTCGCGCATCATCGTCCAGTCGGTATTATAGCTGAGATTGGTGGCGACCGCCTTGCCTTTGAGGTCTGCCCCGGTCTTCACGTCCGGATCCATGGTGAGCACGGCGTGCACCGGATCGTCCGACGCCTGCGCGAAGTTGAAGGACACATAGGTCAGCGGGATGCCGCCATTGCGGGCATTCAGTACGCCAAGCGCGTCAGAGATGCCGAACTGCAGCGCGCCGGATTGGAGAGCCGGGATGACCTGGCCGCCACCCGCCATCGGAATCAGCTCGACCTCGATTTTCTCATCCTTGAAGTAGCCGGCGTCGCGCGCACGCCAAAAGTACGAGTAGATGCCGACCGGAATGAATCCCACCTTAAGCTTGGTCATCTCTTCCTGCGCCTGCGCTTTCTGAACAGGCGCCAGCGTGGACAGTCCCATTGCAACAGACAACGCAATGGCAGCAGTCATTGCCTTGATTTTCATGTCACACCTTTTCTGTTACGTTTCCCCCGGCAGCTTTTTGGGCCTGTTGGCGCACCAGCGTGTAGACGCGGTGGCGCAGGTGCAGGAACTCCGGTGTCTCTTTGGTGGCGAGCTGATCGCGCGGGCGTGGGAGATCAATCGCGATCTCCTCGACAACATGTGTCGGCCTGGCTGAGAGCACCACGACCTTGTCGGCCATGAACACGGCCTCATCGATATCGTGCGTAACCAGCAGAGTCGAGAGCGACATCGTCTGGCAGATGTCCATTACCATATCCTGAAGGTCGATGCGCGTCTGCGCGTCGACCGACGCAAACGGCTCGTCGAGCAGCAACAATTTCGGCTGGACGACGATGGCGCGCGCAAGCGCGCACCGCTGTTGCATGCCTCCGGACAATTGCCATGGATAGAGATCGGCGGCGTGTTCGAGATTGACCGCACACAAGGCGGCCTGCACACGCTCGTCGCGATCGTTCTTGGTTAGGTCTCGCAGGCCGAAGGCAACGTTCTTGCGCACCGAAAGCCAGGGAAACAGGCTGCGGGTGTAATCCTGGAATACGATAGAGAGCCACGGAGGCGGGTCATCGAATTGCTGGCCTCGGTGGAGCACCGCGCCCTCGTCCGGCTGCGCCAAAGCAGCGATGCAGCGTAGGAGCGTGGTCTTGCCGCAGCCGGACGGGCCGACGACGGCGACGAACTGCCCCGGCTCCTGCTTGAACGTCAGGCCCTTGAGGACTGGCGTCAGCTGCGGGGCAAAGACCTTGCTGACGTGGTCGACCTGGAGGATCGGCTGCGCTGTTTCCATTACACACCCTTTGGGTCAACAAGCCCACGCCAGCCGTGGTGCCAAGCGAGCACGCGTTTTTCAAACGTAAGTAAGGCGAGCGTGAGCGCGAGGCCAATCGTGCCGATGGCTAGCACACCGGCGTAGACGTTTTCGGTGAGGAAGAGGCGCTGGTTCCGCAGTATGTAGAAGCCGAGGCCGTCATCCGCCGCGATCAATTCCGAGATCACCATCATCACCAGCGCGATGCTGAGAGCGATGCGAATGCCGGCGAAGATCGACGGTAGCGCTGCTGGTAACACCACGCGAACCAGACGCTGCGCGATTGTGAGTCGGATGACCCGCGCAACGTCAATCAGCATTGGCTCGACACGGCGAGCGCCATCAATTGCGGCGAGCAGTACCGGAAAGGTAGATCCGAAGGCGATGACGAAAATGCGCATCTTGTCGGTCGCGCCGAACAAGAGCAGCGAGGCTGGCAATATCGCGACCGCCGGAATAAAGCGCAGATATTCGAGCACAGGCCGAACCCACGGATCGAGGCCGCGCAACGAGCCGAGGGTGATGCCGAAGGTCGATCCAAGCAGGACGGCGATGAGGAACGCAACGCCAAGCCGGTACATGCTCGGCACTATCGCGCTCCAGAGCAGGGCGCCGTGCCAGAGCCGGACATACCCAGCGACGATGTTTTCGACGCGCGGCAGATACGGGGCCGGGTGTATCAGCGCCGCCCACTGCCAGATCGCGAGCAGGCCGGCGATGATGCCGATCTGCCATAAGAGTGGAATGCTATGAGCACGCCTAACGGTCACGGTTTTCCAGGCTCCAAGGAAGTGCCATGCGCTCGACCGCCATGAACAGCATATTGATAAGATAACCAAGCACGCCGGTCATTAGGATTGCCGCCCACATTTCGGTGATCAGACCGTTAAGGCGGACGTTCTCGATGTAGAAACCGATGCCGGCGCGACCAGTCAGCATCTCGACCGTGATGGCGACCGCAAGCGCGATGGCAGCCGCGGTCCGCAACCCCGTTGCAATTGAGGGCAAAGCATTCGGCAGGATAATGCGGAGGAGCCGCGCTGTTTTGCTCAGGTGCAGCACGCGGCCGGTTTCGAGAAACCTAGGGTCGACGCCCTCGACGCCAGCTTTGGTCGAAAATAGCACCGGCCAGATACTGGCAAACACAACCATGAAGAGCTGCATCGGCAGGCCGATACCGAGGATCAGCAGCGCGACCGGAATGAGCGCGACCGACGGGATCGGCCGCAGGAATTCAATCAGCGGTCTGGTCGCGAGTTCGAGGCGCGGCAGCATCGCGAGCGCAGCGCCGACAATGACCCCACCCACCGTTGCGATCAACAGGCCGGGTGCCCACGAACTGAAAGTGGTGAGGAAGGCGATCGCGAGCTCCCCACCGGCAAGGTCGATTGCGACAGACCGGACGATCGATGCAAAAGACGGCAGGTCGCGTGGATCAACGATCCCGCCAGCCCGAACGATTTCCCAGCATGCCACAGCGAGAGCGACACCAACAGCTCCTTTCATTGCATTGGCAAGTCTGGGCGCGAGCTTCATCAAAGGGCGCGACCTATGGCGAATTGAGTGGCGACGAAGCGCGAGGCCGGCGTGTCTGTCGCGGATTGAGAAGTAAGCACCCACGATGTTCGCCATGAAACGCCACACTGCCCCATTTAGATTCTTGCGGTGAAATCAAGGATCGCCTCGATAATCACATCCGGCGCTTCCTCGTTGACATAGTGGTCGACATTGTCGACGACTAGCACCGGAAAGTCGGGCCGCAACTGTCGCGACTTCTCAAGAGCTGCTGCGGAAACAAATTTACTGAGGGCTCCTCGCACAACGAGCACAGGACGGGTCACCTTTGTGAACGCGGGCCTGAGGTCATCTCGCAAACCAGCTGCAGTAAGCGCCATCGCTTTCGGCGAAGCCAGCGGCTTGAAGCCCCCCTCGACTTCCCGGTATGCGGACATCGCCCGGCGGCGCACGGCGTCCGGCGGCATCAGCGGATAGCGGTCGCGCAAGTAGACTTCGATTTCCTTGCGCGACCTGAAGATGCGGTCGCCGGCCTTGACGCGAGCTTCGAGCGCATCGAACACTTCCTTTTCGATGTACGGCGTGAAGTCTATCGCTACGACGCATTTGATGAGATCGGGCGCCATCGCCGCAACCTCAATCCCGTTGCGCGCGCCGAGCGAATTACCAATAACGACCGCCGGGCCTGCATTCAACGTTCTGATTAGCGCGACGAGATCCTCTGCGTAGTCCTTGGCGCCGTAACCGCTATCCGGCTTGTCGCTCAGGCCGTGGCCGCGTTGATCGACCGAGATGCAGCGAAACCGCTCCTTCAGCCCGAACAGGAGCGGATCGAACACCGCGGAGTTCGAGGTGATGCCATGCAGGAAGACGGCCGGCGTGCCGACGCCGATCTCTCGGACATTCAGGGTGATCCGGCCCGTATCGATCCGATGAACACGAATTTCGGGCTGCGCCATCATACTTCGACCCCCCCCTAACCAAACGTCATCCACACAACGATCGAAGCGAAACACAGGCATGAAGATTTGTCAATCCGATTGACAGACAATCCAGCAGACGTTAATATTGATTGCGATGGAGGTGTAATAAGACGCGCACTGCAGTTCGTTATGCGCGCCTGCGATTGAGGACCTCGCGCCGTGCCGAAACGTTCATCCGCATCGCTGGATCAGCAGCTTGCTGCCGGCAGTGCCGCGTCAACCAAGCTCGACCTTCGTGTTCGCCCGCGCAGCGTACAGCAGGAAGTCGTCGACAAGCTGCGCCAGGCGATCCTGTCCGGCATCTTCCTGCCAGGTAATCGCTTGGTCGAAACCGATCTCTGCAATTCGCTTGGCGTTAGCCGACCCTCGCTGCGTGAAGCGCTGCGCAGCCTGCACGCGGAGCGGCTTATCGAAATCATTCCGAACCGTGGACCGCATATACCGGTGCTGTCGTGGCGCGACGCCGAAGAAATCTACGAAGTTCGCGAACTGCTCGAAGGCGAAGCCGCTGCGCGATGCGCGGTCATGATCTCCGAAGAGGAGCTGGAGGCGCTAAAAGATCGTCTTGAGGCATTTCGTCGTGCCATGAAGGCGGATGATGCCGCGGCGCGGATCAGCACAGCATCAGAGTTCTACGCGATCATTCTGCGCAACTGCGGCAACAAGATCATCGAGGAGATTGAGTGTGGTCTTTTGGCGCGCGTGAACTTTCTGCGCGCCAGATCGATGTCGCTGCCGGGCCGCGCCAAAAAAAGCTACGACGAAATGTACGCGACCTTCACGGCAATCAAGAACCGCGATCCAAAGGAAGCACACAAAGTCGCCCGTCGGCATGTCGCCAATGCGCGGACCGCGGCAATGAAGGCGTACCAGAAATCTCTAAGAGCCTGTCCGGCTGATTGCTCAGCGAGCACGTAGCCTTACGATCCGCCGCAGCATGAGGCGGATCATCAAGGAACTTCCGGACCGGCATCTTCGGGCTTGTTGATGCCCGTCTCCTTGAAGGAGACCAGGGCGCCCTGCGTTTTCTGCATGTAGGTGGCGATCACCTTCAGCGGTGCACCTTTCGAGCGGGCGAGGGCGGCTGCACCGGCATCGATCTGGCCGAACGTGTCGCCCTTTGAGGCGACCACTTGCAGGGCAAGGTCGATGCGATCACGGGCCTCGTCACGGCCGAGTGCGTTGAGATTGCTCTGCAATCGACGAAGCCGGTTAACTCCATGCATTTTTCCGATTACGGCGTGAAGGCGCTGTCGATGGCACTCGCTGTCCACGAAGACACGATCCGTGAAAAGCCGGACATGGTCCGCCGCTTTGTCAAGGCAACCAATCGAGGCTGGGATGAGTCGATCAAGAACCCGGCCGAAGCTGCCAAGATTGGCAAGAAGCACTTCCCGCATGCCGAGGAACACTTGCTAAAGGCCAAGTTCGAAGCAGTCGCACCGCTGATGCACACTGATGCAACGACCGGTAAGGCGACCGGCTGGATGGCCGAAAGCGACTGGGACGGCACACTCGCCGTTCTCAAGGAGCTGTCCGGCCTCAAGACCGACGAGCCAGCGTCCGCCTTCTACACCAACGATTTCATCCCCACGAACTAGCTCCAAGTTCCGAAGCGATGATCGAAATCAGCAACGTCAACAAGTCCTTCCCGACCAAGGACGGGACCGTTGTTGCGCTCGACAATGTCGAGCTCGACATCGGCAAGGGCGATTTTGTGTCGATTGTCGGCCCATCCGGCTGTGGCAAGAGCACACTTATGATGTGCGTGGCCGGTCTGGCACAACCCAGCGCGGGACGCATTACGATTGAGAACCAGCAGGTGACTGGACCGGTCACGGATGTCGGCATCGTGTTTCAGGACGCGCTGCTGCTCGACTGGCGCAATGTGCTCGATAACGTCCTGTTTCAGATCGAGATGCGAGGCCTGCCAAAAGCCGATTATCGGGACCGGGCACTTGCGCTCCTCAAGCGGGTCGGCCTCGCCAGCTTTGAGAACAAGTATCCTTGGGAGCTATCCGGCGGTATGCGCCAGCGCGTCGCACTCTGCCGCGCGCTGGTCCACGATCCGCCGCTCCTCCTGATGGATGAGCCGTTCGGTGCGCTCGACACGCTCACCCGCGATCAAATGAACATCGATCTGCTGAATTTGTGCGAGGGCGGCAACAAGACCGTGCTGTTCATCACCCACAGCATCAGCGAGGCCATTTTTCTCAGTGACCGCGTGATCGTGATGAGCCAGCGGCCCGGCCGCGTGGTCGAGGATATACGGATTTCATTCGATGAGGAGCGCAAGCTCGATATCCGCAGCATTCCTCGCTTTGTCGAATACGAGAAGCGGATCTATCACACGTTCCGCAAACTTGGAGTTCTGTCGGGATGAACGGAGCAGCACGGGGCGCGCCGGAGAAGCGCATAGTCACGCGGATGGCCGACCGGCTTTATCCGACGGCTACATTCATCGGAGCCATCGTACTTTGGCAGCTCGTAGTCATCGTGACTGGCATTCACGCCATTGTGCTGCCCGCACCGACCGCGGTTATCGAGAGCATGACCTCTGCTTTCGGCACGCTGGCGCACAATGCATTGCCAACCGTGCTGGCCATTGTCGTCGGTTTTGTCGGCGCGGTCGCGGTCGGCGTGCCTCTAGCGATCCTGATTGCCGCATCGCCGACCTTCGAAAAATCGTTCTATCCGCTCCTTTTGGGCTCGCAGGGCGTCCCGAAAGTTGCGATGGCGCCGATCCTGATCGTCTGGTTCGGCTTCGGTTTCCTACCTAAAATCCTGATCGCAATGCTAATCGCCTTCTTTCCGATCGTCATCGACACCGTCGCCGGTCTTCGCTCAATCGACCCCAACTATATTCATCTTGCCCGCTCCATGGGCGCATCCAGGTCAAAGATCTACTGGCGCCTGCTGTTACCCAATGCACTACCGCACATGTTCGCCGGCTTTAAAGTGGCGATGGCACTGGCGATTGTCGGCGCAATTGTCGGTGAGATGGTTGGGGCCAATAATGGGCTTGGCTACGTCCTCGTCGTTGCAAACGGCAATCTGGATATGGCCCTCGTTTTCGCAACGCTGGTTTGGCTTGTGGTGATCAGCTTGCTACTGACAGGTGCGATTGAGGTGACCGAGCGGATCCTTCTGCCTTGGAGTCGCAAATCACGCAATGAAGGGTTGGCTCGTACGATTCGTTAAGAGCGAGCAACATGCGCCGCGCAATCTTGATACTCCCAAATTCTAAGCGTCTCCTCAGCAGTCTCTGGCGTACGCAGACTGACCGCCGCAAGAAGTTGCCCAGCACCCTCCGCACGACACAAAGCGTGCACGCTTAGAGCCTGTCCGGAAGTTCCTTGAGTCCGATGAATCGGTTGTGATTCTGTTGTCCCAACGAGGTGATTCGCGGGGGCGGACATGTGGACGGCAGAGAACCGTGGCCGATACGAGCGCAAGGGGCAACGCTATCCGAGCGGCCTGACGGACGAGGAGTGGGCGCTGGTGGAGCCCCACCTGCCGCCGGAGCGCCGGAAGGACCGGCGCGAAGTCCTGAACGCTATCCTGTACGTGCTGAGCACGGGTTGCCAGTGGCGCGCTCTGCCCAAGGACTTCCCGCCGAAAAGCACCGTGCACGACTATTTCATCGAGTGGCACTGCGACGGCACGCTGACGCGCATCCATCACGCCCTCTATGCCGAAGCCCGCAAGCTGGCCGGCAAGGCGCCCACGGCCACCACCGCGATCGTCGATAGCCAGAGCGTCAAGAGCGCAGAAAAAGGGGGCCTGAAATCGACCCTCCCGGCTACGATGCGGGCAAGAAAATCAAAGGCAAGAAGCCCATCTCGCTGTCGGCACGCTTGGCCTGATGATCGCCTTCTTTGTCTCGCCGGGCGACATCCAGGATCGCGACGCAGCCGCGCCGCTCTCGAAGGTGGCGCGCAAAAGGTTTCCCTCCCTGGCGCGCGCCATTGCCGGCGGCGGCTACCAAGGCGGGACAACTGCCGCCGGCATTCTCGCCCAAGCCGGTATCCCGCTTGAGATCGTCAAGAGATCCGACAAGGTCAAAGGAGACCTGTGCGCGGATAGAGTTTTGTCGTTGTTTTTGGATCCTTTTCCCATTCTTGTGGAATGGCTGGCGCGGAAAGGGTCGGCAGCATTGGCCGATCACGTCTGCACGCGGCTGAATGGGAAGAGATATGCGGGCTCAGGCCGCCGTGGCGAGGATGCCGAGCATGCGTTTCAGATTGTAAGCGATGGCAGTGAGGCGGACCTGGACGGCGGCTTTGGGTAAGCGGGGCTCCGTCAGCACGTTGACGGATCAGTGGCTGGCGTGGCGTAGGCCCAGGGCATCAGCTCGTCGATGCGGGATGCGGGCCAGCGGTTGACGAGCCTCGTCAGAGTATCGGCGAGCCAGGCGTGCGGGTTCACTCCGTTGAGCTCGGCTGTCTCGATCAGCGATGCGATCGCCGCCCAGTTCTTCGCTCCCTCGTCACTGCCGGCGAAGAGAGCATTCTTCCGGCTCAATGCAATCGGCCTCATGGAACGCTCGACCGTGTTCGAGTCCAGCTCGATGCGCCCGTCATCGAGGAAGCGGACGAGGCCGGTCCAGTGATTAAGGCCGTAACGGAACGCGTCCGCCGTGGTCGAACCCCTGGACAGGCGGGCAAGCTGCTTCTCGAGCCAGTCCTTGAGCTTGTCGACGAGCGGCTTCGTGCGCGTCTGCCGAGCCGTGCGGCGCGCCTCGGCGCCCTGCCCCCTGATCTCCTCTTCGATCCCGTAGAGCTCGGCAATGCGGACAAGCGCTTCGCTCGCGATCGGCGCGTTGCCGCCCTTGGCGACGTCGTAGAGCTGGCGGCGGAAGTGGCTCCAACAGTGCGCGAGCACGAGCGGGCCGCCGACGCGCCTCGGGTCCGCCAGCTGCTTGTAGGCGACATAGCCGTCAACTTGCAGCACGCCTGAGAAGCCGGCGAGATGGCGCGTGGCGTGCTCAGCCCCGCGTCCGGGCGCGTACAGGTAGGCGACGGCCGGCGGATCGGAGCCGCCCCACGGTCGATCATCGCGCGCCAAGGCCCAGAGATAGCCGGTCTTCGTCTTGCCGCGCCCGGGATCGAGCACCGGGCAGCGCGTCTCATCGGCAAACAGCTTGCTCGAGCCCTTCAGGATTGTGATCAGTCGACTGTAGAGCGGCATCAGCTCGCAGGCCGCGAAGCCGACCCAGTGCGCCAAGGTCGAGAACGGGTCAGCCTGGAGCTGCTGCTCGATGTAGGCCGCGAGCCCATCCATGCCCTTGCGGAAATCGACGGGCTTCGTCGCCACGAGCACGCGAATGCCGGTCGGCGGGACGATCATGCCAGCACCCTCAGCGCCTTCAACACGATCGCGAGCGCCTTGCCGTCGACCGGACCGCGGACACGCACCGTGGCGGGACCGATCGAGATCTCGATCGCTGCGGCCTCGCAGGGAGCGGGCGCCGGCTTTGTGACCGGGGCGGGAGCCGGATCCAGCACGGTCGGTACGAACAGCGGCGGACGAGGCGCGTGCGGCTGTCGACTGGCGGCCAGGACCTCGCCCCGGAACTGCCTGACCCAGCCAAACAGCTGGGAAGGATTGATGTCGTGACGGCGCGCCACGTCCGAGATCACGACACCGGGCTCCAGCGCCTCGGCGACGATCGCAAACTTTGTCTCGTCCGGCCACTTCCGCCGGCGCTCGACGCCGTTCAGCACCTCGACGCGGCGCGGCCGAACAGGCTTGGAGACGTCATTATGGACGTCGCTATGGTCGTCTCGATCCGTGCGCATGGCGGCCGACGATCACATGACCCGCCCCGGTCATGCCACGTGCGGTCACGGCACCGCTTACGATCGAATCGCTCGGGCATAGGAGTTTCGAACTGATGCGGTCGCGCACGATCAGGTTGACATTGACTGCCCGTACTTTGCACATCCGTACTCTCCGGGCCCAAGTGCGGATCGGTTGGAGAAAAATGCCCTGGAGAGAATGAGCCCGTCGCGAACTGGGCTTGCCGCACGCGCCGCAAGGTGCGAATGTCCGCGCCGAACCCGCCCGTTTCCTGCGCCTCTCGCGGGCGAGCGCCAAGGCGAGAGAAAATCCAAGACGTAAGGACTGGCGGAGGGAGAGGGATTCGAACCCTCGATACGGTTTCCCGTATACACGCTTTCCAAGCGTGCGCCTTCAGCCACTCGGCCACCCCTCCGGCATCTTGCGGTTGCCGGCAACGCCCGCGATGGCCCGGCACCGGGAAACCACCGCCGCCGCACGCTGCCTCGGCGCCGGCACTATAGTCGCCTTCGCTGAAGACACAACGACCCGGCTCGGCCAATGGTGGCCCGTCGCCCGCGCAAATTAGCCAATATCGTCGCGAGGGGCGATTGCCGGGGCCGCGATGACCGGACGGGCCCGGCTCCCACGGCGCCGCGGAGATCGCCAAGGCCATCCAGAATTGACCATGGTGATGCGGTCCTTGCGTTGTCGCCCCCGTTGCGGGGCTTCTCGCGCGGCGCGCCGCAATGATTGCGCCGATTAAATCCGATCGCCGCCCGCTTCGACAGGATCTTCGTTGGGGACGCGACGCGCTCCGTTGAAGACACGGTGCCACCGGACGAGTCCGACCGGGGATTAAGGCGTCGCACCTAAGGGTCGCGGATGGCGGAGCGAAAATTGTGCCGTCCGGCCGGGAGAGGCCCCCTCCGGCACGCATCGACGCGCGCCGCATCGGTTGTGCGCATGCCCCGTTTTGCTCCCGCGGAGCCAATGCCTCCTCGATCACCAAAAGCAGCGACGCCTGCTATCAGAGCAAGGCGCCTCGCGCAGCGAGGACGGTGGCGGTGAACCGTTTTCCTTGGCGGAAAAGCGGCTGTCGCGGCCGAGCAGCCCGCGCACGCGGCGGCTCAGGATGCGGAGGCGAGCGGGAGGGCGGATCGCGGCCTGGGCCTTTCACCCCGGACATGATCAGCCCTTAGTCATTCGCCTTTGTGCCGCGATCGGCGCTCTCGCGCATTACATTGCACAAATATGTTTAATTTCCAGCAATTGACAAATTTCGTCATAGAAACGCAAATAGCCTACTGTCCTTTCCTCGCTACCAGATTGACGCGGCCAGAAGGGCACGACGCGCTCGATCCTTCGGCCCGGTCCCGGCAATGACGGACAACGCATCCGCGCTCCAACTTCTGCTCAGCGGCGACCCAGAGCTGTTTGCGATTGTGCGCCTCTCTTTGCAGGTGAGCCTTTCCGCCGTGTTGTTCGCCACGCTGATCGGGCTGCCGACGGGCGCCTTTCTTGCGCTGGTGCGGTTTGCCGGCCGGGAACCGATCATCGTCGTGCTCAACGCTTTGATGGGCCTGCCGCCGGTGGTGGCGGGTCTGGCGATCTTCCTGCTGCTGTCGCGCTCGGGCCCGCTCGGCGGGCTCGGCCTCCTGTTCACGCCGCAGGCCATGGTGGTCGCCCAGACCCTGCTCGTTACGCCCATCATCGCCGCGCTCGCACGGCAGACGATCGAAGACCTCTGGGTCGAGTACCGGGACGAGCTCGCGGCGATGGATGTCGGCCCGCTGCGTCGCATCGCGACGCTGATCTGGGATGCTCGATTTTCCCTGGTCACGGCCCTGCTCGCTGGTTGGGGGCGAGCGGCCGCCGAGGTCGGCGCCATCATCATCGTCGGCGGCAATATTCAAGGCTTCACCCGCACGATGACCACCGCGATCGCGCTCGAAACCTCCAAGGGCGACCTGCCGCTCGCAATCGGCCTGGGAATGATCCTGATGTCGATCGTGATCCTGATCAACGCCCTGGCCTGGCTCGCGCGCCGCGCGGGCGAACGCTACGCGGGATGAGCATGCACGCCGCCGCCGCCGATCTGCCGGTCATGTTCAACCGCGTCACGATCGTTGCCGGCGGCGCGACAATCCTGCAGGACATCACCCTGACGCTGGACTGCGGCCCGCCGACGATCCTGATCGGGCCTAACGGCTCGGGGAAGACCACGATGCTGCGGGCCGCCATGGGGCTTATTCCCGCCACCCGCGGCCGCATTACCTGGGGCGGCCGCGGCGCATCCGCGCCGACGCGGCGTGCCATCATGTTCCAGCGCCCGGCCATGCTCAGGCGCAGCGTGACGGGCAATGTGCGCTTTGCGCTGGCTGCCGCCGGCGTGCCGCGCGACAAACGCGAAACGCGCTCGGCCGAGCTGCTGGCGGAAGTCGGCCTCACCGGCCTCGAGCGTCGGCCGGCGCGGCGCCTCTCCGGCGGCGAGCAACAACGGCTCGCCCTCGCGCGCGCGCTGGCGCGCGATCCAGCCCTCCTCATCCTGGACGAACCGACCGCAAGCCTCGACCCCGCCGCCACCAAGGCGATCGAGGACATCGTGCGCACCGTGACCGCGCGCGGCGTCAAGGTCGTCATGTCAACCCATGATCTTAACCAGGCAAGGCGCCTCGCCGGCGACATCGTGCTGCTCCACCGCGGCAGATTGATCGAGGCGGGCCGCGCCCAAGATTTTTTTGCCGCCCCGCGCACGCCGGAAGCGCGCAGGTTCATCGCCGGCGACCTGCTGGTGTAGCGCCACAATGCACGGAGGAGACCATGTTCAATCGACGTTGCATCATCGCCGCGGCCGTCCTCTGCGCCGCCGCACTGGCCGCGCCTGCCCACGCGCAAGACAAGTCGATCGTCGTGGCGTCGACGACCTCGACCCAAGATTCCGGCTTGTTTGAATATCTCTTGCCAATCTTCAAGCAGAAGACCGGCATCACCGTGAAGGTGGTCGCGCTCGGCACCGGTCAGGCGCTCGATGTCGGTCGGCGCGGTGATGCCGATGTGGTATTCGTCCATGCCAAGGAGCAGGAGGAGAAATTCCTCGCCGAAGGACACGGCGTGAAGCGCTTCCCGGTCATGTATAATGATTTCGTCCTGATCGGTCCCATGGATGATCCCGCGGGCGTCAAGGGAATGAAGGACGCGGCCAGGGCCTTTCGCGCCATCAAGGATAAGCAGGCCGATTTCATTTCGCGCGGCGATCGTTCGGGCACGCATAGCGCGGAACTGAAACTCTGGAAGATTGCCGGCATCGACATCGCGAAGGAAAGGGGCCCTTGGTACAAGGAAATCGGGCAGGGCATGGGGGCGGCGCTCAATACGGCGCAGGCGGACAATGCCTATGTCCTGTCCGACCGCGGGACCTGGATTCACTTCAAGAACAAAGGCAACCTCGCGATCCTGGTGGAGGGCGACAAGCGCATGTTCAACCAGTACGGTGTCATGTTGGTGAATCCTGCGAAACACCCGAACGTCAAGAAGGAACTCGGCCAGGAGTTCATCGACTGGCTGGTGTCGCCGGAAGGCCAGAAGGCGATCGCCAACTACAAGATCAACGGCCAGCAGCTGTTCTTCCCGGACGCCGACGACCCCAATGCTTGATTGAGGCTTGACTCAGGCTTGACGCCGATACGGCCTCGCAGTCGCGAGCGCGGCACAGCCGGCGGGAGGGATGCTGCGCCAGAGGCCCGATCGGCGTTGCGCCGCAACCGATCGGACAACAAGGCGCAGGCTCATTTCGCCGGCACGACCAGCGAATAGCGCTCATCGGCCGCGGGTACCCGCGCCTCCGGCAACCCGAGTTCCCGGCGCACGATATTGGTGCCGAGCGTGATGGCCACCGCCTTGTAAAAGGCGTGGCGACGGCTCATGCCTTCGCGCCCCATGCCGCAATCGGTGGAAATCACGAGCCGTTCGGGCGGAATATATTTGAGCGCCGCGCGGATCTGCGCCGCCACCTGCTCGGGACTCTCGACCTGCAGCGTATGATGATCGATCACGCCGATGCAGATCTTCTTGTCGGTGATGATCTTGCCGATCGCCTCGAGGTCTATGCCGCCAGAACTTGAGGATTCGAAGGTGATCACGTCGGCGTCGATCATGTTGTAGGCCTCGAGCGCGGGCTTGTAGCTCTGTACGTCCGCGAACATGCGCTGCTGCGACGGATTGCCCCAGCAGGAGTGGGCCCAGACCTCGGTCTTGGCACGCAGACCTTTCACGGTGCGATTGAACACGTCGACCATCAACTGAGGCGTAATCACCTTGTCCTGGATCTTGCGTACGGCGATAAGATGGATTTGCGGTTCCTCGATCTGAATGACCGGGCAGCCGGCATCGGCGAGCTCGTGATATTCCTCGTTGAAGGCGTCGGCGATAGCGAACATGCGCTCCGGAACGCTCTTGTAATAGCGATCCTGCAGCGCAAAAGCGACGATCTCCGCCGACACCGCGCCGAACTTCACCGGTTTGTCCGTCAGGCGTTGCGCCGTCTTCCACATGGCGGCGTATTGCAGATTGCCGCGACCGATGGGGCCGGTGATCACCGGCATCACGCGCGACTCGAGATAATCGTGCAAAATGTGTCCGCGCGGAAACCAGATCCCGCCGCGGCCGGCCGGCGTCGGCAAAGGATGTTGAATATCGAGGCCGGTCATGTGATTGGGGGGATAGGCCGTCCAACTCTGGCCCCCGACATCGTCGTCAAAACGGCAGTCGCCGTCGGTGAGAATGTCGAGACCGGCAAGCTCCTGGTCGCGCAGATAGCAGGTCAGGGCGTCCTCGTACTGTTCACGAAAACGGCGGCTGACCATGGCTTCGAGGAAATGCCGCGTGCCGAGATTTTCCGTATACCAGCTGGGCCGCGGCAGCGAGCCGGTGATCGTGGTCGGCAGAATAATATCCTTGGTCGCACGGTACATTGATGGCACCTCCTCAACGCGAGCCTTTGCGGCTCGTCCGTCGCGCACCTTATTATCCACGTCGCGCGGATAAATAAAAGGAACCGAGCAGGGCGAGACCGCGCGGATAGCGTCAATGTGCCCACCGTCGGCCGTCCCCGGAAAGGTGGGATGCGACGTCCCGGTTCTGATATACTCTGCGCATGGAGCAACGATCGGACGATTACATCATCAAGCCGGATCCCGGCGATCGGCGGTTGACCGAGCGCGTCGCCGGCATCGACCATACCGGCGCCCGTGTCGAAACCTCAGTGACGGTTGAACGTGCCCTGACGATTTTCTTGAATTCCCAGGAGATCGTCACAGCGATGACCATCAACGATTATCCGGAATATCTCGCCCTCGGCTATCTGCTCAATCAGCATATGCTGTTGCCCGACGACGAGGTGACCGGCGTCGACTACGACGAGGAACTCTCCGTCGTCGTCGTACGCACCAAGCGCAAGACCGACTACGAAAAGAAGCTTAGGAAGAAGGTGCAGACTTCCGGCTGCGCCCAAGGCACCGTATTCGGCGATCTGATGGAGGCCCTCGAGACCGTTTCGCTGCCGAAGGCCGAGTTGCGGACCTCGTGGCTTTACGCGCTCACGCACAAGATCAATACGACACCGTCGCTTTACCTAGCGGCCGGCGCGATTCATGGCTGCGTGCTGGCAAAAGAGGACCGGCCGTTGGTTTATATGGAGGACGTCGGCCGCCACAATGCGGTCGATAAGATCGCAGGCTGGATGTTCAAGGAAAAAGTGCCTGCCGATGACAAGATTTTCTATACAACCGGCCGCCTGACCTCGGAGATGGTCATCAAGACCGTACGCATGGGCATTCCGATCTTGGTCTCGCGTTCCGGCTTCACCGCTTGGGGCGTGGAATTGGCCCGCAAGGCGAACTTGACGCTGATCGGCCGCGCGCGCGGCAAGCGCTTCCTCGCGCTCGCGGGCGAGGACCGCATCGTATTCGACCAGGATCTTTCCTATGTCGAGGAAGAGAGCACGAAGCATCGGCGCAAGGCCGCCATATATGACGACTGATGCCTGACATTTCCGCTCCACCCACGCTTGGACTCGTGCTTGCCGGCGGTCTCGCGCGCCGCATGGGCGGCGGCGACAAGACGCGCATCAAGATCGGCGGAGTGACGATCCTCGATCGCGTGCTCGCCTGCCTCTCGGCCCAGTGCGTCGGCATCGTGATCAACGCCAACGGGGATCCGCGCCGCTTCGCCGATGCCGGCGTGCCGGTGGTGGCGGACAGCGTGCCGAACTATCCCGGCCCGCTCGCCGGCATTCTGGCCGGGCTCGATTGGCTGGCCGCGCAGAACAACGGCGTTGAGTGGATCGTCAGCGTGCCGGGGGACTGCCCGTTTCTTCCGGACGATCTGGTGGCGAAGCTGCACCTCGCGCGACGCCAAATGGGGGCCGGGGTGCCGCTTGCCTGCGCCCGGTCGGGCGAATGGCGCCACCCGGTCATCGGCTTGTGGCCGCTCATGCTGCGGGAGGACCTGCGCCGTGCGCTGGTCGACGAAGATCTCCGCAAGATAGAAGTGTGGACGGCGCGGTACGGGGTCGCCGTTGCCGACTGGCCCACCGAGCCCGTCGACCCGTTCTTCAACGTGAATACGCCCGAGGACGCAGCGCAGGCGACGCGGATTGCGCTGCAGCATCAGGGTGTCTGACTTCGCGCCGAGGCTTGACTGTCAATCGGTAATTCCCAATTTGTTGGTGTGGCATTTTCGGGTACGGGGAGGATCGCTTCCATGAAAGCCTTCGTTATCGCGTGCGTGTTGGCCATCGTGATCGCCGTCATCGGCGGCTTGGTGCTCAACAGCGTACAGCAGTCCTCAGAGCAGGCCTTCACCTACAGCAGCAGCGTGCGGCTCGGCGCCTGAGACGGGGCCGGCGGCCGCGCCGAAACGCGAGAAAAGACGCTCATCCCGCGAGCGCAGCATAGGAGAAGAACCCGACGCGAGTGCCGGGTTCGATCGCGGTGACGTCTTCAGGCAATTCCAATAGGCCGTCGGTCTCGGTGAGCGAGGTGAGGACTCCGGCACCGTCCCGGGGGTATTTGATCGCCTCGATTTCACCGTCGGTCGCGCGCCTGAGTGTCACCCGCACGTATTCGCGACGGTCCTTTTTTTTCCGGTAGGCGAAAGTGGCGCGTACCGGAAGCGCGAACAGTCGCTGCGGTCGCGCGCCGGCAAGCCGACGCAACAGCGGTCGCACGACGCGCGCGAAAGTGACGAACGCCGCCACCGGATTTCCCGGCAGGCCGACGAAAGCGGCATTGCCGCCAATGCCGCGGATGACGCCCATGGCGACGGGGCGGCCCGGCTTGATGGCGACGCGCCAGAACACCAGGGTTCCGGCGCGCTCGACGGCGGTGCGGACATAGTCCGCTTCTCCGGTCGACACCCCGCCTGACGTGATCACGACGTCGTGGTCGCCGGCCGCCTCGCGCAGGGCGTTTTCCAACACCGCCGGATCGTCGGGCAAGATGCCGAGATCGGTCACCACGGCGCCCGCGCGCGTGAGCAGATCCGCCAGCAGAAAGCGGTTGGCGTCGTAGATCGCCGTGCTTGCGCGCGGGCTGCCTGGCTCCACGACCTCGTCGCCGGTCGAGAAGATCGCCGCCCTGAGCCGCCGCCGCACGCCGAGCGCGGTGATGCCGAGCGCAGCGGCGAGCGCCACGTGCTGCGCCGCGAGCACGGTGCCGGCAGCGAGGGCAACCTCGCCTTTGCGCGCATCCTCCCCGGCGAGCCTGCGGTTGGCGCCGCGCTTGAGCCCCGGCGGCGCGATGACCACGTCGTTTTCGCGCGTGATGTCTTCCTGCATGAATACGGTATCGGCTCCCCTCGGCATGGGCGCGCCGGTGAAAATGCGAATTGCTTCGCCCGGCTTTATTGTCAGCGTCTCTTTCGTTCCCGCGGTCATCCGGCCACCGATGGTCAGACGCGTGGCGCCGTCGGGATTGAGATCGGCAAAGCGAACGGCGTAGCCGTCAACGGCGGAGTTGTCGAACGGGGGTAGGTCGATCGGCGCGACAAGATCCTCAGCCAGGGTGCGCCCGGGGGCCTCTGCGAGCGGCACACGCTCGATCCCCGCGACCGGCATGACCCGTTCGCCGATCAGGCGTTCCATCTCTTCGAGCCGTAGCAGCGGCCCGGAAAATGCAAAACAATCGTCGGAAAGCTGCGCCATCAGACGCTCCGTCCGAATGCCGCCGTGTCGACCGCGATCGCGTTCGCGATCAGAAGATCGGCGATCGCTTCAACATCGTCGAGGTCGACGACCGGCACTTTTGCCTCGGGCAATGCAATGTCGGCGGCGATCGCCACGATATGCGGATCGGTCGGATGAATGAGAGGCTTGCCGTTTGCCGCTCGATAAACCTCGAGCTTGGGAAAGCTGTCGCGCTTGTAGCCTTCGACGAGGATGAGATCGACCGGCGACATTCTTCCGACCAGCGTGCGCAAATCCCATTCCTTTTCGCCGCGAAGCTCATGCATGATCGCCCAGCGCCGCGCCGAGGAGATAACCACTTCGGTCGCACCGGCGGCGCGGTGAAGGTATGAATCCTTGCCGGGCTGGTCGAGATCAAACCCGTGATGGGCATGTTTGAGCGTCGAAACCTTGAGACCGCGACGCGTCAATCGCGGAATGAGCTTGGTTACCAACGTGGTCTTTCCCGATCCGCTCCAGCCGGCGAGACCGATGATGCGCATGGAAACCTTATAGCGCGCGACGCAGATGCGGTGCTACCGGCTGCGGATGTTCCCGTTCGCCATCGCAGGCCGCGGGCTCACGCTCGGCTTGAGGCGAGCGGCAGACCGCCGCGCTTGCCGGCGTCACGCGGTCGCCCCTTGGGGCCCGGGTCGCATGCGCGGGGGAGGGGCCCCTCCGCCCCGCCTCGCCGATGGACGCGCCGCGCACGGGGCTCTGCTCGACCCGTCCTCAAAATAGGAAAAGGCACCAAGCAGACATCGACGCCGTGCCCGTGCCCGGCTGCGGATACCGGGCACGGCATGAGGTCATGTCGACGACGGTGATTACTCGGCCGGCTGCGTACGCGCGGCCCCCTTCGGGGCCATCTCTTCCTCGACCCACAGCGGGTGGTGTTCCTTGGCCCAATTGAGGTCGACCGTCCCCTGACTCATGGCTTCGAAGGCACCCTCCATGCCCAGCGTGCCCACATAGATGTGGGCGATGATCAAAGCGATGAACAGCATGCCGACAATGCCGTGGAAGATTTCGGCGAGCTGCATGTTGTCGACCGTCAAACCGCCGTAGAACGGGAACATCAACATGTAACCCGAGATGATCATCGCGGCGCCGCCGAGCACGATGAGCCAATAGAGCAACTTCTGTCCGCCGTTGAACTTGTAGGCCGGAGGATGGCCGCCGCTTTTTCCCATGCCGCCGCCCATCTTGAACCAGGTGATGTCGGCCTTGGTGGGAAAATTCTGGCCAATCCACATCAGGAACATCAGCACGACGCCAATGGTGAATGCGAAGCTGAGGTAGTTATGCGCATATTTGGCCCACTCGGACCATGCGCTGAACGCTTCCGGGCTCATCAGCGGCAGCAGCAGACTGCGGCCGAAGGTGACGTTGAGACCGGTGATCCCGAGCACCACGAAGGTCGTCGCCGTCAGCCAATGCACGAAACGCTCGAAGCCGTTGAACCGCACGATCGTGCGTCCCGAGCGCCCGGCTTCGATCCGGATCGTGCCGCGCCAGAGGTAAAAGACGACGAGCAGCGCCAGCATGCCGAGAATGGCGATGCCGCCGATCCATTTCAACGTCACCTGATGAAACACGCGCCAATCGCGGCCGGCCGGATGTTCGAGCACATAGGATTTGGTGTCGGGAATCGTGCCGAGCCCCTTCACCACGTTGAGTTTGTCGAGAAGCTGCTGTTCCTTCACCGCGCTGGCATTGGGGTTGACCGAATTCGGTTGCTGCGCATTGGTCGGACCCGCCAGCCCCGTCATGAGCACGAAGACGAGGACGCCCGCAATCAATCGCAAACAAGCAATAAACTTGGTCATGCCTTTTCTCCTGCTTTGACGCCAGGGACACCGGCGGCGCGCGGGCGCGACCGCGCGCCCCATGGTGCGAGCTCAGGTTGCGATCGTTTCGCGATAGGCGGTTTGCCAGCCCCAGGCCCCGGAGCCGTAACCGCGCTTGGCGACCCGCTCTTTGTAGATCTGAGCGATGACGTCGCCATCGCCGGCGAGCAAGGACTTGGTCGAGCACATTTCGGCGCAGAGCGGCAGCTTGCCCTCGGCGAGCCGATTGGCGCCGTATTTCTCGTACTCCTCCTTGCTGCCGTCCTCCTCCGGGCCGCCGGCACAGAAGGTGCACTTGTCCATCTTGCCGCGCGAACCGAAGTTGCCGACCTTGGGATATTGCGGCGCGCCGAATGGGCACGCGTAGAAGCAGTAACCACAGCCGATGCAGAGATCCTTGTTGTGCAGGACCACCGCATCAGCCGTCGTGTAGAAGCAGTTGACGGGACAGACCGCAGCGCACGGCGCATCCGTGCAGTGCATGCACGCCATCGAAATGGAACGTTCGCCCGGCTTGCCGTCGTTGAGCGTGACGACGCGCCGACGGTTCATGCCCCACGGCACTTCGTGCTCGTTCTTGCACGCGGTGACGCACGCATTGCACTCAATGCAACGGTCCGCGTCGCAGAGAAATTTCATTCGCGCCATGATGCCGTCTCCTTAAGCCGCCGTGATCTGGCACAGAGTGACCTTGGGTTCCTGCATGCCCGTGGCCGGGTCGTAACCGTAGGTGGTAATCGTGTTGGCGCTTTCGCCAAGCACGATCGGGTCGGTGCCCTGGGGATAGTTGGCCCGCAGGTCTTCGCCGCCGAACCATCCGCCGAAGTGGAACGGCATCCAGGCGACGCCCTTGCCCACGCGTTCGGTGACGAGCGCGGTGACCTTCGCCCTCGCGTTGTTCTCCGCTCCCGTCACCCAGACCCAAGCCCCGTCCTTGATGCCGCGCTCGGCGGCATCGGCGGGATTGATTTCGATGAACATCTGCTGCTGGAGCTCGGCGAGCCATTTGTTGGATCGCGTTTCCTCGCCGCCGCCTTCGTATTCGACCAGCCGTCCGGAAGACAGAATGAGCGGGAATTGCTTGGCGATGCCCTTCTCGATCGCCGTCTTCTGCACCGTGAAGCCGATGTTCGGCAGCCTGAATTGTTTCGCATCGGGCAGCGTCGGGTATTTGGAGACGAGCTCGACGCGCGGCGTGTAGATCGGCTCGCGATGGACCGGGATCGGGTCGGGCAGGTTCCAGGCGTTCATCCGCGCCTTGCCGTTGCCATAGGGGACGCAGCCGTGCTTGAGCGCGACGCGCTGGATGCCGCCGGAGAGGTCAAGCGACCATGACACCGCATCGGGATTGGCCGGATTGATCTTGTTGATCACCGCCATCTCGGCTTCGGTCAGGTCCTTGTCCCATCCCAGCTTCTTGAGCACACCGAGAGTGAATTCGGGATAGCCGTCCTTGATCTCCGAATCCTTGGAGTAGGAACCGTCGGCGAGCAGGCTGACCTTGACCACCGAACCGTCCGGCCGTTTTTCCTCGCGTTCCACGCCGAAGCGGGCGCGGAAGGTGCCGCCGCCGTCCATAACGGCGAGATTGGTGTTGTAGAGCAGCGGCGTGCCCGGGTGCCTGACCTCGGGCGAGCCCCAGCACGGCCAGGGCAAGCCGTAGTAATCGCCTTTGTTCGGGCCTTTGGTCGCCCGCTGGGTGAGCATGTCGAAGTCGGCCTGGTGGGCCATATGCGACTTCAGCCGCTCCGGCGATTGACCGCAGTAGCCGGTCGACCAACTGCCACGGTTCATCTCGCGCAGGATGTCCTCCGCCACCGGCAGATTATTCTCGACTTTGATGTTCTTGAACATCTGGTCGGCGAAGCCGAGCTTCTTGGCAATGAGGTACATGACTTCGAGATCGTCCTTGGACTCGAAGATCGGCTTGACGATCTGCTCGCCCCACTGCAAGGCGCGGTTGGAGGCGACGCGCGAGCCCTTGCATTCGAACTGGGTCGCGACCGGCAGCAGATACATGTTGTCCTTCCGGCCGGCCTTGACGGCGAGCGAGGCCCAGGTCGTCGGGTGCGGGTCGGCAACCACCAGCAGCTCGAGCGCCTTGAGCCCTTTCAGCGATTCGGGAATGCGCGTGATCGAGTTGCTGGCGTGGCCCTGGACGAACATTGCCTTGACATTGTCCTTCTGCGCCACCTGGTCCTTGGGAAGCAGCACGGCGTCAAACCAGCGCGTGAGCGGAATGCCGGACGTTTCCATGATCTTTTTGTCGTCAAAACGCCCGAGCAGATAATCGTAATCCACTTCCCATACCCGCGCCCAATGCTTCCAGGCGCCTTCGGTGAGGCCGTAATAGAACGGCAGCGTCACGATATCGAGGCCGACGTCGGTTGCGCCCTGCACGTTGTCGTGGCCGCGGAAAATGTTGGCGCCGGTGCCCGGCCCACCGACATTGCCCGTGAGCAGAAGCAGCATGCAGCTTGCCCGCACATTGGCCGTGCCGACCGTGTGCTGGGTCTGGCCCATGCACCAGATCAGCGTCGACGGTTTTTCGGTCGCGAACATCTTCGCGACCCGTTCCAGTTGCGCGCCGGGAACGCCGGAAACGCGTTCCACCTCCTCCGGATTCCACTTCTCCATTTCCTTGCGCGCGTCCTCGTAGCCATAGACGCGCTGGCGGATGAATTCCTTGTCCTCCCATCCGTTCTTGATGATGTGCCACATGATTCCGTAGAGCACCGGGATATCCGTGCCGGGCCGCAGCCGCACGTATTCGGTGGCGTGTGCCGCGGTGCGCGTCAGGCGCGGATCGATGACGATCACGTTCGCCCTCTTGAGCTCGGCGCCCTCGAGCACGTGCTGCAACGATACCGGGTGGGCCTCCGCCGGATTGCCGCCCATGATGATCATGGTCTTGGCATTGCGGATGTCGGTGTAGCTGTTGGTCATCGCGCCGTAGCCCCAGGTGTTGGCCACGCCGGTGACGGTGGTCGAATGGCAGATGCGCGCCTGATGGTCGGTATTGTTCGTGCCCCAGAACGCACCCAGCTTGCGGAAAAGATATGCACCCTCGTTGGTCATCTTCGCCGAGCCGAGCCAATACACCGCGTCGGCCCCCGACTTGCGGCGAATCTCCATCAGCTTGTCACCGATCTCGTCGATCGCCTGATCCCACTTGATACGGGTCCATTGGCCGTTGACGAGCTTCAGCGGATATTTGAGCCGCCGCTCGCCGGATACGAGCTCGCGCACCGCCGCGCCTTTGGCGCAATGCGAGCCGCGGTTGATCGGGCTATCCCAGCTGGGTTCCTGGCCAACCCAGACGCCGTTCACCACTTCGGCGGTTACGGTGCATCCGACCGAGCAATGGGTGCAGATGCTCTTGCGGATTGTCGCTCCCGAAGTCAGCGGTCCCGCCGCCGCGGCGTCCGCCTCGCGCACGGTGGTAAGCGGCAGCGTGCCGATCGCCGCCAAGCTGCCCGCGGCCAGCCCGGATCGGCGCAGAAAGGCGCGGCGGTCGATGCCGCCTTTGCCGTGGGCCGCAAGGGCGGCGAGCGAGCTGCGCTGGGTATGACGCTCTGATTTCTTGATCAGCACGGATGCCTCCTTCAGCTCGGGTAGCGATTGACGCGGTAATAGGCTTTGACGTCCGGCGAATCGGCCTTGTAGCGGGCCTTGCGCTTCGCATCGTCGTTTTCGGTCGCGTGCGCCTGCTCGACCGGCACGACGGGAGCTGCCGCCATGCCCGCTCCGGCGGCGAGCGCGCGCAGGAAGTCGCGCCGTCCCAGTTTGTTGGCTTCTGCTTGCATCGCCAATCCTCCTTAAGGTGTGTTTCCCGGCCCCACGCCCGCCTCAGGAAGGGAGCGCAAAGGCTGCCCTCTCGATGTCGATGAAAATCCGGCCCAGGCTTCCGACCCGGCGGTAGAAATCGGCCGCCTCGGCGCGTTCCAGATCGGCAAAGAAGCGGCCGATCCACGGCGCCATGTGTTTTTCGAACAAGGAGCGATCGGACCCCGCGGGCGCCGAAAAACGGCCGCCCACGAGACCGGACATCACCTCGCAGAGGATGCCGGCGTGATCCTCCGGTTCTGCGACGCCCTCCGCGCGGCTAATGCCGAGGCGCCCGAGATCTTCGCGCAGCCGCGCGAGCGGCCGCTCGTGCAGGAATCCCGTCAGGTAAAACGAGGCATAGGGCAGCAGCTCGCCGCGGCCGATGCCGATGAAAAGATCGAAATATTCCCGCTCGATCCGCTCGGCCGGCACTTGGCGCGCGGCCTGCGCAAGCTCGATGTGCGCCATACCGAGCGGCGTGGCATCGCCACGCAAGGCGCCGATCCGGCCCAGCAGATTGGCGTCCGGCGCGCGCGTGAGCAGCACGCCGAGCAGCGCGTAGATGCGCGCGCGCGCAAGATCGACGTCGTCGACTGCCCTGTTGGCGGGCTCGCCATAAAGGTCCGGACGCAGCTTCGTGCGCGGGACACCGGTTGCCGCCTCGACCGCGAGTACGCGCTCGGCCGGAACGCGACGCCAGTTCGACACCGAGGGTTGCGACACGCCGACGCGGCGCGCAAGCTCGCTGATGCCGCCGGCGGCACGAATCGCTTCCTGTAGTCCCTCATCCGGCATGGCCGCTCGCATATGTGACCTGGGATTTTGCGACCAGAGGCACCGCCGTCCCTCATCACGCCGGGGCGGGTTGAGCGAGTTTAGAACGATGTGAAAAAACTACCGCCGCGGCAGAGGAACGGTCAATAGTCAAAGGCTATACCGCCGAGGTCACGCCGTCGTGAGCAGAGGAATTGGCG
>JADGGK010000007.1 GCA_019689975.1 Pseudolabrys sp.
CTAGTTCAGAAAACTGCAGCCACGAGATAAACTTACCCGTTCGCCCGGAGGTTGGGATGCGCCGCCATAAGCTCGGAATGAGTAAGCCCCGCGGCCAAGCGGGCGGGGCTGGTGTTCGTCCGCGCATCGGCCGCTGTTCCGATTAGGACGATCAACGCCTTTGATAGATGGCTGCCATCCCGCAGGGAGACTGCCGTTTCCAGCGCAATGCGGCTATACGACGCGCATGTGGCGGCGCAGCGGCAGCGCGGGGGAGAGGCCCATGTCAAACAAGATCGATCTTGCGGGAAAGATCGCGGTAGTGACCGGCGGCGCGCAAGGCATTGGCCGTGCGATCGTTGAGCGGTTTCTCGGATGCGGCGCGGCGGTGGCAATCTGGGATCGCGACAAGCAACTCGCGGAAAAGACCGCGTGCGAGCTTGAGGGCAAGGTGACGGCTCTTGCCGTCGACGTGACGAGCTACGCCGAGGTCGAACGCGCCCGCGACGACACGATGGCGCTTTACGGCCGCATCGATATCCTGGTGAACAATGCCGGCATTGCCGGGCCCAATGCCACGACGTGGCAATATCCGTTGGACGCTTGGCGTGCGGTGATGGCCGTCAATCTCGACGGACCGTTCCACTGCTGCCGCGCGGTCGTTCCTGTGATGATCTCCCAGAACTACGGCCGCATCGTCAATATCGCCTCAATCGCCGGAAAGGAGGGAAATCCCAATGCGCCGGCCTATTCGGCATCCAAGGCGGCCGTCATCGCGCTCACCAAATCGCTCGGAAAGGAACTTGCATCCCACGACATTGCGGTCAATTGCATCACGCCCGCAGCGGCGAAAACGGCGATTTTCAGCCAGATGACGCAGCAGCACATTGATTTCATGTTGTCGAAGATTCCGCGTGGCCGCTTCGTCACCGTGCAGGAGATTGCCGCGCTTGTCGCATTCTGCGCCTCTGCGGAGTGCTCCTTCACAACCGGCGCGGTATTCGACATTTCGGGCGGACGGGCGACCTATTGATCGACGCACGCCTCGAACGCCGCCAGCGTCTCACCGGCATCGCGCTGATCTGCGCGACGGTGGTGTTCTTTGCCGGCCTCGACACGACGGCGAAGTACCTCAATCATTCGATGTCCACGGTGCAGGTGGTCTGGGCCCGTTACACGGGAGGCTTTCTCCTGGCACTCGTTCTCTCCAACCCCATTTCGCGGCCCGCCTTGATGCGGACCTCCCGGCCATGGCTGCAGATCGGCCGCTCGCTGCTCTTGCTCGGATCCACTGCGTTCAATTTTCTTGCCTTGCGCTGGCTTCAGCTCGACCAGACGACCGCGATAATGTTCTCGACGCCGTTTCTGGTTGCGGTGCTGTCCGGGCCATTGCTGGGAGAATGGGTCGGCTGGCGGCGCTGGGCCGCGATCATCGTCGGTTTTGCGGGCGTCCTGCTGGTTACCCGCCCGGGATTCGGGGGTATCCATTCGGCGGCCGCGCTCTCGGCGCTGTCGGTTGTCTGCTATGGATTCTATATGATCGCGACGCGCATCCTGGCGCGCACGGATTCAAACGAAACCACATTGTTCTATTCGAATCTGGTTGGGGCGGTGCTGATGAGTGCGCTCGTCCCGTTCTTCTGGAGCACGCCCCGTGATCCGCGTGTCATCGCATTAATGGTGCTTTCCGGCGCCCTCGGCAGCATCGGGCACTACCTGTTGATCATCGCGCACCGCCTCGCGCCGCCTGCTGTGCTGGCACCGTTTCTCTACACGCAGCTTGTGTGGGCCATTGCGTTCAGTTTCTTGGTTTTCGGGGAGTTGCCCAACAGCTGGACATTGTCCGGCATGGCAGTCGTCGTGGCGTCGGGACTGTACCTGTTGCATCGCGACGGACGGGTGGGCCGCCAGACCGTGAGCGGGAGCCTGGTCGAATGAAACGGGCATCAGGGGTGGGACCCAATTCGGGGAGAGGTTGCAGGGCGGCATCAGCCGGCGCTAAGTTCCGGTCGCCAAGCTCAAGGGTTATTCATGGCCACAGCAGATGCACGGGCGCCGGTACAGACCGGCCTAAACGACGATATCGGCGAAAAGAAGCGTCTCGAGATGTATCGGACGCAGGTCATCATCCGCGAGGCCGAACAACGCGCCTATGACCTGTTTCTTCAGAACCTCGTGAAGGGCACGAGCCATCTCTCGCTCGGTCAGGAAGCGGTCGCCGCGGGTTTTGCGGCAGCCATGGAACCGGGTGACCTCTCGTTCTGCACCTACCGTGGACATGCGCATACGCTGGCGCGCGGGGTTTCGGTCGAGAAGGTGCTCGGAGAGCTGATGCAGCGCGACAATGGGCTCATGCGCGGCAAAGGCGGTTCGATGCATCTGACCGCCGTCGACCACGGCGTGATGGGATCCTATGCGATCATCGGCGCGCACCTTCCCATCGCCTGCGGTGCGGCTTGGCGCGCACAATACAAAGGCCACACGGATGTCTCCGTATGTTTTTTTGGCGACGGAACCACGAACATCGGCGCCTTTCACGAGGCGCTCAATTTCGCGTCCGTCTGGAAGTTGCCCGTCGTCTTCGTGTGCGAGAACAATCTCTACATGGAATATACGCCGATCGCAGACGTGACGGCGGTCCCGCACCCGGCGGCCGATCGAGCGGCGTCATACGGCCTCGAACGCATCATCATCGATGGCAACGATGCGGACATCGTCTACCGCACGGCCAAAGCCGCTTATGCGAAGGCGCGCGCCGGGAAAGGACCTTCGCTCATCGAATGCCTGACTTATCGGCACAGCGGTCATTCGCGTGCGGACCCCGCAAAGTATCGTCCGGAAGGCGAGCTGGAGCGGTGGAAGCTGCGCGATCCGATCAAGATCTATCGCGAGCGACTCCTGCAGTTCGGCGTTTCGGAACGGATCATTGCCGAGATCGATGCGGCTGCCCGGCGGGAAGTCGATGTGGCGACCGAAGCTTGCAAGGCCGCGCCGCCGCCGCCGGCGGATATTCTCACGGCGGATGTGTATGCCGATGGAGGTTGGGCATGGCGGAATTGACATATCGCGACGCCGTCATCCGAGGCATCGCACAGGAAATGGAGCGCGATCCGGACGTCGTCTTTCTCGGCGAGGACGTGGCCAAAGCCGGCGGCGTGTTCAAGGCGACGGTTGGTCTCTATGAGCGGTTCGGTCCGCTGCGCGTTCGCGATACGCCAATTTCCGAGCAGGCAATCCTTGGAGCGGCCATGGGTGCAGCGATGACCGGCCTAAAGCCCATTGCGGAGATCATGTTTTCCGATTTCATTGCCGTCTGCTTCGACTATATCGCGAACGAGATTCCCAAGAGCCGCTACATGTCGAACGGCCAGATCAAATGTCCGCTGGTCGTGCGTACCGGAAACGGCGCCGGATCGCGTTTCGGTGCGCAGCATTCGCAGTCGGTCGAAAACTGGTGCATGATGATTCCGGGGCTCAAGGTCGTCGCGCCGTCCAACCCGCGCGACGTGATAGGCCTGCTCGCGGCGTCGGTGCGCGATCCCGATCCCGTCATCTTCTTCGAACATAAGTCGCTCTATCCCACCAAAGGCGAGGTGCCGGATGGCGAGATCGTCGATCGGCTGGGCACGGCTCGTATCGTAAGACCGGGCAAGGATGCGACCATCCTGGCACTCGCCTTGATGGTGCCGCGGGCGCTCGAAGCCGCCGAGCGTCTGAAATCGGAACACGGCATCGACTGCGAAGTTGTCGACGTACGCTCGCTGGTACCGCTCGACACGCAGACGATTCTCGGTTCGGTCGCACGCACCCATAGACTGTTCACCGTCGAGGAGAATCCGCGGTTGTGCGGCTGGGGCGCCGAAATCGTGTCCATTGTCGCCGACGAAGCGTTCTATGATCTCGATGGTCCGCCGGTGCGGATCACCACGCCGCATATACCGTTGCCAGCCGCCGACACGCTTGAAGATATCGTGCTGCCGACGCCACAGCGCATTGCGGAAACGGTGAGACGGGCGCTGAACAGCTAATGGATCCGTGCGTCGGGGATGCGGCCGACCAACTTGTTCTCGGAAACGCTGCGTCCCGACACCGTCGCGCATCACGAATGCGTCGAGCTGTGTCCCGACAAGCAATGGAGTGAGTGTCATGTATGAAAACCTGCTCGCCGATGTGCCGACGGATCTTTGGATCGGCGGCAAATGGCGCAAGGCGTCCGACGGAGGGCGCTTCGACGTGATAGACCCTGCGACGGAACGCATTATCGCGAGCGTTGCAAGTGCGACGGTCGAGGATGCGATTGCTGCGATCGATGCGGCCGAAGCGGCATTCGAGGGTTGGGCATCGCGAAAGCCGCGCGAGCGTGCGGAAATTCTGCGCAGGTCCTATGAACTCATCATGCGGGACGCCGAACGTTTTGCCAAGCTGATCACGCTGGAAAACGGGAAGGCGCTGCCGGATTCGCGCAGCGAAGTCGCATATGCCGCTGAGTTTTTCCGGTGGTATGCGGAAGAGGCCGTACGCAATATCGGTGATGTATCGCGCGCGCCCGCCTCAGGAGCACGCATCCTGGTGCACCACAAGCCGGCGGGCATCGCGGTGCTGGTGACCCCGTGGAATTTCCCGGCCGCCATGGCAACCCGGAAAATCGGGCCGGCGCTTGCAGCCGGCTGTCCCGTCGTGCTGAAGCCTGCGTCCGACACACCGTTGACCATGCTCGCGCTAATGCCGGTGCTGGAAGAAGCGGGAGTGCCGGCCGGCGTGATCAACGTGATTCCGTCACGCTCGTCCGGCAAGGTGGTGGGCGCCATGTTGCACGATCCGCGCGTGCGGGTCGTCTCGTTTACCGGTTCGACGGAAGTCGGCCGCAAGCTTCTTCGCGAAGCCGCCGACAACATCGTCAAGCCGGCTATGGAACTCGGCGGCAATGCCCCCTTCATCGTGTTTGAGGATGCCGACATCGACGCCGCAATCGACGGTGCCATGATCGCCAAGATGCGCAACATGGGTGAGGCCTGTACGGCGGCGAATCGTTTTTACGTGCACGAAAAGGTGCATGACGAGTTTGCCGCGAAGCTCACGGCCAGGATGGCTTCGCTCAAGATGGGCAACGGGCTCGACGAAGGCGTCAATCTCGGTCCTTTGGTGAACAAGGACGGTCGGGACAAGGTGATCGAGCTGGTCAATGACGCGGTCGAAAAAGGCGCCCGGATTCTCACTGGGGGCAGGGTGCCGGACGGACCGGGTTTCTTCTATCCGGCTACGGTGCTCGACAATGTTCCCGACAATGCGAAGATGCTTAATGAAGAGATCTTCGGTCCGGTTGCCTCCATCCAGACTTTCAAAAGCGAGGAGGAGGTGATTAGGCGGGCCAACGACACGGAGTATGGCCTCGTCGCCTACCTGTACACGCGGGATCTGTCGCGCGGTTTGCGTGTGTCCGAAAAACTTGATTTCGGCATGATCGGCCTCAATCGTGGCCTCGTCTCCGATCCAGCGGCGCCGTTCGGCGGCATGAAGCAGTCCGGCATCGGCCGCGAAGGTGCACACGAAGGGATGATGGAGTTTCTCGAGACGCAATACGTATCGGTCACCTGGTGATCCTGAACAGTCGGACCGATCCGGCGCGCCCAGTGATCGACAGTTGGGAAAGATCGGAATGGACGTCCTGATGCCTCAGCTCGGCGAAACGGTCGCCGAGGGGAAGATCGTGAGATGGTTCAAGTCGACCGGCGACGTGGTCAAGCCGGGCGACAACCTGTTCGAGATCGAAACCGACAAGACCTCGATGGAAGTTCCCTCGACGGTCGCCGGAACGCTTACCGACATTCGCTTCCAGGTGGGTGAAATCGCCAAGGTCGGTGCCGTGGTGGCCGTGATCACGGGCGCCGGCGAGTCGCGGCAAACCGGGCCCGCAAGCGCTTCGCCTACGCTTTCTGATGCCGCGGTGGCGGGGGGCGGGCGCGGCGAGCAAGCCTCGCGCTCGCCTGGGCGCGAAGTGACGGACGGCGCCGCTCATGCCTATACCGACATGAGTCCCTGGCGAGAAGTTCGCACGCCCGAACGCAATTACGGCCCGGCCCGGCTTCCAAGCGGCGCGGCCGTAACGCCACTTGCCCGGCGGCTCGCTCGGGAACGCGGGGTGGATCTCGCTTGCATTCGCGGCTCGGGCCCGCACGGACGCGTCATGGCGCGTGACGTCGAAAGCGCCGCGAGCGCGGCCCGCGCATCGGGATACGCGCCCGGCGCGGATGCCGCGCGGATCAAAGCGCTTTTCGAGCGCGTTCCCCATGAAGAGATACCCCTCGATGCCATGCGGCGCACAATCGCTGCGCGCTTGGTTATCGCCAAACAGACCATCCCCCATTTCTATCTTGCCACCGATATCGACATCGGAAGCCTCATCGCCCTGCGCCGGGAGGCTAACGCGGCGGCCCCAAAGGACGCGCGCGGCGAGCCGGTATTCAGGCTATCGCTCAACGACTTCCTGATCAAAGCCTGGGCCGTCGCGCTCCAACGTGTCCCCGCGGCCAACGCCGTGTTCGCGGAAGAGAGCATGCTTCGCTTCCGGCAGTCCGACATCGGGGTTGCGGTTGCGCTTGACGGCGGATTGATCACGCCCATCGTGCGCAACGCCGACGGCAAATCGCTCGCGGCGATATCGAGCGAAATGCGGGATCTCGTGGCGCGTGCCCGCGCCAGGAAGCTAAGACCGGAAGAGTATCAAGGCGGCGCAAGCACCATATCCAATCTCGGCATGTATGGCGTGCGCGAATTCTCGGCCATCATCAATCCGCCGCATGCCACCGTTCTGGCCGTCGGCGCCGCCCGCCGGGCACCGGTGGAAACGGAAGGTGGTGGCGTGAAGTTCGTGGATCAGATCACGGTCACGCTCTCCTGTGATCACCGCGTGATCGACGGGGCACTCGGGGCCGAGCTGCTTTCCGTTTTCAAGACGCTCGCGGAAAACCCGATCGCGTTCCTGGTGTAAACCGCAAAAGAGAGGTGACGAGATGGCTGGCGAAGAAAAGCCGGACGTGCTGCTGATCGGTCAAAAAAAGCCGGTAATCGTCAAGGGCCTCGAGTCGCACGTGACGCTTCATTATCTGAGCGACGCGAAAGACAAGGATGCGTTTCTGCGATCGCTCGCCGATCGGGTGCGTGCCGTCGCGGTCGCTTATACGGCGGATCGGCTTGACGCCGAGTTCATGAAAAAATTGCCCAAACTCGAGCAGGTCTCAAGCTTCGGCGTGGGCTACGATCATATCGACGCCAAATGGGCGGGTGAGCACGGAATCGTCGTCACCAATACCCCTGACGTGCTGAACGAGGAGGTGGCCGACACCGCTCTCGGCCTTCTTTTGTGCACTGTACGCGAATTCCCGCGCGCGGAGCGCTTTCTACGTGCCGGCAAATGGCTGCAGGGACATTATCCACTTGCCAAGGCGACGCTGCGCAACCGAACCGTGGGCATGGTCGGGCTCGGCCGCATCGGTCGAGCGATCGCGCGCCGGCTTGAGGCCTTCGGCGTACCGGTCGTCTATCACGCACGCAATCGAGTTCCTGACGTGAAATACAAGTACTACCCGAAGCTCATCGACATGGCGCGCGATGTCGATACGCTGATGGTGATCGTTCCGGGCGGCGAGTCGACACGCAACCTGATCAATGCGGACGTGTTGAAAGCACTGGGGCCGAACGGTATTCTCATCAACATGGCGCGCGGCTCGGTGGTGGACGAGAGGGCGTTGATCGCCGCCCTGCAAGACCGCACCATATATTCCGCCGGGCTTGACGTCTTCGCGAATGAGCCGCACGTTCCGAAGGAACTTATCGAGATGGAGCATGTCGTCTTGTTTCCCCATCTCGGCTCATCCACCGAAGTCACGCGGGCCGCGATGGATCAACTCGTGGTCGACAACATCCTCGCCTGGGCGGCCGGCAGGCCGCCGTTGACGCCGGTGCCCGAAACACCTTATCCACCCAAACGGTGAGGCATTGAGACTGTTGCGGTTCTCGTGCGCCGTCATCTTGGTGCTGCTCTTTGCCGGTGACCTTGATGCCGACACCCCACCGCCGCTCAACGGCCAGGCACAGGCCATGCTGGGCAGCTGGGAATTCTCCAATGCCGATCGGGACAAGATCTGCGCCGTCACTTTCAAATCCGGTGCTGCCTCCAACGGCTACGCGCTTGAATTTGACTCCCGATGCGCCGTGCTGTTCCCGCTCATCCGTGAAATTGTCGCGTGGAAGTATCCCGAAGACGATCTGCTTTATCTGCTCGATGCGCGCGGCAAGGCGTTGGTCGAATTCAGCGAGGTCGAAGACGGAATATTCGAAGCTCCGACCCCGGGGGTCGGCGTGCTGTTCCTGCAACACGCCGCCGCTGCCCCGCCGCCGCGCAAATTGCCGGACCAGATCGCCGGAAACTGGATCCTCAAAGCGGGCGACGGCACCGTGCTGTGTCCACTGATGCTCGCGACGACACCCACGGCCGAGGGTTTTGCGTTGGCTGTCGGACCCGGTTGCGACGAGACGATCGTTCGCCTCGGGTTCGCGCAGTGGCGGCTCGACAGGGACGAACTGGTGCTGCAGCCTGCGCATGGCAGCGCATGGCGCTTCGAGGCACTCGACGACGCGACTTGGGGCCGCCTGCCGGAAAGCGTCAATCGCGTAACGCTCGTCCGGCGTTAGATCAACTTGAGCCCTTTGAGACTGGCGTGGCCCTGCTTGCCGACGATGATATGGTCGTGCACGGCAATGCCGAGCGGACGGGCCACCTCGATGATCGTCCGTGTCATTTCAATGTCGGCGTGCGACGGCATGGGGTCGCCGGAAGGATGGTTGTGCACCAGGATCAGCGCGGTTGCCGATAATTCGAGCGCGCGCTTGACCACCTCTCGTGGGTAGACGGGCGTGTGGTCGACGGTCCCGGTTTGCTGCAACTCGTCCGCAATAAGCTGGTTGCGTTTGTCGAGAAACAGCACACGGAACTGCTCCCTCTCGGCAAAGGCCTGTGCCGTCCGGCAATAATCGAGCACGCTCGACCATGAGGAGAGGACTCGGCGCTTTTGCACTTGGCCACGGGCGAGTCGGCTCGCGGCCGCGTGAACAATCTTCAGCTCGGTGATGACGGCTTCGCCGATTCCCTTGATCTCGGCCAGTCGCGACGTGGGGGCCGCGACTACCTCGGCGAAGGAACCGAATCGCCTCACGAGTTCCTTGGCCAGCGGCTTGACGTCGCGCTGGGGAATAGCCCGGAACAGCACGAGCTCAAGCAGTTCATAATCGCTCAGCGCCTCGCTGCCGGCCTCGCGGAACCGCGCGCGCAGCCGTTCACGGTGGCCGTGATAATGCGGCAGCTCCCGCGAAAGATCCTCCTCCTCGGACGCCTTGCTGAACTTGTCCGGCATCGATGCGGCCCCAGGGAACGCGGCCTCGCTTCAGACCTTTTAGTTGCAGCGACAAAAAATACAATCAGTGGGCGGATAGGGTCCGCGCGGGGCGGCCAAGAGCGGTGTCACCGGCGATAGGGAGGCTTGTCCAAGCCTGCGGGAGAAAAGGTGAATACTTCCACCCCGGTCTCCGTAACGCCCACGGTATGCTCGAATTGGGCCGAGAGCGAGCGGTCGCGCGTCACCGCCGTCCATCCGTCGGAGAGGACCTTCACGTGCGGTCGACCGATATTGATCATCGGCTCTACCGTGAAAAACATGCCCGGCTTCAGCACGATTCCTTCACCCGGTCGCCCGACATGCACGATGTTGGGTTCATCATGAAACAGGCGGCCGACGCCATGGCCGCAGAAATCGCGGACTACGCTCATGTGCTGCGCTTCCACGTAAGTCTGGATCGCGTGGCCGATATCGCCGGTGGTGGCACCGGGGCGGATCACGCTGATGCCGCGCATCATCGCCTCATGCGTCACCTCGATCAACCGTTCGGCGCGCCGCGGGATATTGCCGATTGCATACATGCGACTCGAGTCGCCATGCCAGCCGTCGAGTATGAGCGTAACGTCGACGTTGACGATGTCGCCATCCTTGAGTGGCTTGTCGCCGGGAATGCCGTGGCAGACCACATGATTGAGCGAAGTACAGGTCGATTTCCGATAACCGCGATACATGAGGGTCGCCGGCAGCGCGCCGTGATCCATGGCATATTCGAACACCAGGCGGTCGATCGTCTCGGTGGGCACGCCGGGTCTGATGTGTTCGGTCAACATGTCAAGGCAGCGCGCGACCAGCTGTCCCGCCTTGCGCATTCCTTCGAATGCTGCGGGGCCATGGAGCTTGATCTGACCGGTCTTGCGAAGCGGCGCGAGGGCGGCGTCTATGTAGGTCATGGACCTTAATGTAAGGATTGCGGAATCCAAGGCAACAGGCATCGCCGTTTTCGGCAGTCGCGACGAGACGCTTCGACTGCCCGACCGCCCGGGAGGGCCGACGGAATGTGACGGCTAGGCGCGGCCTAGGCGGCAATCTTGCCGCCAAGCTCTTCCTCTATGTGTACGCGGATGATTTCGTCAAACGAAGACTCGGCCTTGAAGCCGAGTGCCATGGCGCGCGTGGCGTCGACCCGCTCCGGCCAGCCGCTGACGATACGCATGACAAGGGCGTCCGGAACTCGCTTGATGCGGGCCGCAACCTTCGGACCGGCAATACGCGTCAGCGCCTCGATCTGTTCGGCTATCGTGCAACTCACCCCGGGCATCGTGAGGTTGATGCGGGGCCCGAGCTGCGCCCGAGTCAAACCGGCGGCGTGGATAAGAAAGCCCACCGCTGCGCGCGGACTTGCATGGGTATGGCGGACCGTCTCGGGAACCGGCAGGAGCGCTTCCTCGCCGGCGAGCGGTTCGCGGATGATCCCGGAGAAAAATCCTGACGCGGCCTTGTTTGGCCTTCCTGGCCGCACGCAGATGGTTGGCAGCCGGACGCCGACGCCTTCGATAAAACCGCGTCGGTTATAGTCGGCAAGCATCAGTTCGACCATCGCCTTCTGCGTTCCGTATGAGGTGAGCGGCGTGAGATGAAAATCGTCGGGAATGCTTCTGGGAAACGGTGCGCCGAACACCGCGATCGAGGACGTGAAGACGACCTTGGGCATGTAGCCTCCACCCGACGACCGGATGGCTTCCAACAGTGCGCGGCTGCCGTCAAGATTGACACGGTAGCCTTTCTCGAAATCCGTTTCCGCTTCGCCGGAAACGACGCCGGCGAGGTGAAAAATCACGTCGGGTCTCTGCGCCACCGCTGTTTCGGCTATCCCCGGCTGCGAGAGGTCAGCGACCGCCGTTTCCACCGCCCCGGCAAAATCTCCGGGTTGCAGCGGAGCCACGACGTCAATCAACGTGAGCTTTCGAATCGGTTTGCCGTTCAGGGCACCGTCTTTCGCCAGCCGTGCGGTGAGCTTGCGACCGATCATTCCCGCGGCGCCTGTGATCAACACGTGCATGCGTTCCTCTCCTCAATTGCGCCGCTGCGGGGCGGCTGGAAGCGATCAATGGCACGCAGCTCCGGATACAACAGCCTCCAAATGCAGGCGACGAGCAGCGCACCAGCGCCTCCGATCAACACCGAGCCGACCGCACCCAGCCAGGCGGCAACGGCACCCGATTCGAATTCACCGAGCGTGTTTGACGAGCCGACGAAGAGATAATTGATTGCGCTCACGCGTCCGCGCATGGCGTCTGGTGTCTCGATCTGAACCAGCGAGAAACGAATCACGACGCTGACGGCGTCGGCTGCGCCAAGGACCGCCAGCGCGAGCAACGAGAACGGCAGCCAGGTCGATAATCCAAAACAGAGCGTTGCAATCCCGTAGACCGCGACCGCCTGAAACATCCTGCGGCCGATATGGCGCTCGATCGGATATTTCGACAGCGCGGCGGAGGTGATAAGCGCACCTATCGCGGGGGCTGAACGGAGCAGTCCCAGGCCGGTCGGGCCCGCATGGAGAATGTCGCGTGCAAAGATAGGCAATAACGCGGTCGCTCCGCCGAGGATCACAACGAAAAGATCCAGCGTTATGATGCCCGAAAGGCGCCGATTGACAAGAATGAATCGCAGACCCGCGAGGATCGACGTCAACGGCGGAGGCCCCGGCGTCTTCTCGGCCTTTCCCGGACGCACCAGGCTCACCAGGAGCATCGCCGTCAGGAAGAATATGCCGCAAAGTGCAGTGACAACAAATGGGCTCAATGCGTATATCATCCCACCGAGAACCGGTCCGCAGACGACAGCGGTTTGGTTGGCCAAGGTCCAGGCAGCGATGGCGCGCGGCATGAGCGGCTCGGGCACCAGCGCCGGAACGAGGGCGTGGATGGTCGGCATTTCAAAGGCGCGTGCCGTGCCGAGCGCAAAGACGGCAACGAAGAGAAGATCGCGGGAGAGCGTGTGGCGGGCGAGGGTCCAAAGCACGGCAAATGCAATCAACGCATACACGCCCTGGGCCAACCGCACGATCTGCCGCCGTTCATATCGATCGGCAATATGTCCGATCACCAATGTCAGGACCACGGCAGGAACAAACTGGATCAAGCCCACCAACCCCAGGTCAAGGGCGCTGCCGGTAAGGGCATAGATCTCCCATGCAAATAGGAGCATCATCATCTGGTAGCCCACCGTGGCCGCTACCCGCGCGAGCCACAGCAGCGCGAATGGCCGTTGTGCAATCAATGCGGGCGGCGGCGAGCTCATGGCTAGGCCACACCGCTGGCGTGCGATGCAGGTCGATGGACCAGCTGCCGGCTCTCCCGGTCGGCGGTGCCGGCTGCCACCCCGTGCCTGAACGCGCGTCCGCGCGCGAACCATTGACTGCCAAACTGGAAAGACCAAACGCTCACGTGCTTTCTCCCTGTCGCCGCGGCATCCCGACGAAAGGCGGCCTCGTGGCCGGAGGCAGGGCATGACCCCACGTCAAGTGCAGCGTACCCCCTCCATTCGCGAGGCCGACAGCCGCCCACTGCAATGACATGGTGTGCCGACCGGCTCGGCGCCTCGGCACCGAGCCGGCGGTGACGCAGTGTGGACAGACAAAATAGGCTACCCTTTGCAAAAGCGCGGCATGTGGGTCGTGTCTCAATCCGCGCGAGATGGCCGTGGCGCGATCTGCAGGGATCAATGAGGGAATAAACGCAAGGATCGGCGTCGACAAACGACCTGGCGATGAATGCGACGCCGGCGGCTTTCTCGCCATATGATGGACCGGCGGATATGCAGGTCCAAAACGAGTCATGGGCGAACAGACGCACTAGAGGCTCACTGTGTGCCGTGCGTCGCCCGTTTCGTGGTAACCGCAACGGTCGCGCCGCAAGGCATGTGCCGTGCGGATGCGAAGGCCCGTCGGTCGGTCGGTATTTTGCCGAAAATCGCTGTTCAGATTTCGCTTGCAAAGAATTTGTTGAGTTGCGCATTGGAGATAATGCCGTCGAAGCTGTCGAATTTCCCATACTTGGCGATTTCAGTGGCTGACTTGATGAATGCATGCATGGCGACGCGCGCGAGCGCGCCGCCGATACTGATGCGCCGCACGCCCAATTCGGCAATCTCGGTGACGGTGAGGCCGAGCGCCGCCGAATTGAGGAAATTAACGGGTTTGGGCGCCACTGCTTCGACCACCGCCTCGATCTCGCCACGGGTGCGGATGCCGGGCACGTAGAGACAGTCCGCGCCGGCCGCCGCGAAGGCCTTAATTCGTCGGATTGCGTCGGCGAGATCCGAGCATCCGTGCAGAACTCCTTCGGCGCGCGCGGTCAGCACCGCCGCGCTCCCGATCCGGTCGATCGCTGCCCGCGCGGCCTTCACGCGCGCGGTCGCGAGATCATGGTCGTAGAGCGGATTGGCCGCGTCGCCGGTGAAGTCTTCGATGGAGAGACCGGCCACGCCTGTATCGATGCAAAGTCGCACGTTGGCCGCGACCGCGTCGGGTTCATGCGCGAATCCATTCTCGAAGTCCGCGTTGACCGGAATGTCAACGGCCGCGGCAATGTCGCGAAAATGCGCGAGCGCCTGGTCGCGGGTCAGCGCCCCGTCGGCGAGGCCTTGGGAATGGGCATAGCCCGAACTTGTCGTTGCGAGTGCCTTGAATCCGAGTTTTTCCAGATAGCGGGCACTGCCGATGTTCCACGGGTTGGGGATGACGAAACAGCCTTGCTCATGAAGCTTGCGGAAAGCCCTTGTCTTCTCACCGACGGCGACCACGGCTCGTCCCCCAATCGACACGAGGCGCGACCGTGCCACGTCTGCCGCCGTCTGGACAGTGATATTTCGCAATTGCGGCCATCGGCCCGGCTCATGGCTTGTCGTCTCCGACCAGCGTTTGATTTTATCCGGCCGATCGGGTCAACTCTGCTTGACGCCTAGACATGCGGGGGAGAACCATGCTCAGGACCGTCGCCGCTTTCGACCGCCTCGGCGAGGAAAACGCGTTTGCCGTTCTCGCGCGCGCCAATGCACTGATGGCGCAAGGGCGTAACATCATCAACCTCGGCATTGGCCAGCCCGATTTCAGGACCCCGGACTTCATCGTTGAGGCGGCGGTGAAGGCGTTGCGGGACGGGCATCACGGTTATACGCCGGCGATCGGAATCCCCCCCTTGCGCGAGGCGGTCGCGGCGGACCTGGCCGGACGCTTCGGGGTCGAGGTCTCGCCGGATACCGTGATGATCATGCCCGGCGGCAAGCCGACCATGTACATGTCGATCCTGATGTTCGGCGAACCGGGTGCGGAAATCCTCTATCCGGATCCTGGCTTCCCGATCTACCGTTCCATGATCGAATATACCGGCGCGAAGCCGGTACCTATTCCTATCCGCGAGGAAAACGGCTTTGCGTTCTCGGCCGACGAGACTTTGTCGCTGATCACGCCGAAGACGCGACTCCTCATTCTCAATTCGCCGGCTAATCCGACCGGCGGGGTGACCCCACGATCGGAGGTAGACAAGCTGGTTGCGGGCTTGGCGCGCTGGCCGGACGTGGCAATCTTATCGGACGAGATCTATGATCACATGGTCTATGACGGCGCGCAGCACGTTTGCCTCCTCGCTTATCACGAAATTCGTGACCGTGTGATTCTGCTCAACGGCTGGTCGAAGACTTACGCGATGACGGGCTGGCGATTGGGCTACGCGGTATGGCCGGAAAGGCTCTATGATTACGCGCGCAAGCTTGCGGTCAACTTGTATTCATGCGTCAATGCCGCCACGCAATATGCAGGTCTGGCCGCGCTTACCGGTCCGCAGGATGCGGTGGCGGAGATGGTGGCCGAGTTCGACAGACGTCGCCGGGTGGTGGTCGATGGTCTGAACCAATTGCCGGGGATATCCTGCACGACGCCCAAAGGCGCGTTCTATGCATTCCCCAACATTCGGCGTACCGGCTGGAAGGCCAAGGCGCTCGCCAATGCGTTGCTCGAGGAGGCGGGAGTCGCCGTAATTGGCGGTCCCGATTTCGGTATCCTCGGCGAGGGATATATCCGCGTGAGCTATGCGAATTCGACGGAGAACATCCTCAGGGCGCTCGAACGAATGGGCGAGTTCTTGACCAGCAGGAAAGCGGCCTGAGGCGCACGCAAGCGCGTCATTTCCCCTATTCGAAGCGACGGCAGCGAAGAGACTGTGGCCTCGACTCGCTTGCGCATTCGCGCAAGACTACAGGGGAACCCAGAGAACAAGGTCAACCGAGGAAACGTCAATGCTGGAGCGAGTGTCGCGCGATCGTGGCCTTTCCGAGGAACAACGCCTGATGCGGCAGAGCTGCCGCGATTTTGTCGACACCGTCGTGCTGCCGTTCATCAGGCAGAACTGGCAACGTGAATGGTCGATGGTACCGGAAGACCGGTTGCCGCCTTATATCCTCGAGGAGGCGGAAAAGATCGGCATCCGTACGCTGGGCGTCCCCGAGGAATTCGGCGGCGTCGAGTTGGAAAAGGGTAGAGAAGTCAAGACCTTCGCGTTGATTGCCGAGGAGATCGCCCGAGGCGATTCCGGCCTCGCCGACAAACTGGTTCAGAACTGGAAAGTCTCGGTCTTGTTACGCCAGTTTGCGCCGCGTCATCTGCAGGAGAAATGGTTCAAGCGCCTGGTCGAGGATCCGCAATTTCTATTCGCTCATTGCCTGACCGAACCCCGCGGCGCCTCGGATCGCTGGCTTCCTTACAATGTGCCGGAAGCAGCGATGCAGACGAAAGCCGTCAAGACCAAGGGCGGATGGGTCATCAACGGTCGCAAGCAATTCATCTCCAACGGTTACGATGCCGGGCTCTACGTCGTATACGCCAACACCAATCCCACGGTTGGAATGCTGCAGGGAACGTCGTCATTTCTCGTGCCGCGCGAAACCAAGGGTTTTACCGTGGCGCGTTGCAATGAGACACTCGGTTGCCGTTTCATGAACAACGGCGAGATGGTGTTTGAGGACATGTTCGTCCCCGACGACCATCTGTTGGTGAAGGACACGGCGCTGGGGTCTGCGGGAATCTATTTCCGGCCCGGCAAGATCATTCAGGCAGCAAAGAACCTCGGCGTCGGGGTGCGTGCCTTTGAGGCCACCGCAGAATATGTGCAGAACTATGTTCAAGGGGGCCGTATTCTGATCAAACACCAGGCCGTCGCGCTGAGGCTTGCGGACATGGCCACCCGCATCGAAGCGGTGCGGGCGCTGCTCGATCGCGCTGCGCAGGCGGTTGACGAAGACGCGCCGGAAGCCGAAACGCTGGTCAATATGGCCAAGCTGTTTGCCTCCGAAGAGATCATGAAAGTCGCCCAGCACGCGGTGGAATTGCACGGCGGCAACGGCATCATGCTCGATTTCGGCATCGAGAAGGCGCTGCGCGACGCAGTGGTGTTCCTGCACATGGACGCCACGGTCGACATCTCGAAATTCAAGATCATCAAGAACATGTTCCCTGATACGGCGGGCAAATATGCCGGACCGGAGTGAGGTCGGGGGAACGCGGGGCTTCGGCAAATGTGCAGGATGATCCGGGGACGACGCACCGTTCCACGCGTGCGGGCGCGGTTGATTTTTTGATCAACCGAGAGCCGTGTTCAGTCGTACGCTCGCCGCGAGATAATGCCCCGAGCAGAGACTCTATCGTACCACGAACCTGAATCCGATGACGACGATGAGCAGCCCGACGAGCTGCGCCACACTCGGCACGATGCCGAGGGCAAGGTAGCCGATGATCACGCCGAAACCGGGGACAAGGGCCGGAAACACAGCGGCGCGGCCGGCACCCAAGAGGCTTACCGCCCGCGCGAAAAGATAGATCGGCAGAGCGCCGGCGAGCACGCCTTGTACCGCCATCTGCAGCAGATTCTCGGCAAGTCCCATGCGGAGCATCGGTCTGGTACCGATGATCAGCAGGTAAAGCGGTGCGAAGACCATGACCGACAGCAGCGCCACCGCCGCGGTCGCGCGCAAGCCGGAAACGCGCCATTGGCGCAGCAGGGTGCCGAAAAGCGCCCAAAAGAATCCCGCGGTCACAAACAGCAAATCGCCGCCGACCCCATGGCTGCCAATGGTGAGCAACGATTCGGCACCGAACACGAGCAGACCGAGAATGATGGTCAGACCGCCGATCCAGCGTTGCGCGCTTGCCCGCTCGCGCAAGATGAGAGTTGCCAGCACAAGTCCGAACAGCGCTGCGCAGGCCGGCTGGATGGTCGTGCCGTGGCCGAGCGGCACCAGGATGAATCCCGTATACGCGATCATCGCTTGTGGCGGACCGGCCAGGACCGTCATCATGAGACTGCGCCTCCAGCCGAGGCCCCGGCCGGACAGCGCGTCGCGCGAGAATGGCGCGAGCAAGAGGCCGGACCAGAAGAAGCGGTGGAAGGCGAGGTCTGCCGGCGTAAAACCTGCCGTGATGCCGTGCTTGGCGGCAACGAAACCGGCCGCCCAGCCGAGAGCCGCGCCGGCGCCGCACGAGACGCCGATCAGCGTGGCGGACCGCGGTGGCGCGCGCCCCGATTCTTTCATGGTCCACTCGCCCTCGGCGGAGGTGACTCGCGGGCGCCTGATACTCTAGGATCGCGGCCCCAGTCCAATCGCACGTTCACAACCCCACGTCATTCAGGAAGAAAGGCTCATGGCGAAGTCCTCGCGCAAAGTGATCATCACCTGTGCCGTCACCGGCTCGATCCATACGCCCACCATGTCGCCGCACCTGCCGGTAACCCCACAGGAAATCGCCGAGGCGGCGATCGGTGCGGCGGAGGCCGGCGCGGCAGTCGTCCATCTGCACGCACGCAACCCGCAGGACGGGCGTCCAGACCAGTCGCCAGAGGCCTTCGCGCCGTTCCTGCGCGTCATCAAGCAGCGTTCCAACGTCGTCGTGAACATCACCACTGGCGGCGCCCCGACGATGTCGATCGAGGAGCGCGTCAAGCCGGCCGCGATGTTCAAGCCCGAAATCGCTTCGCTCAATATGGGCACTATGAATTTCGGGCTCTACCCGATGCTCGCGCGCTACAAGGGTAAATTCAAATATGATTGGGAAGAGCCTTACCTCGAAGGATCGCGCAAAGGTTTCTTCAAGAATACCTTTGCGGATATCGAATATATCCTTACCACCTGCGCCGAGAACAACACCCGGTTCGAAATCGAATGCTATGACATCGGCCATCTCTACACGCTGCGTCATTTCCTCGACCGTGGCGTGGTCAAGCCGCCGCTATTCGTGCAGTCGGTGTTTGGCATTCTCGGAGGCATCGGGCCGCACCCGGAAGACGTCATAATGATGAAGCGCACCGCCGATCGTCTGCTCGGAGACAACTATCACTGGTCGGTATTGGGTGCCGGCGCCAATCAGATGCGCATTGCCGCCATGGCCGCGGCCATGGGCGGCAATGTCCGCGTGGGTCTCGAGGATTCGCTGTGGATCGGACCGGGAAAGCTTGCCGAGTCGAATGCGCAGCAGGTTTTGGCCGTGCGCAAGATCCTGGAGGGGATGGGGCTCGAGATCGCCACGCCGGACGATGCGCGCGAAATTCTTTCGCTCAAAGGCGGCGATAAGGTGAACTTCTGATCATCGCGGGCGCCCGGCCTCATGCCGGCGCCCCCATTCACTCGCATCGCCGCGAAAAAAACCTTACTGCGGGCGCCGGGTCGGTACCGGCGCCCGCTGAACCAGCCAGCCGCCACCAAAGAACGCCGCGACCCAGAACAGATCGCCGAGTATCGTCCGGTCGAGGAAGGGCAGCGCTGCGATATAGCACTGTGCCAGACCGTTCAGCGTCGCGGGATAGATGCCGCTAAAAATCCAAACCGCAAAATTGGTTGCCAGGAAGAAGAGCAGCGAACTGGCAACGCAACCGATGATCACCGGCGCTATTCCGCCTTTCCGCGCCAACATTCCCGCAAAGGCCGGCACGGTGGCGGCAGCGTAGACGACGAGGCTCACACGCCAATCGTCGGCAGCGAGGGCAAGGTCGCTCAGCGCAATAGCGGTCGCGGGTACGACCACGGCCAACGCCGGGTGACGCAGAACCCGGCCTGCGAAGAGCGCGCTCGCCGCTACCGGCCAGACCCCCGCCACATGTGGCAGGATTCGCGCGATCGCATCGAAACCGATCAGGAATGTTACCAGTATGAGATCCATCCAGATGTCTGAGCGGGTTTTGGTCGACTGCATCGGGCGTACCTTAGTTATCATCCCTCCATCCATACCACGGTGCCCGGACCGATTTCCAGCGTGCCGCTACGGTCCTGTCTTTCCCGCCCATTCCGTAATGATGGCCGAAAGCGCATCGAGCCCGTCGGTCAGCGCTGCCGGTCCCGGTTGAAGAATCAGAGTCGACTTGATCTCGCGCAGAAATCCTTGCGCAACCGCCGGAACCCGAGCAAAACCGGGCCGCGCCGTCACCTTCGAGGGCACGAATTTCTTGCCGCACCACGAGCCTATGATGATATCGGGTTCGGCCGCGACCACCTGCTCGAGAGTGACGATGCGGTCGCGGGCGTTTTTCTCGAGGGCGAGCTGGGGAAAAACATCAATTCCGCCTGCCGCTTCGATCAGTTCGGAAACCCAGCGAATGCCGGAAATCATCGGCTCGTCCCATTCTTCGAAATAAACACGCGGCCGTCGCGGCAGGCGGACGCTGCGTGCGCGAACCCCTTCCACATGCGCGGCAAGCTTGGCTGCGAGCAGGTTGGCTTTTTCAGTCGCGCCGGTCAGCGCGCCGATCATCCGTACCATGTCGAGGATGCCGCCGACGTCGCGCTGGTTGAAAACATGTACGGGAACATTGGCGCGGACCAGCGCGGCGGCGATATCGGCCTGTAGGTCCGAAAACGCCAACACGAGATCCGGCTCAAGGGCGAGGATCTTCGGCACGTCGGCGGTGATGAAAGCGCAGACGCGAGGTTTCTCCTTGCGCACGCGCGGCGGGCGCACCGCATAACCGGAGACGCCGACAATGCGGGCTTCCTCGCCGAGGAGATAGAGTGTCTCCACGGTCTCCTCGGTCAGACAGACGATTCGTTCCGGCGGAAACATCTTGCCATGGTACACCGGCCGCGCGGGATGTTGAGCGGACCCCGGCCCGCGCGCACGCCTGACGCATAGCTTTGTCATGGCTCGCGCCTGGTGCAAGCGCCTGACGGGAAAGGTCGCGAGGGGTCAAACCCGGGTGGTAGTGATATCAAACAACAGGCCGGTTTCAGAGGCGCTCGGGATCATCGAGGACCGTCCCGGCGCGGTTCGCGCTTTGCCGCGCGAGAAGCTCGAGCCCGCCCTGATTGACGATGCGGCCTTGGTCCATCACGATGATCTGAGTCGCCATGCGCCGCACTTCGGCCACGTCATGGCTCACATAGACAATCGGCACCCGCGCCTCGTCGCGCAGCCGTTCGAGATAGGGGAAAATATCGGCCTTGCGCGCCGCGTCGAGCGAAGCGAGCGGCTCGTCGAGAAGTAACAGCCGCGGTTGCATGAGCAGCGCACGGCCGACGGCAACGCGCTGGCGTTCGCCTCCGGAAAGATTTCCAGGTCGTCGGTCCAACAGCCGTCCGAGGTCGAGCAGCTCGACCACGCGGGTGAAGGTCTTGGCATCGGCCGCGAGACCGTTCATCCAGCGGCCATAGTTCAGATTGTGTCTGACCGATAAATGGGGAAACAACCGTCCTTCCTGGAACACGTAGCCGATGCGTCGGCGCCACGCCGGCATGTCGATGCCAGCTTGTGAATCGAACAGCGTCTCGCCCGCGAGCCGAATTCGTCCGCGGTCGGGGGTGAGCAGCCCGGCGATCGCATTCGCCAAGCTGGTTTTGCCGGCACCCGACGGGCCGAACAGCGCGGTTGCACCGCTTGCGGTCTCGAAGGCGGCCTGCAGCACAAAATCGCCGAGCCGTTTTTCAATCTCGACCGAAAGCATGTCAAATCCCGTGCAGCCGCGCATTGGCGCGCCGCGCCAGCCATTCCGAGGCCATCAAGGCGGCGAGCGAAATGAGGAGCGCGATCACCACGAGGCCGAGCGCGGCGGAGTCGCCTTCCGGCACCTGCGTAAGCGTGTAGATTGCCGCCGAAATCGTCTGCGTCTCACCCGGGATGTTGGAGACGAAGGTTATGGTGGCGCCGAATTCCCCGAGTGCGCGCGCGAAAGCGAGCATCATGCCCGCGACGACGCCGGGCAACGCCAGCGGAAGCGTGACGGTCGCGAAGTTCCAGAGTGGCGATGCGCCGAGCGTGGCGGCAGCGTCCTCGAGCCGACGGTCGACGGCCTCGATGGAGAGACGAATCGCGCGCACCATCAACGGAAATGCCATCACGCCGCAGGCGAGCGCGGCCCCGGTCCAGCGGAAGGAGAACACGATGCCGAAATGCTCGGCGAGGAAGGCGCCTACCGGCGCCTTGCGGCCCAAGGTGATGAGCAGGAGATAGCCGGTCACCACCGGCGGCAGCACGAGCGGCAGATGCACGAGGCCGTCAATCAGCGCCTTGCCCCAGAATTGCTTGCGCGCAAGCAGCAATGCGATTGCGATGCCAAGGGGCAGAGCCGCAACCGTCGACACCAATGCCACGCGCAGCGACAGCGCGACCGCGGTCCATTCCTGTGGCGTGAGAGAAAGCACCGAATACGCTTGCCGAATACGCTTATGGCGGGGTCGGTTGGGTCAAAACGCTGAATCCGTATTTCTCAAACACGGCCTTGGCCGCGTTCGAACGCAGGAATTGCAGATAGCGCAGCGCCACCGGCTTGCCGGCGATCGTTGCCGCCGCGGGATACACGACGGGGGGGTAGGTGCCGTCGGGGAAGGTGCCGATGATTTTCACTTTCGGTTCGACCATGGCGTCGGTCGCATAGACGATGCCGATCGGTGCTTCCCCGCGAGCGACGAAAGCGAGCGTCGAACGCACGTTCTCCGCCTGGGCGAGTCTCGTCTCCGCCGCCGTCCAGACGCCGAGCGCCTCGAGCGCTGCCTTGGCGTAACGGCCGGCCGGCACGGCCTTGACGTCGGCGACGGCCACGCGACCTTGGCCGGCGAGCTTGGCAATGTCAAAGCCTTTCGTGATCTCGACCTTGTCGAATTTGGAATCCTTGGGCGCGATGAGCACCAGCTTGTTGCCGAGCAGGTTGAATCGGCTGTCTGCGTTGATCAACTTGTGCTCGGCGAGGTAGTCCATCCACGCGAGATCGGCGGAGATGAAAACGTCAGCCGGTGCGCCCTGCACGATTTGTCTGGCAAGAGCGGAACTCGCCTCATAGCTTGCGGTGACGCCAACGCCATTTGCGTTGCTGAAGGCGGCGTTGACCGTGTCGAGGGCGTTGCGGAGCGACGCGGCCGCGAAGACCGTAAGCCTTTCCTGGGCGGAGGCGGGGGCCGCAAAGGCCACGGAGAGGAACGAAACGATGATGGCGAGGAAAAGGTGGAGCATGGCGGTTCTCCGGATGCGGGAGCACCCGCTGTGAGTCGGATCGATGTGGAAAACGACCACGTCGGAACCGCCGTTCCGACTCGCGAAACGCGCGCACAGCGCGTCGCAGGTCGGGCTGGAATTTAGCGCTATCCCGCTCGCTTGTCACGCCTGTCCGCGGTCAAGGCTTGCCCATCACCTTCCGCTCCCAACCGTCACAACTCCGTGCAAGTCCATGACCCTCGCGTGCCTCGATCGGTCACGCTTTCTCGATGTCCAAAAAGGTGATGGGCGCATTCATGCGCTTGGCTTCTGCCCGCGGGGTCGCATTGATCTTGATCGCGAGGAAGATAATGCCGCCGACCACGCGCGGCAGCGACGGACCGATGATAACGACGCCATGGCCGCGCATCAACGCGGCAAGATGATCGCCGAGCGCTTGCGCGAGGTGGCGACCAAGCCTCGGCTTGCGGATCGACATGTCGGTCATGCCGGACTTCTCCCGGATGTCGAATACCGGGACGCCAGAGGCGATGAAGGCCGAGCGGTGGTATATCGGCTTGAGCGGCACCCCGTGTCGCCGAATGGGACCGATGCCGGCGCATGTGTGTGCACCACGGCCACCACGCCCGGTCGCGCCTTGCAGATTGCGGCGTGGATGCAGCGCTCGCTCTAAAGCGCCGATATCGGCAGGCCATGGGTGCCGACGGGCCGGCTGTCGAGATTGAATTCGAGAATGTCGGTGGCGGATGACGAGATCGGCCGACATGCCCCGTGCCATCAGATACCGGTTCGGGTCTTTGTCGGGTCGCACCGAAACGCGGCCCCGCGGAGGCCGGCGCTGCCAGCGGCAAGGGCTGCGCCGAGGCGGCGAGCGAAATGCCGATTGAAGATGGTGTATCAGATAACGGCAGGGACGCGCTCTGCTGCGGCATGGCGGCCAGACCGCGCGGACGGCCTATTCATCGCGAGCGAATCCTCGACGAAGGACGTGCATGGCGCGGTTCCTCACTGTCGCGTCGCCGTGGCCGCCTGACCTCCCCGCGCCGCATGGATTTCAGCAAAAGGACGCCCACGCCCGCTCGCTAGGGCTCGAGTTCGGTATCCCAATAAAGATAATCGAGCCAGCTCTCGTGCAGGTAATTCGGTGGAAACAACCGGCCATTCTTGTGCAGATGATGTACGGTAGGCTGGAACGGCATCTGCGCCGGCCACATCTTCGCCTCGTCCGGGGTCTTGTTGCCTTTGCGCAAATTGCACGGCGAGCACGCGGTGACGACGTTGTCCCAGGTGGTGTGACCGCCGCGCGAGCGCGGCAGCAGGTGATCGAAGGTCAGGTCCTCGCGCTCGCCGCAATACTGGCAGCAGAAACGATCGCGCAGGAACACGTTGAAGCGGGTAAACGCCGGATGCGTCGACGGCTTCACGAAAGTCTTGAGGGAGACCACGCTCGGCAGTTTCATCTCGAGCGAGGGGCTGCGCACCGCGCGGTCGTAATTGGCGACGATGTTCACACGTTCGAGGAAAACCGCCTTGATCGTATCCTGCCAAGACCACAGCGAAAGCGGATAATAGCTCAGCGGCCGGAAATCGGCATTGAGCACCAGAGCCGGAAAACCGCTGGGCGAGACGTGGACGTTCAAGCGACCTTCCTCCAACCTCCGTTGAGGCTGCCGCCGCGCAGCTTTGGCGTCTACTAATAGGGCAGCATGACCGGCTTGTGAAGCGGTGCCGCCGGCTATCGGCCATGATGGCCATGCTGCCGCAGGCGGCAGGCGAGAAATTCTCCGCCGTGGCGCAAACCTTCCTGATCGATGCCGTGGCCTATGCCGGACGAAATGTGCCACTCGAGCGGCACGCCGAGAGCGGCCAAGCTTTGCGCAGCGTGAAAAAGCGCATCGAGAGGGATCACGGCATCCTGGTCGCCGTGCACCAGGAGCACCGGCGGTCGGCTCTTGACCTCGGCGGCAATGACCTTGGCATCCGCAGCGCCGGGCAGCGCCAGTAAGCCCGAATAGCCGACAACGGCCGCAGGCGGCGTTTCAAGCCGCAGGCCGACATGCAACGCCATCATGGTGCCTTGGCTGAATCCGACGAGCGCGAGCGCGGTGGGCGCCAGGTTCAAGCGCTTCAGTTCCGCGTCGAGAAAGCCTGCGAGCAACGGGCCCGCCGCGTTCACGCCGCGCCAGTACTCGTCCGGATCACGGAAAGTGAGCGGAAACCATTCGCGGCCCATTGGCGCCTGGCCGCAGGGACGCGGGGCGTGAGGTGCCACGAATGCTGCCTCGGGCAGCAATTTTGCCCAGGCGCGACCGATATCGATCAGGTCATTGCCGTCCGCCCCGTAACCATGGAGGAAGACGACGAGCTGTTTCGCCTTGCCCGAGTGCGGTGGGATGCGCGGACCGTCAAGGGCGGCCATGCCTAAGATCCTTTTCGTCAGCTTGGGATGCGCGGGAGCGCGCCGGCGCCTGCAAGGGGACCGCATTGCGCTTCTTGACTAGGCTGTAATGGGCCCACAGCAGATGCGCGGCCACCCCGCGCCAGGGACGCCAGGTCTCGGCCATCCTGGTGAGCGCCTTGGCGTCGGGGCGCCTGCGCAGGTTGAATGCGATCCGTGCCGACTCTTGCATCGCGAGGTCGCCAGAAGGAAATGCGTCGGCATGGCCGAGGCAGAACAAAAGATAGATATCGGCGCTCCACGGCCCAATGCCATGCAGCGCGGTGAGTGCGGCCCGCGCCGCATCGGCGTCCATCGAGCCCACGCGCTCGAGATCGATCCGGCCCCGGGCGACCGCCTGCGCAATCGCGCGGATCGACTTGATCTTGGCCAGGGACAGGCCGAGACGGCGGAGTTTCTCCGTGCGCGCCCGTCTGATCGCTTCGTGGTCGAAAGGGTCGAAGGCCGCGAAGAGCCGTGCGCGGATGGCCTCCGCGCTTGCCGTGGACAGTTGTTGCCCGCAAACCACGGCGCAGAGCCCGGCAAAGCCGGCCGCACGGCGGCGCAGGCTAAAGGCCCCAACCTGTTCGGCGATGCGTTTGAGACGGGGATCCCGGAGCACAAGCGCGTCCAGGCCGGCACGCAGGTCGTCGTCGGTGCGAAGGAAATAGGTCATGGCGCATCCCTCCTTTATTATGCCGCGCGCACCTGCGGAAGCGGGGATGGAAGGGTTCACTTCCGGCTTGCGCGGGGAGGTACGGAGCGCCTGAAACGACCCCGACCGGACATGTCACCCGTTTTTCGTTTCGCGCCGTCGCCCAACGGCTTTCTTCATCTGGGCCATGCGCTGTCGGCGATGCTCAACGCCGACCTCGCCATAGCCGGCGGCGGACGTTTTCTGTTGCGCATCGACGATATTGACGCCGCACGCTGCAAGCCCGAGTACGAGGCGGCAATCTACGAGGACTTGGCGTGGCTCGGGCTGCATTGGGAACGGCCGGTACGTCGCCAATCGGATCATCTCGCGTCCTATCGGGCCGCCCTCGCCCAACTGGAGGCGATGGGTCTTGTTTATCCGAGCTTCGAAAGCCGTGCCGAGCTGGCGCGAATCGCGGCCGCGCATCGATCCTGGCCCCGCGACCCGGACGGAGCGCCGCTCTATCCGGGTCGCGGCAAATCGATGCCCGAGGCCGAGCGCAGGCAGCGAATGCAGGCGGGAGAACCCTACTCGCTGCGCCTAGACATGCAGGCCGCGCGGGCGCGCGTCGGCGTGCTGACCTGGGAGGAAACCGGTCGCGGACCGGCCGGCGAAACCGGTATCATCGCTGCGGATCCTGCGGCATGGGGCGACGTGATTTTGGCGCGCAAAGACGCCCCGGCGAGCTATCATTTGGCGGTGGTCGTGGATGACGCCGCCCAGGGTGTCACCGACGTGGTGCGGGGGCAGGATCTGTTTCACGCGACGTCCCTGCACCGGCTGCTGCAGGTGCTGCTTGGCCTGCCCGCGCCACGCTACCGGCATCACAGGCTCGTTCTAGACCGCGACGGCAGGAAGCTCTCGAAGTCGAACGCCGCCACGGCCTTACGCGAGCTGCGCGCCCGAGGTATCAGCCCAGTCGAGATCCGCCGCCGTATCGGTCTCGATTAATACGTCGGCCCGTGGCATGGTCGCGCCAGCACGGGCTCGACAGATGGCTGAACGCAAGCGAAAGCGAAGATCCTCTCGTGTGCGTCGCACGCCATCGGCGCGTGCCGTCGAGACGTCGCTTGCAGGTATTGCGCACGATATTCGCACGCCGCTCACGGGCATCGTGGCTCTCGCCGAGCTGCTGGCGACGTCCGATCTGGGTCCGCGCGAGCGTGGCTGGGCGGAGGCGCTGAAGAGCGGTGCGGACCATGTGGCGGCGATGGCAACGTTGATCGTCGACGCTGCCAGGGCGGCACATGGACGCCTCGCTTTGCGCCGCGAGCCGTTCTCGCCGCGTTTGCTCGCCGAGAACGTAGGGCAGGGACTTGCCGCGCGCGCAGCCATGAAAGGTATCGGGGTCGAGATTGCGATCGCTCCTGATTTTCCCGACGCCGCTGTCGGCGACGCGGTGCGGTTGCGTGCCGCGCTGGAGAATCTCGTCGATAATGCCGTGAAATTCACCGATGGCGGCCGCGTGACCTTGACCGCCGCGGTCGAGCCGGCCGTGCGCAACCGCCTGCGCCTCGTTTTCACGGTGGTCGACAGTGGTATTGGCATGAGTTCCGCCGAGCTGAAGAAATTGTTCAGACCTTTTGCGCAAGCGAACACCGATACCGCGCGCCGCTACGGCGGCGCCGGCCTCGGCCTCTCTCTCGTCAAGCGCATCGCCGAGGCGATGGGAGGAGATCTGGAAGTTTCCAGCAGGAAAGGCGTGGGCTCCACGTTCCGTTTCACAGCGCTGGTCGAGCGCGCAGCCGCGCGGCCGCAAGCCGAGCAGGGAGAAGGACCTGTGCGCTCCGCGCGTTCGCTCAAGGTGCTGTGCGCGGAGGACAACCCTTACGGCCGCGTGGTGATGAAAACCATCCTGTCGGAGCTCGGACACAGCGCCGACTTCGTCGAGACGGGAGAGGCGGCGATTCAGGCGGTCGAACGCGGTGGCTATGACGCGGTGCTGATGGACGTGACGCTGTCGGGCCTCGACGGAATTGCGGCGACCAAAGCCATCCGCTCGCTTCCGGGCAGCGCCGGTCAGGTGCCGGTGATCGGCATATCCGGCAAGACCGGAGACGACGAGCAAGCGGCGCGCGCCGCCGGTATGAATTTTTATTTCCGTAAGCCGGTGAACCTGGGAAAACTCGCCCAGGCGCTGGCGACGATCACGCCGCAAAAGTGATCGGCGGCTGCGGCGACGGCAAGGCAGAAATATCTGCTGCGATCCGAGCCACCGGGTTGGAAACGTCGTTCGGCGTTTCGTCTTGATTTCGTTGGCGCGTTCCCCGGCACTTAGGTCGCACGCCTTTGAAAGGGTGTGGCATGGTGCGCCAGGAGAATTGGAGCGTCACGTATTGGCCGCAGCATTGGCGCGTTCGACGATGCGCACCAAGTCCGACATGATGCGGTTCAATTCGAAATCCTTCGGGGTGTACACGGCCGCCACCCCCGCCTTTTCAAGCGCTTCGGCATCCTCGGGCGGGATGATGCCGCCGACGACTACGGGGACGTCAAGTCCGGCATCCTTCATGCGCCTGACCACATCCTGCACCAGTGGCAGATGGCTACCGGAGAGCACGGACAATCCGATCACGTGTGCCTTTTCCTTGCAGGCGGCGCTCACGAGCTCTTCCGGCGTGAAGCGAATGCCTTCGTAGACCACCTGCATGCCCGCATCACGTGCGCGCACCGCGATCTGCTCGGCGCCGTTGGAATGGCCGTCGAGTCCGGGTTTGCCGACGAGGAAGGTCAGGCGACGTCCAAGTTTTCGCGACACGCGCTCGACCTGAGCGCGGATATCGTCGAGGCCGGTGACGTCGTTGCGCATCGCGCTACCGACGCCGGTCGGCGCCCGGTATTCACCAAAGGCTTGGCGCAGTGTCCAACCCCATTCGCCGGTGGTCACGCCCGCTTTTGCGCAGCGGATAGAAGCCGGCATGATGTTGGCACCGCTTTCGGCGGCACGACGCAGTTCCTCGAGCGCGTCGCGTACCGCCGCGGCGTCGCGCTGTTCGCGCCATGCCTTCAATCGTTCTATCTGATTGCGTTCCGCGTCCTCCGCGACGACGCAGACCGCCCCGGCCGCGTGAGCGAGCGGCGAGGGCTCGCTCTCGACATATCGGTTGACGCCGACAACAATCTGCTCGCCGCGTTCGATCGCTTCGAGCCGTGCGGTATTGCTCTCGACGAGTTGCCGCTTCATGTAACCGTTTTCAACCGCGGCGACGGCACCTCCCATCGCTTCGATGCGCTTGAGCTCGTCTTTCGCCGCCGCTTTCAGCTCCGCAACCTTGCGGGCAATTTCCAGCGAGCCGTCGAAGATATCGCCGTATTCGAGCAGATCGGTCTCATAGGCGAGAATCTGCTGCATGCGCAGCGACCATTGTTGGTCCCACGGTCGCGGTAGACCCAGCGCCTCGTTCCAGGCCGGCAGTTGCACGGCGCGCGCACGCGCGCCCTTGGACAGCGTTGCCGCTAACATCTCGATTAGAATGCGAGCGATATTGTTTTCCGGCTGCTGCTCCGTCAGACCGAGCGAGTTGACCTGCACGCCATAGCGGAACAGCCTCTGTTTGGGATCGGCGACGCCGTAACGTTCACGCGTGATCTCATCCCACAATTCGGTAAAGGCGCGCATCTTGCACAGCTCGGTGATGAAGCGCAGCCCAGCGTTGACGAAAAAAGAGATGCGTCCTACGACCTCGCCCATCCTTGCGGGAGGAACCTCGCCGGATGCCGTCACCGTGTCGAGCACCGCAATGGCGGTTGCGAGCGAGAAGGCGAGTTCTTGCACCGGTGTCGCGCCCGCTTCCTGCAAGTGATAGGAACAGACGTTGATCGGGTTCCACTTCGGCGCTTCTTTCACCGTGAAAAGAATCACGTCCTTGGTCAGCCGCATCGACGGCGCCGGAGGAAACACGTAGGTCCCGCGCGATAGATATTCCTTGATGATGTCGTTTTGAATCGTGCCTTGCAGTTGCGCCCGGGGTGCACCCTGCTCGTCGGCGAGGGCGAAATAGAGCGCCATCAGCCACGCCGCCGTGGCGTTGATGGTCATCGAGACATTCATCGAAGCGAGCGGAATGCCGTCGAACAGGGCCCGCATATCGCCGAGGTGACAAATCGGCACGCCGACCCGGCCGACTTCGCCCCGCGCCAGCACATGGTCGGAATCGTAGCCCGTCTGCGTCGGCAGGTCGAAGGCGACCGACAGGCCGGTCTGTCCTTTGGACAGGTTCCGTCGATAGAGCGCGTTGGATTCCGCGGCCGTCGAGTGGCCGGCATAGGTGCGGAAGATCCAAGGTTTGGCGCGCATCGGCGTGTGACAGCCAGTTTGGCGCGCCTTTCATTGCGATGCAACAAGAATAAGCCCTTAAAGGCGGAAGAAATAGGTTGTTCTTTGATCCAATCATTTTGTTGCATCGCAATATGGATTGCGGCAGACTGCTCCCTGGATCACGAGGGACTTGCCATGCGGTCCGCCGCTTCGAAGAAAGGCCTTGCGCCCCTGAAGGACCTGTACGGGATCGGCGAAATCCCGCCGCTCGGTCATGTGCCGGCAAAGATGCATGCGTGGGTGATCCGCAAGGAGCGGCACGGCCCGCCCGAGCAGTCGTTCAAGCTCGAGGTCGTGCCGACCTGGCGGATCGGCGAGGACGAGGTGCTGCTGCTCGTCATGGCCGGCGGGGTCAACTACAACGGCGTGTGGGCGGGGCTCGGCCAGCCGATCTCGACACTCGACGTGCACGGGCAGCCGTATCACATCGCGGGCTCGGATGCGTCCGGCGTGGTTTGGGCGGTCGGCAGCAAGGTCAGACGCTGGAAAGTCGGCGACGAAGTTATCGTCCATTGCAATCAGGATGACGGCGACGACGAGGACTGCAATGGCGGCGATCCGCTGCTGTCGCCTTCACAGCGCATCTGGGGTTACGAGACGCCGGACGGTTCCTTTGCGCAGTTCTGTCGCGTCCAGTCGCGGCAATTGATGCCGAAACCCGCACATCTGACCTGGGAGGAGTCCGCCTGCTACACGCTGACGCTCGCGACCGCCTATCGGATGCTGTTTGGACACCCGCCGCACACCTTGAAGCCGGGCGACAACGTGCTGGTTTGGGGGGCGTCGGGAGGTCTCGGCGTTTTCGGCGTGCAGTTGGCTGCCGCCTCCGGTGCCAATGCCATCGGCGTCGTTTCCGATGATTCGAAAGCGGAATATGTTTTCAATCTCGGCGCCAAAGGCGTGATTAATCGCAAACAGTTCAACTGCTGGGGTCCGTTGCCGCAGGTCAATTCCCCCGCATATGGCGAATGGGTCAAGGAGGCGCGACGTTTCGGCAAGGCGATTTGGGATATCACCGGCAAGCGCGACGTCGACATTGTGTTCGAGCATCCCGGCGAGCAGACCTTTCCGGTCTCGTGCATGGTGGTCAAGCGCGGTGGTATGGTGGTGTTCTGCGCCGGGACGACGGGTTACAACCTCACCTTCGATGCGCGTTATGTCTGGATGCGGCAGAAGCGCATCCAGGGATCGCATTTTGCCCATTTGAAGCAGGCCTCCGCCGCGAACCGCTTCGTGCTCGAGCGTCGTATCGACCCGTGTCTGAGCAAGATCTTCACCTGGGACGACATCCCGAAGGCGCACACCATGATGTGGAAGAACCAGCATCCGCCGGGCAACATGGCGGTCATGGTCAATGCGCCGGCGACAGGACTCAAGAGCCTCGAGGATGTGCTGGCGTTCACGGGCGAGGCCTGAGCGCGAATCCCGAATTGACGTTGTCCGATAAAAACGACAGACGGCGCAAAGAATGCGCCGGCGCGCGGATTCGTAGCACCCGCGCGTCAGGACGCCTTGTTGCGTTCCTGAAGGATCACGGCATTGAGTTCGCCGCCGTAGATGAAGATCGAGGCGCAGACGTAAAGAAAGACCAGCGCGATCATGGCTGACGCAAGCCCCGCATACATCGACACATAGGCAAAGGCGTAGTTCGCCAAATAGCGACCGAACGCGGCGCCGCTCGCCAGCCATAGCAGCAGCGTTGCAACGATGCCGGGCGCGATATCCCGAAACGAACGTCGGCCTGCCGGCAGCCAAAAGTGGGCGGTCAACAGTGCGATGATCAAGACGGCCGCCGCCACCGCGTAGCGCGTCACCGTAATCAGATAATCGAAGGACGCAAGTCGCGGCACGTAAGTGACAAGCTTGTCCCAGAGCAACGGGGCAAAGACCACTAGAAAGGAGAAGGCCAACATCGCCACGGCGCCGATAAGGACGAACAGGATCGACTCCAGGCGCAGCAGCCACCAGGAACGGGTTTCGGTCAGGTCGTAAGCGCGGTTGAGACCGACGCGCAGGCTCTCAACCCCGCCGGAGGCGAAATAGATCGCGGCAAGGAGGCCGAAGGTCAGCACGTCGCCGCGTGTATTGGTAAGCACGCCGGTGATGTCGTCCGCGATCGGCGCCGCCACCTCTTTGGGCCAGGCCTCGAGCAGGATGCGCGCGGCTTCATCGGCCAGCTCCTTGGAGCCAAACAGAAACCCGGCGAGCGCCGTGACAACGATGAGAAAAGGGAACATCGCCATGAGGGTGGAGAGCGCGATATGGCTGGCAATGGCCCAGCCGTCATCGGCGAGAAAATGACGGAAGGCGTCGGCTGCGAGCCGGAATGGCAATAGCCGAAGGCGCAAAAGACCGCTCCAAAGCAGGCACCAGGTTTCAGATTGGCGACGGATCTGGCTTTTGCAAGCCGGTCGCGGGCAGGACGGTGTTGGCGCAAATCGGGTCCATCGCGACGCGCGAGGATCGGGCCGCGCCGGCAATGGTCGAACGGAGCGGGGGCGGCGTGCGGCCGGCAGGCCAGTTGGCGCGATACATCGATGATCCGCGAAGATATACAGCAACCCTGTGGCGCCTCGCTCGTTTTTTGAAGGGAAATCCGAGGCGCGAGCGCGTGGCTTGGACAGGGCGCATGCGGCATGTTTTCTTCGCCCCGACCGCTGATCGCGGGGACGGATTTGTGAAAGCGTGAATGTGCGCGCAGGCTAGGCCGACTGCACGTTGAGCAAGAATTGGCGTACCTCGGCCTCGAGATTCTCGGCTTCGAGGGCAACCGCATCGGCAAGATTTTTGACGTCCGCGGCAGTGGCGCGAGCGTCGCTCGATGCGCCAGCGACCCGGCTCATGGATTGGGCGCCCACGCGCGCCTCGTCGGAGGCGCGGTTGACGCCCTTGGCAATCGAGGCAACCGCCGAATTCTGTTGGTCCACCGTCGCCGCGACGCTCGTGGCCATGCCAGAGAGATCGCGAATGATGGCGTTGACCTGCTCGATTGCCTGCGACGCGTCGGCAGCCGCGGACTGAATCGACTCGATCTGCTGGGCGATCTCCTCCGTCGCCTTGGCCGTTTGCGCCGCGAGCGATTTCACCTCAGAGGCGACCACGGCGAAGCCCTTGCCCGATTCGCCGGCGCGCGCCGCCTCGATAGTGGCATTGAGCGCCAGCAGATTGGTCTGTCCCGCGATTGCTTGGATCAGGCCCACGACTTCGCCGATGCGCGTCGCGGCGCCCGCGAGGTCGGCCATTGTCGCAACCGTCCTTTCGGCTTCCGATACCGCGCGGGCGGCGACACCCGTCGACTTGGCGGCCTGTTGGGCGATTTCGCCGATGGAAACAACCAACTCCTCCACCGAACCGGCTGCTGCCGTGACGTTCTCGGACGCGGCGATGACGCGCCGCTCGGCACTCGCGGCCTCCGAAGACACGGTGTCGGCGGCCTTGTTGAGATTGGTAGAGCTCATTTCAAGTTTTGCCGAGGTCGATCGGAGCTTTTCCAGCGCCGCTTCGACGGAATGCTTGAATTCGCCGATCGTTGCCGCGATTGAACTCGCGCGTCGCTCGCGCGCCTCATTCTCTTTTGCCTGTGCGGCGGACAGGCGATCGCGGTCGACCATGTTGTCGCGGAATACGATCACGCTGCGAGCCATAGCCCCGATCTCGTCGCGCAATCCGGTCGCGGGAATGTGCGCCCCGATCTCGCCTTCCGCGAGCCGCTTCATGACCGCCGCGAGCCCGTTGAGAGGCCGCGTGATGCTGCGCCCGATCACCCAACTCAGGCCAAGGCCGAGAATGGCCATGGCAATGCCGACGGAAATGATGCCGGCACGGGTGTGCAATTGCGAGGCAGCGAGCGCCGCCGAGGCGCGGCTCGCCACCGCATTGGCCGACTGAATGATCGCGTCGGCTCGCGGCAACAAGCTCTCGCTGTCAACATCCAGGAGCGCGCGCAGGGGGTGGGCGCGGTCGCTCACCGCGATCCAGCGCTCGAACGTTTCCGCGTAGTGTGCGACCTCCTGCTCGAGCTTCTGCTTCATCTCCGGGGTGCCATCAATATTTGCGAACGTGTCGGTAAAGGTCTTGTAGGCGGAGACGAATTGCTGGTGGGTAAGATCGGTTGCGTCGAGTCGGTATTCCATCACGTAATGCTGCATGGCGAGCAGCAGCATGCGCAGCTTTTGCGCGTCGCTGCTCGCAAGCCAGCTCATGTTGTCATTGATAGCACGCTCGATGGCGTTGCCGGCCGACCGGAGTTCGGCGCGCAAGCCGTCATTTTCCGTGAATCCGAGCGTGCGCTGTTCGGCGACCAGTTTGTCGAAATAAGCCTTGATCTCTTTGAGCGTGCTGCGCAGCGCCGCGATATCCTCTGTCCCCGCGCCACCAATCGAGCGCTCGATCAGGCTCAGGCTCCTGCTGGCCTCGTCCTGCGAGGCATTGAAAGCCTCGATCTGCGTGTGACGGGGCGAGACGATGAAATCCTTGGCCGAAATCCGCATGGCGGCGAGGGCGATCTTGAAATCGCGGCTTGCATCGGCGAGCTGACGGGCCCGTTCGGCGGTATTGAAGGCTGTGGCAACGCCGCCTTCCCCCGAAATGAACGTGACCCCGTTGGCAAAAAAGCCGACGAGCGGGATCAGTGCGAGCAGGACGATGCGGGTGCGCACCGATATCGCACCGGCGTAACGGAGTAGCCGTCGCAGATTTGACCGGGCGCGCTCCATGCCGTGTCGCCGAGATTTGTGCGGGGTGGCCGGAATTGCGTCAGTGACAGGGGCATGGAACTCCGAAATGGTTAATTTTGTAGCAATTCGCAAAAAACGGCGGAAATACCGGCCCTGCCCGGGTTGCCGCTTTGCAATTGTGCACCGCACGCATAGTCTGCAGGAAAGCAAAACACCCGTGGGATTGCCGATGTCGATCACAGCTTCCCCCGCTCTCAGGAAGTCGGACCTGCCGAGCCTTTGCCGCGAGGCGACGGAGGCGCTTGCGGCGCTTCTCGCCGACGCGACGACGGCGCTGCGCACGCGGGTGACGGTCAATGGCCGGATCAGCGGCGACCTGCTCGACCGCGAGCAGCGCGCCGCCCATGGGCTTGCCTGGCTCGCCACCTATGTCGAAGCATTGCGCCAACTCGGCCTCTATGCCGCGCGCATCGCCGACGCGGGAGAGCTCGGCGAAATCGAGGAGTTGCTCGTCCGCATCGGTATGGGCGAGTACATCGCGCAGATTCTCGGCGGCATTCCGATGAGTCAGAATGAGCTGGTGCGGCCGGCCGACCTCGGTCTTGCCGCTGATCAGGTCGCCGCGCGCGTCACCCCGGCGGTTGAATCCTTCATCGCCGACGGCAACACGGCGGAACGGCGCGCGCGCCTGATCGCGCTGGCACGGTCAAGTCACGCCGCCACACTCGGGAACTGCGGACTTGATGCCGTGTTGGATTCAATTCGCTACGAAATGCGCAAGTTTGCCGACAACGAGGTCATCGGTCGGGCGCAGCAGTGGCACCTCGCCAACAATTACATCCCGCTCGATGTCATCGGCCGATTGTCCGCGCTCGGCATTTTCGGGTTGACGATCCCGGACCGTTTCGGGGGCGCAGGTCTCGGTAAGGAATCGATGTGTGTGGTCTCCGAGGAGCTCTCACGCGGCTACCTCGGGGTGGGATCGCTTGGCACGCGTTCCGAGATCGCCGCAGAATTGATTCTGGGTGCCGGAACCGAGGAGCAGAAGCGACAATGGCTGCCGAAGATCGCCTCCGGCGAAGTGCTGCCGACGGCGGTGTTCACCGAACCCGATACGGGCTCCGATCTCGCGTCGATCAAGACCCGCGCGGTGCGCGAGAGCGATGTATATAAAGTCTACGGCAATAAAACCTGGATCACGCATCCTGTGCGCGCCGATTTGATGACATTGTTGGTGCGCACCGATCCGAAACAGCGAGGCCACCGCGGGCTGTCGATCCTGCTTGCCGAAAAGCCGCGCGGCACCGATGCCGAACCGTTTCCGGTAAAAGGGATGAGCGGCACGGAAATCCCGGTCCTCGGCTATCGCGGCATGAAGGAATACGAGATTGCCTTCGACGGTTTCGAGGTGAAGGCGGAAAATTTGCTCGGCGGCGTCGAAGGGCTCGGCTTCAAACAGCTCATGCAGACCTTCGAATCCGCGCGGATTCAGACCGCCGCGCGCGCGATTGGCGTCGCGCAGGCGGCAATGGAACAGGCGCTGAGCTATGCCCAGCAACGCGTGCAGTTCGGTCGACCGATCGTGGAGTTTCCGCGTGTGGCCGACAAGATCGCCATGATGGCGGTCGAGATCATGATCGCACGTCAGCTAACCTACCATGCCGCGCGAGAAAAAGACTCGGGACGCCGCTGCGATCTGGAAGCGGGCATGGCGAAGCTCCTGGCGGCGCGCGTGGCATGGGCGAGCGCCGACAATGCCGTGCAGATCCATGGCGGCAACGGCTTCGCAGTCGAATCGCCGGTGTCGCGGATTCTTTGCGATGCACGCATTCTCAACATTTTCGAGGGTGCTGCTGAAATCCAGGCCCACGTCATCGCCCGTCGGTTGCTCGACGGCACGAATTAGAGGGATTTCGGTAATGGCCATAGTGATCCCTCATTGCGGGCGCGGCGACGCGATCGGGAATTGATCATGCGGGCGCTGGATTGTCCTATCGCCCCAGCGAGGCGCCTTGCGACAACGGCGCCGATTCGATCCGATTTGAACATGCTTCGGGCCGCCCTTTACCATGCCACCCCCGAGTCGGTGCCGGTATGCCGGGATCGGGCACGCTCGACATGCGGCCACCAGTTCGGGTCTAGCGAGTTTGCTCAAACACGGCACGATCCAGCTCGGAGTCTTTGAAGGCGGGCTGGGTTTTGCGCAGCCGGCTGTTTTCGAGGAGATGGCTTATGTCGGGACTGCTCATCCGTCATGGCGAATGGGTTGTCGTATGTGACGGGTCCAAGGCGCTGGTGCTCTGCAATGAAGGCCATGGCGGATCGCCGGATCTCAGGACCGTCGAGGTCTTCAAGCAGAACGACCCGGCGACCCACGAGCAGGGAAGCGACGCGCCCGGCCGAGTGATGCATTCGATTGGCGGCGTGCGCAGTGCCGTTGAGCAGACCGACTGGCACGCACAGGCCGAACGGGCGTTTCTGACCCGGCTGGCGCAGCACCTTGACGCGGCTGTGACGGCGGGCAAAACCGATTCGGTCATTCTGGTAGCGCCGCCGCGCGCGCTCGGCATATTGCGTGCCTCGCTCGGCAATGCCCTGCGCGCGGCGGTGCGTGCGGAAGTCGACAAGGATCTAGTCAAGATGCCGATCCGGGAGATCGTAAGGCATCTCACGGGTGGGTAAACGGGGCCGCATTAGAGCTGGTTTCGGGGTGCAGGAAGATGGCCGGGAAAACGGCCTCGCATGGGCCTCAATCGCATGCCATGCTTGCAAATGGGCGGTGACGGGCGGCCAATGCGAATATTTGCTCTACGAGCCATGGTGATGCTTGCGGCGGCCATGGCCGCCGGCGCGTCCGCCGTCGCGACGGCGCAGCAGTCGGCCCCGCGCGCGCCGGCTCCGCCCTCCGCGACACCCGCGGAGCCGTCCGAACCCCCCGGCAGACTCGTCAACCCGACGGCGGTGCCCGGGTTCTGGGACCCGCGGCGGCGGCCGGAGCGGCCGGATCTGTCACGTATTTCCGTCATCCGCTTCCTGACCGAAACGGATTATCCCCCGTTCAATTTTGCCGGGCCCGATGGTGCGCCGACGGGCTTCAACGTCGACCTCGCCCGGATGATCTGCGAGGAAATGAAGGTCGCTTGCACCGTTCAGATGCGTCGCTTCGATACACTGATCGACGCGCTCACCAAAAACCAGGGCGATGCCGTGATTGCATCGCTTGCCGAGACCCCCGAGACGCGTGCGCGCGTCGATTTCAGCGACCCCTATTACCGCACGCCGGCGCGTTTCGTGGCGCGCCACGACTTTGACGTCAAGGTCATCACGCCTCAGGCCCTCGAGGGGCGCACGGTTGCCGTCGTTGCGGGCACGGCCCACGAAGCCTATCTCAAGACCCTGTTCACCGAAGCCAAAGTGCGGTCCTACCCCACCGCGGAAGCGGCGCGTGCCGCATTGATGAAAAGAGAGGTCGATTTTTTGTTCGGCGACGGCATTTCGCTTGCGTTCTGGCTCAACGGCACGTCTTCCGCCGGTTGCTGCGAGTTTCGCGGCGGCCCTTACCTCGAAAGCCGCTATTTCGGCGATGGCGTCGGGATTGCGGTTCGCAAGAACAACGACGTGCTGCGGCGAGCGTTCAATTGGGCTTTGTTCCGCCTGTGGGAAAGCGGGCGATTCACCGATCTATGGCTGCGCTATTTTCCGATCAGTCCGTTCGGATAGGGCGTTTGACGCGGACGTTGCGGGTCCATAGTGTCCTGCGCGGGGATTACCATGTCGCTGGCCGAGACAGTCACAAGCTTGCGCGAACTTGCGGAGCAATCCGGCGCCTGGCCGTTTGAGGAGGCGCGCAAGATAGTGGCTCGCCTGAAGCGGCATCCGAAGGAGGAAGTCGTCTTCGAAACCGGCTATGGCCCTTCCGGCTTGCCGCATATCGGCACGTTTGGCGAGGTTGCGCGCACGAGCATGGTCCGGCACGCGTTCCGCGTGCTCACGGAGGACAAGATTAAGACGCGGCTGATTGCCTTTTCCGACGACATGGACGGCCTGCGCAAGGTGCCCGACAACGTCCCGAACAAGGAGTTGCTGGAGAAGCATCTCGGCAAGCCTTTGACTCGGGTACCCGATCCTTTCGGCACGCACGAGAGTTTTGGCGCTCATAACAACGCACGACTGTGTGCTTTTCTCGATCGGTTCGGGTTCGACTACGAATTTCTTTCATCGACGGCGTGTTATACGTCGGGGCGCTTTGATCAGACTTTGCTTAAGGTTCTGGCGCAGTTCGACGCGATCATGCGCATTATGCTGCCCTCTTTGCGCGAGGAGCGCGCGGCGACATATTCGCCCTTCCTGCCTATCGATCCGGCGAGCGGCGTCGTCCTGCAGGTCCCGGTCGTCGCACACGATGCCGAAGCGGGCACCATTACCTATGAGGATCCGGACACGAAAGAACGCGTGACCACGCTTGTCACCGGCGGTCGTTGCAAATTGCAATGGAAGCCGGACTGGGCCATGCGTTGGGTCGCGCTGGGCGTCGATTACGAGATGGCCGGAAAGGATCTAATCGATTCAGTCAGGCTATCTGGAGAAATCTGCCGCGTACTTGGCGGTACTCCGCCGGAGGGCTTTAACTATGAACTTTTCCTCGACGAGCGGGGGCAGAAAATCTCGAAGTCGAAGGGCAATGGGCTGACGATCGAAGAATGGCTTCGCTACGCCTCGCCGGAGAGCCTCTCGCTTTTCATGTATCGCGAGCCGAAAACCGCAAAGAAGCTCTACTTCGATGTTATTCCCCGCTGCGTCGACGAATATCACCAGCTGCTCAAATCATATGAACAGCAGGATGCGCGCCAGCGATTGACCAACCCGGTATGGCATATTCATTCCGGCAATCCGCCCCGGGTCGACATGCCGATCAGCTTCCAGATGTTGTTGACGTTGGTTGCGTCGTCAAATGCGGAGAACCCGGACACCCTTTGGGGGTTCATCGGTCGTTATCGGCCGGGCGTGACACCCAAGACGCATCCCAAGCTCGACGAGCTTGTCAACTATGCCGTCCGTTACTACCGTGATTTTGTTCAACCGCACAAAAAATTCCGCACGCCAACGGAAGTCGAACGCGCGGCGCTCGCGGATCTGCGTGATGCGCTGGCGCAGCTGCCGGCCGACAGCAACGCCGAAAGAATCCAGGATGTCGTCTATGAGATCGGCCGACGTCCGCCCTTTCTCGACGAAGCGAAGAAGGCTAAGGACGGCAAGCCGGGCGTTTCGCTCGAGTGGTTCAACATGCTCTATCAGGTCCTGCTCGGGCAGAAACAGGGTCCGCGGTTCGGTTCCTTCGTCGCTGTCTACGGTTTGCAGAATACCGTGGCGATGATCGACGGCGCGCTGGCACGCAGCGCGTGACGCCGCCTTCGCCTCGAGGGCGGAACGCGGGGATCGAGTGGGCGACGGCGAAGCGCCGCATGCTGCGCGGACCTTCCTTGCGCGTGTCACTGCTCCGCTTGCGAAGTGCGGCACGCGCAGCCGCGGCGTCTATTGACTGGCCCACACGATGCGCGCAACCCACAGCACATCCGTCATCGGCAGGATGCGGTCGCGGTGGTCGCTATTGAGCGATTTCAGCTCGATATTCTTGGCGTTCTTGCGGCGGAGTTCTTTCACCATGACCTCGCCGTCCCGCGTTTTCACCACCACTCGGTCGCCGCGCCGCACCGGCGCCGAGGGAGAAACGATAAGGATATCGCCGTCGCGATAGGCCGGCTTGAGGTCGTCGCCCGAGATCTCGAGCGCGTAGGCATGCTCGTCGTCAAGCGCCGGGAAGGGGATCGCTTCCCAGCCTTTGCCGACCGGAAAGCCGCCGTCGTCGAAGTAGCCGCCGGCGCCTGCTTCCGAAAAGCCGATCAACGGCACGTTGGTAACCGGGGGCTTGCCGCTTTCCGTGAGCAGGGTCATGAAGGTCTCGACGGAGGTGCCGGTCGCGGCGAGCGATTTCGCCACCGATTCGGTCGACGGCCAGCGTGGTCGCCCCTCCGGCGTTATCCGCTTCGACTTGTTGAACGTCGTTGGGTCTAGACCGGCCTTCTTGGCCAGACCGGAAGGCGTGAGGCCGGCGTGGGCCGCGAGGCGGTCAAGAGCAGTCCAAATTTGGTTGTGGGTCAGCATGGTTGTATCGCATCAGTTGGCAGTCCGGGACCAGCCCCTGTGACTGTTCTCTGAAATTTAGGAATTATAACCGTGAATCGGGAGGTCTTGGCAACAACTTTTTTCCTCCCCCGACTTGAACCCGCAGCCCTTTGTCCCCATAGGGTCGAGGCGGAAAGTCTCGCGGAGCCTCGGTGATCGGGCTTTTTGACCGTTTATCCCGCCCATTCTTGCGGGCGCTAGACCCTGAGGACGCCCACCGGCTTGCAATCAGGGCCTTGAGCCTCATGCCGCGGCCGAGACGGCGGCTCGATCCGCCCGAGCTTGCCGTCCGGGCTTGGGGCCTTACCTTTCCCAACCCGCTTGGCATCGCGGCCGGCTTTGACAAGAACGCCGAGGTGGCCGACGTGCTGTTGCGGGTGGGCTTCGGCTTCGTCGAGGTGGGAACCGTCACGCCGCGGCCGCAACGCGGCAATCCGCGTCCTCGCCTGTTCCGGCTCGAGGCCGACGAGGGCGTGATCAACCGGCTCGGTTTCAACAATGAAGGGGCCGCAACGGTCGCCGAACGCCTCGCCAGGCGCGCGAAGGGGGGCGGCATCGTCGGCGTCAATATTGGCGCCAATCGCGACTCGGCGGACCGCGCCGCCGATTATGCCCGTCTCATCGAGGTCTTCGCACCCGCCGCGAGTTACTTCGCCGTCAACGTCTCCTCCCCCAATACGCCCGGCTTGCGCAAGCTGCAGGAGGGACAGGCCCTCGATGATTTGTTGGACCGCGTGCTCGCGGCGAGAGACAGAGCATGTGGGGGTACCGGCCGACCTCCGGTACTCCTCAAAATAGCCCCCGATCTCACGCTATCCGGTCTCGACGACGTGGTCGGCATTGCGCGCAAGCACGGCGTCGATGGGATGATCGTCTCCAACACGACGGTGGCACGGCCGACAAGCCTGCGCGACCGCGAGAAGGCGCGCGAAGCCGGCGGCCTCTCGGGGCGGCCGCTGTTCCGACTGTCCACACGCATGCTGGCGGAGACGTTCGTGCGTGCCGAGGGCGCCTTCCCCTTGATCGGCGTGGGCGGCATCGATTCGCCGGCCGCCGCCATCGCCAAAATCAAGGCGGGCGCTGCCCTGCTTCAGCTTTATACCGGGCTCGTCTACCGCGGCTTCGGTCTTATAGCCGAGATAAAAGCGGCGCTCCTCGCGGCCGTCAAACGCGGCAATCGCGGCTCGCTGGCATCGATGGTCGGCATCGATGCGGCGGCAATCACGGCTGAAACCTGGCCGGTTTAGCAGCCGCGCATTTTCCGGCATGTCCCCAGACCCGCCGCGTCGGTATCGCCGGGCGGATGTTTCGGGATGGCAGGTCACTTTCCCCGCGGCGCATTCACGAGCCGCATGATGATCCAGATCGGGATCACGATCACCGCGCCCAGCAGAAAATAACGCCAGATCCAGCGGATCGCGTCGAACCCCATGTTCCAAACCGAGCGAATCAACCGTTCGAGGCTACGCATGATGTCGAAGGGATCAAGCCCGAGCGCCGACAACACCACCCCGACCAGGATCGACAAAAGGATGAGACGGCCGATGACCGCGACCGGGGAGCCGCCGAAAACCCTGCTCATGCTGCCGTCGGCCATGGCTTGATCTCCTGACAGGATGATTTTTCCTCACTCAACTCAGCAGAACCTGACACGGCGGGAGACGCCTTACGCAGCATGACTTAGACTTGCAGCATGGAAACCGCAACTGCGTTCGGCGTCGACCCCTCGCCGTGGCTGCCAGAGCCGTTCGTGCGCTGGTTTGCCGGTCGGGGCTGGACACCGCGCAGGCACCAGCTCGAGCTGGTGGCGAAGGCGCGTGCGGGGCGCTCCGCCCTGCTTATCGCGCCGACCGGCGGCGGCAAGACTCTCGCGGGCTTCCTGCCGTCGCTGATCGAGCTTTATGAGCTTAGGCGCGTGCAGCCGCAATGCCGACGGCAATCGGCGACGCCTCATCCGGGCGATGTTGAGGGCCTGCACACGCTTTACGTCTCGCCGCTCAAGGCGCTTGCGGTCGACATCGCGCGCAACCTCGCGATTCCCGTACGCGATATGGATCTGCCCGTGCGGATTGAAACCCGCACCGGCGATACGCCGGCATCCAGACGGCAGAGGCAGCGTCGTTACCCGCCCGATATCCTGCTCACGACGCCCGAACAACTGGCGCTGCTGCTCGCCTCGGCCGACGCGCCCTATCTCTTTGGCACGCTGCGTCGCGTAGTGCTCGACGAGCTGCACGCATTGACGTCGTCCAAACGCGGCGACCTGTTGTCGCTCGGGCTCGCGCGCTTGTTTACTTTGTCACGGCGGATGAGCACGATAGGGCTTTCGGCGACCGTGGCCGAACCCGACGATCTCCGTCGCTATCTGGTGCCGCAACCGCGGGAAGGAATCGCGCGCGCCGATCTTGTCGTTGCGGATGCAGGAGCGAGTCCGCACGTGGTCATGCTTGACACGCGCGAACGGCTCCCCTGGGCCGGACATTCCGCATCGCATGCGCTGGGCGAGATCTACTCGCTGATCAAGTCTCACAGGACGACGCTGGTATTCGTCAACACGCGCAGCCAGGCGGAATTCCTTTTTCAAGAATTGTGGCGCGCGAACGACGATAATCTTGCCATTGCCCTGCATCACGGCTCTCTCGACGTGGCGCAACGGCGCAGGGTGGAAGACGCCATGGCCGCCGGCCGGCTTCGGGCGGTCGTCTGCACGTCCACACTCGATCTCGGCGTCGACTGGGGCGACGTCGATCTCGTCGTGAATGTCGGCGCGCCCAAGGGGGCATCGCGGCTGATGCAGCGGATAGGGCGTTCCAACCACCGCCTTGACGAGCCTTCGCGGGCGGTGCTGGTGCCCGCCAACCGCTTTGAGGTGCTGGAATGTCGCGCGGCGCTCGATGCCATTGCCGACAACGCGCACGACACCCCGTCCGCGCGCGTTGGATCACTGGACGTGTTGGCGCAACACGTTCTCGGTCGTGCCTGCGGCGCGCCCTTTCACGCCGACGAACTCTACGACGAAGTCCGCACCTCTGCCGCCTATGCGAGTCTTTCCCGTTCCGACTTCGACGCCGTGGTGAACTTCGTCGCCACCGGCGGCTACGCCCTTCGGGCTTACGAACGGTTTGCCAAAATCAGGCAGGGAAGGGACGGCCGTTGGCGCATTACGCACCCGCGCATTGCGCAACGCTATCGCATGAATGTCGGCACGATCGTCGAGGAGGATATGGTCAAAGTGCGGCTGGTCCGCTCCCGCATATCCGGCAAAGGCATCCCCCGGGGTGGACGGCTGCTCGGCAAGGTCGAGGAATATTTCATCGAGACCCTCGCTCCCGGAGACACGTTCGTGTTTGCCGGCGAGGTCCTGAAATACGAGGCGCTGGTGGAAGATGAGGTCTATGTCTCGCGGACCAATGTTAAGGAACCGAAGGTCCCGTCTTACGCGGGCGGCAAGTTTCCGCTTTCAACCTATCTCGCCGCGCGGGTCCGCAGGATTCTTTCCGATCCAGCAGCTTGGCGCGCGCTCCCAGCGCAGGTGCGCGAATGGCTGGACATACAGCGACGACGCTCGCTCTTGCCGCGTGCAGATGAGCTCCTGGTCGAAACCTTCCCGCGTGCGGACAAGCATTACCTCGTCTGTTATCCATTCGAGGGTCGACTTGCCCACCAGACTCTCGGCATGCTCCTGACGCGTCGGCTCGAGCGCGCGCAGCTGCGCCCGCTCGGTTTTGTCGCCAACGAATATGCGCTCGCCGTCTGGGGTCTCGGCGAATTCGGCCGGCACATCCGCCGTGGCGATCTACCCCTCGCGCAGCTGTTCGACCCGGATATGCTGGGCGACGACCTTGAGGAATGGCTTGCCGAGTCGGCATTGATGAAGCGTACCTTCCGAAACTGCGCGATCATTGCCGGATTGATCGAACGGCGTTTCCCCGACGAGGAAAAGTCGCGTCGCCAGCTCACGGTTTCAACGGACCTCATCTACGACGTGCTGCGCAAACACCAACCCGACCATGTTCTGCTGCGGGCCGCACGTGCGGACGCGGCCGCGGGTCTGCTTGACATCAGACGGCTCGGCGAAATGCTCTCGCGCGTCAAGGATCGAATCACGCATAATGCGCTCGATCGTGTGTCGCCGCTCGCGGTTCCCGTGCTGCTGGAGATCGGCCGCGAAATGGTCTACGGGGAAGCCGCCGAGACGCTCTTGGCGGAAGCCGCGGAAGCGCTGGTCAAGGAGGCGGTCGCGTGAATCTGTCCGCGTATCCTTACGCAAGCGGCGGCCGAGCGCGAGCCGTCACGTCGCCGTCGCGGATGCGAGTCGACCACGTCATCGCGGTGGCGGGCACAAGCCTGGTTGCCGATCCCTCCGGCGCCCTCTACTGGCCTCAGCAGCGCCTGCTAGCCGTGGCGGATCTGCATCTCGAAACGGGTTCTGGATTTGCCGTCCGCGGCAGGCTCCTGCCGCCCTACGACACCGCCGCGACGTTGTCGCGGCTTGCCGGCGTGATAGCGCATTATGTGCCGCGCGTCGTCGTCGCCTTGGGCGACAGTTTCCATGATGGGAAGGGTCCGGTGCGGCTCGGGGCCGACGATCGTCGGCAATTGCGCGCGCTCCAGCGGGGCCGCGACTGGCTGTGGCTTGCCGGCAATCACGACCCCCTCCCTGGCGCCGGTGTCGGCGGGGAGTTCGAAGCGACGCTGGCGCTCGGAGGACTGACCTTCCGCCATCACCCCACCGGCGCGGCAGGCGAGATCGCCGGACATTTGCATCCGGTTGCGCGCATCGTCCATCGCGGCCGCGCCATCATCCGTCGCTGTTTTGCCGCCGATGCCGCACGCTTGGTCGTGCCCGCCTTCGGGGCGTTCGCCGGCGGACTCAACATACGCGACGCGGCTTTTGCCGAGCTGTTCGGGACGCTCGAATTCACGGTGCATATGCTGGGCAGGGATCGGCTCTATTCGTTTGCGGCAAGGCGTTGTCGATTGGGCTGACTTGCAACCGTCGGTCCGTCGCCGGCAGCCCCGCAGCGCCGGTCGCGGACCATGGTTCGTACAAGGCGCGTCTCGTGCGCGTCCGGTTAATCGCGGCGGAACACGACGCTGGCGATCCAGCCGGTGAGCAAAGCGAGGAACATGGTGGCCATGCCATAGATCAAGCCGTGGGCCACGGCGGCCTCGGCGACATACTGCTCCACGCCGGTTTTGATCACTTCGAGCGCGGCGTTGGTCTCCGCCGCCATGACGCCGGCGGCGAAGAGCTTGACATTGATCGTAAACACGCCCGTCGGCACGTTGGCCGGCAACGGCGTTTCGGCGCGGAATACGGCCGGCGTCAGGAATTTGACGGCATCGCCGGCCTCGCGGTAGAGGCCGTGCTGGCTCTGCAAGCGGATGAAAGCGGTGCGAAATGGATCATCGCGCACGGTGTCGGCAATATCGGGGCCGATACGCTGCGTGAGCAGGAAATTGTCAAGACCGAGCTGAAGCCGCCGCAGCGTTCCGGCATCCGTGATCTGTCTTACCGGGCGATTGCTCAGCACGGCGAGATAGGAGGGAACGCGAACGAATTCGCGCGAGTCGACATTGACCCAGATGCCGAGCACGCGCTGTTTGCGGCGCGTGCGCATGGTTTCGCGCGGCCCCGTCACGGTGACAACCAGGTCGTATCCGCCTTGATGCAGGTCTTTCCCCGCATCGGGCTCGATTGCGCCGAACATGACGAGGTTCTCGCCCACGAAATTCGAGGCGATCTGCACCCGGTCGTTCGACAGCGAGAGTACCAGGCGCTCGGCACAAGCCGGATGGAGAAAGAAGAGGAATATTGCCGCCACGCCGCAGAGACGCCTTGCGAGCCGCATCACATGTCTCCCACGTGACGAATTGAGTATAGATCCTCGGGTTGAACCACGAGCTCAAATGCAAATCTTAGGCCGACCAGGAATACCAGAATGCCGAGCAACAGACGCAGCCGCTCCCCCCGCATCCTTTGGCCGGTGCGCGCGCCGAACTGCGCGCCGATCACGCCGCCGACCATCAGAATGAGCGCCAATATCGCGTCCACCAGGTGGTTGGTGACCGCATGCATGACGGTGGCCGACGCCATGGTGATGAGCGTGAGTACCATCGACGTGCCGATCACCGTACCGGTCGGCACGCGCAGAAAATAGATGAGCATCGGGACCAACAGAAAACCGCCGCCGATTCCCATGATCGCGCCGGCAAAGCCGATGATAAAGCCGATGCCCCACACGGGGATCGCCGAAACGTAGATCTTGGAGCGCTTGAATCTGAGCTTGAGGGGAAGTCCATGCAGCCAGCTGTGGCTCCCGGGCCGGCGCAGCAGCGACGGCAGGCCCTTGCGCGTCCGCAGTTCGGCCTTGAGGCTTTCGTAAATCATGAAGAGTCCGACTGCCGAGAGGAGGGATACGTAGAGGATGCCGATCACGAGATCGAGCTGGTCCACCGCCCGTAATTCCGTGAACAGCCAGACGCCGGTAGCGGTGCCGATGATCCCGGCCGACAGCAGCATCAGGGCAAGCGCGACATCGATGGCGCGTCGTCGCCAGTAGTTGAGCGCACCCGAGAACGACGAGGCGGCAATATGGGTCGAGACGGTCGCGACAGCGACCGCTGGCGAGACGCCGACGAAAATCAACAGCGGCGTCATCAGAAAGCCGCCGCCGATGCCGAACATGCCGGAGATGAATCCTACCGCCAGCCCCATCCCCAGGATGAGGAAGACGTTGACCGGCATGTCGGCGATCGGAAGATAGATCTGCACGGTCCCGGTATCCGACGTTCACGGCCGCGCGCCGCCGGTATGCGGCGGTGCCGTTGCCGATAAGAGTAGAACAATTCTAACGGTCGCAACGTCCGCGATCATGCCCCCGCATGATCGCCGCGCGATTATTGTGCCCCGATGGTGAATGCGGTTCGCGGCGCTCTTTTGGCGGGGCCGGCGAGCTTGTCCCAGCCGCCCGCCGGCACGGGAACGGAGGTGGCGGCTTCGGGCTGCGGTTCGACCTTGAAGTTTTCGACGGCGCGGCGGGCGGTGGCGAGCGAAGCGGCATCCATGTGGGCGGCAACTTCATCGCGTTTTTTGCCGGCTTCCCGGTCGCCGCTTGCGGCCGCCAGCGCGAACCATTTGTAGGATTCCACCAGGTCCGTGCCGACCCCGATGCCGCGTGCATAGAGCACGCCGAGGTTATATTGGCTGTCGGCGATCCCGTGCCGCGCTGCTTGCAGAAACCATTTGGCCGCCGTTTGATAGTCGGGCTTGCCTTCGGCCCCCTCCGCGTACAAGACGGCGATATTGTGCATCGCCTTGGCGTTGCCCTGGGCGGCGGCGGCGAGGTAGAGCTTGCGCGCGGCGCTCAGGTCTTTCTTCACACCCAGACCTTTTTCGAGCTGGCTTGCATAGCGGAACTGGGCGAGAGCAAGTCCCTTGGCGGCAGCGATTGCGAACCAATGCGCGGCCTGCGTTGCGTCGGCTTGCACGCCGCGTCCTTCCGCGTAACGCACGCCGATCTCATAGGCCGCGGCCGGATCGCCTGCGGCGGCGGCTTGGCGTAGTGCCGTGCTGCCGATCGTCGAAGGCAGCGGCGGCGGATCGACGGCCGCCTTGGCGTCGGCGCGGTCCGGCGCGGGGTGCGTGATCGCGCCGGTCACCTCGGCAGTGGGCTCCGACGTGACCCTTTCACCGTCGGGAACGGGGAGGGCAGCCGCGTTCGGCGATGCCACCACGTCCGGCGGCGCGGTGATGAGGTCGGCGCTGACGCCCGGGGGCGACAATAAGCCGAGACCAGGCCCCTGCATCGGCTCCGGAGTCCTGCGCGAGGGATTGCCGAAAGGCGCCGTCGGCAGCGATGGCGGCGCGGACTCCTCGTCGGCACCAACCGGACCCAGGTCGATTGTGGCCTCCTTCCGGGGTGGCTTGGCGGCGTGTTGTGGGTTCTCGAGCGCAAGCCGCATCAGGGTGCCGATACCGAGCTTCGTTCCGCTCATCCAGACCGTGCCGGCCGCGACGATGGCGACGCTTGCCGCGATGAAAAGGGATTTGACCCTTTGCGCCAGGCCGCGGCGGAACGGGGATGGGCGCTCGCCGCCCGGCGCCGAAGCCGCGGGACGGCGTCCGCCCGTCTCCTGCGAGGCCGCCTGCGCCGCGCGGCGGGCGGCGGCAATGAACTGGGCGCGACCGGATGTCGACATGCTCGCCGCGCCACCCTCGCCCGGCGCGGCAGCGGATGCTGGGCTCCGGGCGGCAAAGTCGGACGATCGCGGGGGCGGGCCCGATCCGGGCTCGAGCGGCTGGTCGCCGGGAGCGCCCACCGTGGGCATGGGGCCGGCGACATAAGGTGACCGGGATTGCGGTGTCGTGGCGCGCGAGCCGGCCGGAGCGGCGGTACCCGCGGAACTTGTCGAGACGGACGCACTCGGCGGACCGGCGATCGTCGCCGCGGCGGCGACCATAGGCGCTGGAATTCTCGCTTCCGTGGGCGCGTCCCGGGTGCGTTCGATCGTGTCGGCGATGCCATCGATCCGCTTGGCCACGCGGTCCAGCATGTGCTGCATCGATTCGAGAAGCGCATGCACGCGCGTGACATCGGCTCGCAGCGCCTCGGTCTCGCGGCCGGCATCGCCGGAACGCGACGCGCCGATGTCTTTGAGCAGGGCGAGGACGTCCGCTATCCCGCGTTCGATGGCGTTCAGCCGCTCGCGATGCGAATCGGAAGTCTCCAGCCGTTCGGCAACTCCGGCAATGAGCTCCTGAAGACGTCGTCGCCACTCGGCATCGTCTTGCGTTTCCTGCAGCCGTTCGATCTTGGCGGCAAGCGAGTCGATCAATGTGTTGAGCCGCATCGTCGCCATGCCGTCCGGCCCGGGAGTCGCCGCCAAGACCCGTGCGAGTGCCTCGATGCGTTGCTCGACGCGCGAGAGTGCGTCGGTGGAGGGGGTGGACGGACCAAGTTGTTCGATTTTTAGAGCGAGTGCCTGGACATCAGCCGCAAGCCGGTTCACGGTTTCGTTCGAGGCGACGTGGCTGACCATGCCGCGAAGCGCGGCGACGGTGCTCTCCAGTTGCTGCATGGTGGCTGGATCGCGTTCGGCCACGATCAGATCGATTTTTTGTGCCAGACCGGCGATGGCTTCGCTGTAGCCGACGAGACTCTCCGCAGGAGTCAGGGCGTGCAGCGCGTCGCGCACTTCGGCAAGGCCCCGCTCGAGCTTGACGAGCGTGTCGGCATCCGCGCCCGCTTGGCGTCCCTCCGCGAGCCGCAGGTTCAGCGATTGGATCTGTTTCTCGATCGCCTCCAGCGCGCGGCGCGGCACCGCTTCATCGAGTGTCCGGCCGATGTCCGCAAGTTCCTCCCGCAGCGTCCGGATGGCCGTTTCGACGGCGGGCATATGCAACGCCTCGATCTGGGCGGCGATCTTGCGCAGCTGCTCTTCCAGTGCGTCGAACGCCTGCGTCGCGGGTGAAGACTCCGTGGGCACCGAAACTGTTTCCGGCCGCTTCCCGGCGGCGGACGTCGGCGGCACCGTGCGGTCGAGTTGGCATTGCCGGTCCGCGATTTCCCTTAGCGCCCGCGCGAGTTCTGGCGACAGCGGCGGGGGCGCCGGCTGCGGCTCAAGCCGAAGCGGCTCGCGGGCGCGGGGCGGGACATAGGCGGATGCCGGCGTCGAACCCTGTCTCTCGGTCCGTTCGGTGACGCGAGTGAGGCGCTGCTGCAGGGTCGCAGAATCCTGGGCAGCGCAAGGACCCTCGACGAAAGGATGCACCCCGCCCAGGGCGGCTTGCTGGAGAATCGCCGAGTTGATCCAGTCTTCGAACGACACGCCGGCACGGCGTGCCGCTTCCTGCGCGGTTGCGCGGGCTTCCGGCCGGATACCCTTCGCTCTCCACGGCACGCCAAATTTCATGCTCTCTCACCCAAATTCGGCGCGGCGCATCCGACGGGAAAACCGCTTTCGCGGGATCGGCACACGTTAACTGAAGGTGGATGTCGGCCGACCTTCCCAGGCCACACACCGACTTTTTCTTGCTTGCGGTAAACAGTTCGTTAAAGATTCGCCGCCGGCACCTATATAATTGGCGAAATGCGTCGACCGGCGCCGGTATGGTCGGCCGGCAGGGGAACGCGCCTCTGGCCATCCAGAGGCGCAGGTCATTTCGACAGAGCCGCCGTTGCGCCCTCGCTTGGTGTCTTAACCCCGACGTAAATCGGCTCGAGGACCATAGCTCAGGGAGGGGTTTCATGGCGACCTACAGGGCACCGGTGGACGACGCGTTGTTTCTTCTCAACGACGTCTTTCATCTTGACCGCTACGGCAACTTGCCGGGTTTTGCCGACGCGTCGCCCGATCTGGTGGACGCCGTGCTCCGCGAAGCCGGCAGGTTCAGCGAGAAAGTACTGGTTCCCCTCAATCGTGTCGGGGATAGGGAAGGTTGCGTCCGTCACGATGACGGCCGAGTCACCACTCCCACCGGCTTCAAAGAGGCCTTCAAGCAGCTCACGGATGGGGGTTGGATCGGCATTTCCGCGCCGGTCGAGTTCGGTGGCCAGGGCCTGCCGGCCACCCTGACCGTGATCGTCAACGAATTCCTTTGCTCGGCCAACATGGCCTTCGCCATGTATTCGGGTCTCACGCAAGGGGCCATCGCGGCGCTCGTCGCTCACGCCTCGCCAGAACTTAAGGCAAGATATCTTCCCAACATGGTCGCGGGTCGCTGGACCGGTACCATGAACCTCACCGAACCGCATTGCGGCACCGATCTCGGACTTCTGCGCACCAAAGCGGTCAAACAGGCTGACGGCAGCTACGAGATCACCGGAACGAAAATTTTCATCTCTGCCGGCGAGCATGACCTCGCCGAGAACATCATCCATCTCGTGCTTGCCCGCATTGAGGGCGCGCCCGCAGGGACCAAGGGCATATCGTTGTTCGTGGTCCCCAAGTTTCTGGTCAACGAAGATGGCTCGCTAGGTCCGCGCAACGCGGTGAATTGCGGATCTATCGAAGAGAAGATGGGCATCCATGGCAATTCGACCTGCGTGATGAACTACGACAACGCGCGCGGATGGCTCGTAGGCGAGGAAAACAGGGGGCTCAACGCCATGTTCACGATGATGAACGAAGCGCGTCTCGGCGTAGGCGTGCAGGGCTTGGCGTTGTCGGAAGTGGCTTACCAGAACGCCGTTGTCTATGCCAGGGAGCGTCTGCAGGGGCGCGCGATCTCGGGGGTGAAGTTTCCCGACAAGCCGGCCGATCCAATCATCGTGCACCCCGATGTGCGACGCCTGCTGCTGTCGATACGCGCCTTCAACGAGGCTGCACGAGCGCTGGTCATCTGGACGGCTCTCAAAGGCGATGTCGCCCGCCGTTCGGACGATCCGAAGGACCGCCAGAGCGCCGAGGACCATATGGGCCTTTTGACGCCGGTGATCAAAGGCGTGCTGACCGACAGGGGTTTTGCTAACACGGTGCTGGCCCAGCAGGTCTACGGCGGTCACGGCTACATCGCCGAACACGGCATGGAGCAATTTGTCCGCGATGCGCGGATCGCCATGATCTATGAGGGAGCCAACGGCATCCAGGCGCTCGATCTCGTCGGGCGCAAGATCGGCAAGGACGGCGGCCGCGCGCTGCTGGCGTTCCTGGGCGAGGTCGGCGGCTATGTCAAAGAAAAAAGCGCCGACAAAATGATGTCGCCATATGTTGTGCCTCTGGGCCAGGCCGTCACCCATCTCCAGCAAGCGTCGATGTGGTTCATGCAGAATGCCCTCACCAAGCCGGACAACGCGGGTGCCGGCTCGACCGACTACATGCACCTCTTCGGCCTTACCGCGCTTGGTTATATGTGGGCGCGCATTGTGGAGGCGGTGCTAGCCAAACCAACGGCCGCGGCGACCGCGAATGCCAAGCTCGTCACCGCCCGCTTTTTCATGGAGCGGATTTTGCCCGAAACCGCCATTCATCTTGCGCGCATTCAGGCCGGCGCAGAAAGTGTGATGGAATTGCCGGCGGAAGCGTTTTGACGGTCGCTTTCGCGATCCCCGCGACCGCGGCAGCGCCACGGCTCCGGCGCGCGGGGAGGGTGGCGAACACATGGTGGTTGGACATGGCGCGGCGGTCGCGGTCGACCTCGCGGGGTTACGCCCCGTCCGCACGGGGGTGCCGTCGATCAAACAGGTGCCATCCACATCCCTAAGCGAGCGCCGTCCGGCGTCGCGCACGCAGCAGCAGGCCGAGGACAATCGACAGATTGGCCAGATTCCAGCCAAGGCCATTGAGAAATGCCGCGCGGTAGGAGCCGGTCGCGTCGAAAATGACACCCGACAGCCAGCCGCCCAGCGCCATGCCGATCAGCGTCGCCAAGAGCACGAGACCCACGCGGGTACCGGCTTCGCGGACGGGAAAATACTCGCGCACGATGATTGCATAGCTCGGGACGATGCCGCCCTGGAACAGGCCGAACAGTGCCGAGATCACGTAGAGGGACACGAGGTCGTTGAAACACAGGTAAAGGAACAGCGCCGTGCCCTGCAGCATCGAGCCGAGCAGCAACGTCCGTAGGCCGCCGATCCGATCGGCGATGAATCCCGAACCGACGCGGCTGACGATACCGCAACCGAGCATCAGCGACAGCATTTCCGCGCCGCGCGCGGGGCCATAGCCGAGATCGCCGCAATAGGCGACGAGATGCACTTGCGGCATTGACATGGCGACGCAGCAGGCGACGCCGGCGACACAAAGCAGCGCTTGCAGGGTTGCGGGCGATACCGGCAAAGGTCGCCGCGCCGCCGCGGCGGCGTCATTGACGTGATGCACCGAGATCCGCGGGCGCAGCAGCAGAACGAATGGCAGCATGGTCGCGAGCACGAACAGACCGATACCGTTGTGCGTCGTGCGCCAACCGTCCGCGGCAATGAAATGCTCGACCACGGGTGGCCAGATCGTGCCGGCGAGGTAATTTCCCGCGGCGGCGATCGCCACGGCGATGCCGCGGCGACGATCGAACCACTGGGACATGTCGGCCATCAATGGCCCGAACGTCGTCGAACAGCCGAGCCCGATCAACAGATGCGCGAGCGCGAGCTGGCTCAGGGTCGCCGCATGCCCTGCCGCGAGATAGCCGAATCCGAGCGCCAAGGTGCCGAGCGCGAGTGGTACCGCGACCCCGTAACGGTCGGCGAGTCGCCCGCTGATCACGCCACCGCCGCCGAAGCCCATCATTGCGAGCGTATAAGGAAGCGACGCGGCTGCGCGATCGAGGCCCAGGTCGGCCTGAACCGCCGGCAGCGCAACCACGACCGACCACATGCCGACGCCGCCGATCGTCGCCAGCGTCACGGCAGCCGCCAGCCGCAACCATGCATAAGGCGACTCGAGACGGAAGGCGGTAGCGCCAGCACGAGATATCATCAAAGTTTTGTTCCGGTTCAGCGCATCGTCGAAGGCAGGCCGCGATCGGATTGACCCCCGGGACCGTCATGGCGAACAACCCCGCATCCGGGCGACGAAACAATCCAGGGCCGGCATGGTCAAATCAGGATTGCTTGGCTGCGCTCGCAATAGCGGCTCGTCATCACCGAAAGCCGCTCTAGCACGCGCCATGGTCGCGATCCAGGTCCATGAGGGCCCGTCGTTCTTGCCTTGATTTTACTCGCGCGGTCGTGGGCGGTTCAGCGGAACGCCGGCATCACCTCGCGTGCCAATAAGCGGATCGAATGTGCGGCATCGCCAAATTTCATGTCGCCGAAGACGATCTGACACAAAACATAGTTGACGCCCGTCTCGTCCTGCAGGCGTTTGAGGTAGTCGCGCACCGTGGCGGGCGCCCCGGCGATTCCGTGTCCGATCGCCTCCAATGCCGTGAAATCCTCCGGATAGATCTCCTGCAGCGTGAACGGCACGCCGGAACGCCGCCACAGCCAATCCATGGCCTGCCGCCAGCGCGGATAGGCGGCGTACGCAATGCGCTTGGCATCCGTATCGGTATCGGCCACGACGAGGTGCCGGGTTATGCCGATCTTTGGCAGCGGTACGCCGTTGCGTCCGAGTCTGGTCCATTCCTCGCGATACCGTTGGGAAATCGCGCGGGCTCGTGCTGCGGGACCGAGTGACACAACATTCACCGCACGCGGCGCCGCCCATCCGATGGCGTCCGCATGGGGCGCACCGTACCACAGAGGTGGATGGGGTCGCTGCAACGGTTTGAGCTGCACGACATAGTCTTTGACATTGTAAAACCTGCCCTCGAAATTGAGTACGTCGCTTTCGAAGGCGTGCATGAGCAGCGCGAAGGCCTCGTGATACATCGCCGGCGCTGCTGCCGGATCGACGCCGTAACGTTGGTGTTCGATGAGAGCGCCGCCGCGGCCGACGCCGACCATGAGGCGCCCTTGGCTCATGTGGTCGAGCAGGCAGATCTCCTCGTAAAGACGCAGCGGATGATGCAGCGGCAGCACATAGACCAGCGGGCCGAGCCTGATGGACCGCGTGCGCGCAAACGCGGCGGACAGGAAGACGCTCGGGCTTGCCGCCATGCCGAGCGGCGTCGAGTGGTGCTCGGCAAGGTGATAACCGGAGAAACCTTCCTCTTCGAGCAGCTGGATGAGCTTGAGGCGATTTTCCAGGAATTCGCCGAGCGCGGTTCCGTCGCTGTCGAGATGATCGAATATGCCGAATTCGAGCACGTTTCGTCTCCCGGTATCGCCGTGCCCATCCGGCGAAAGTGGGCACGTTGGGCATCCGTGCGCGCGGGTACACCCAAGAGCTTAATTGACCTTGGGAACTCCCCTTAGCTATCGTTGCACTCAATAACAAGACAACCGAGGAGGGAAAGCGATATGCGCAAACTGATGACGTTCTTGCTCGGCCTCGGCGCGGCCGCCGTCACGATCGGTGCGGCGCAGGCGCAAGGGACGATCAAGATCGGCCTGATCCTGCCTTATTCCGGCCAGTTCGCGGACGCCGCGACGCAACAGGACAACGCCATCAAGCTTTTCATGAAACAGAACGGCGACACCGTCGCCGGCAAGAAGATCGAGATCATCCGCAAGGATGTCGGCGGCATCAATCCACCGGTCGCCAAGCGATTGGCGCAGGAATTGGTGACGCGGGACCAGGTCGACATTCTGGCAGGCTTTGTGCTGACGCCGAACGCGCTCGCTGCCGGCGACGTGTCGGCGGAGGCCAAGAAGTTCATGGTGGTCATGAACGCGGCGACGGCGATCATTACGACCAAATCCCCGTACATGACGCGAACGTCGCTCACCATCCCGCAATTGAACGAGTCGCTCGGGCGTTGGGCGGTGACCAAGGGCGGGGTTAAAAAGGCCTACACCATGGTGTCCGACTACGGTCCGGGGCATGATGCCGAGCAATCATTTCAGACCGGCTTCAAGGCCGCAGGCGGTGAGATCGTGGGTTCGGTGCGGATGGCAGTCGCCAATCCCGATTTCTCCGCTTACGTACAAAAGGCCAAGGATCTGAATCCGCAAGGAATATTCATCTTCATTCCGGGCGGCGCGCAGCCGGGCGCGCTCGGCAAGGCGATGGCCGAACGCGGCATCGATCCAAAGAAGATCAAGGTGATGGGCCAGCTCGAGATCACCGACGAGCACGCGCTCGCCAGCATGGGCGATGCCGCCCTTGGCATCATCACCTCGGGCCACTACGACTACAACCACAAGTCCAAGATGAACGAAGATTTCGTCAAGGCCTATAATGCCGAGTTCAAGCGCAATCCGGACTTTTTCTCCATCGGCGCATGGGACGGCATGCATCTGATCTATGCCGTGTTGAAGAAGACCGGCGGCAAGACCGACGCGCAGGCCCTGATCGACGCGGCCAAGGGTATGAAATGGGAAAGCCCGCGTGGACCGATCTCGATCGACCCGGAAACCAGAGACATCATCCAGACCGTATACATCCGCCGGGTCGAGAAAGTAGGCGGCAAGCTGGTCAACGTCGAAATCGATCAGATTCCGAACGTGAAAGACCCGGTAAAGGCCAGGATGGCGGCGGAAAAGAAATGAGCTTCATCGTCGCGCGAGCAGACCTTTCCGGTCTGCTCGCCCCGGCTCGGTCGGCTGGTCGAACCCGGTCGGCTCGCCGCTGATCCCGTCTCGCACGGGACGGAGCGTCTTCCGCTGACCTCCACCCGCCTTGTGACGACCGTTCGGGGCCGGCGGGCGCGTCTTGCCCGCCTCGGACGGCCGCGCTAGGTGTTCGGCCGATGGATGTGCTCAATCTTCCGCGTCCGACCTGGATGAGTGAAGACCTCGTCCTGCTGGAAGAGCAGGCACGGCGTTTCATTGCCGCCGAGTTCGTTCCTCATATCGATCGTTGGCACGCGCAGGGCATGTACGATCGGGACGTGTGGACCAAGGCCGGAGCGGCTGGGTTGCTGTGCGCCTCGATCCCCGAGGAATATGGCGGCGCGGGAGGCACCTTTGCGCACGAAGCGGTGATCAATCGCGAACTGTCGCTTGCTGGTTTCGATACTTTCGGCGCACCGCTGCATTCGGGCATCGTCGCTCCCTATATCCTTCATTACGGTACCGACGAACAAAAGCGACGTTGGTTGCCGAAACTTGCGACCGGCGAACTGGTGGGCGCAATCGCAATGACCGAGCCGGGAACCGGGTCCGACTTGCAGAGCGTGCGGACAACCGCAAGAAAATCCGGCAACGGTTATGTGCTCAACGGCTCGAAGACCTTCATAACCAACGGTCAGCACGCCAATCTGATCATCGTTGTCGCCAAGACGGACCCCTCCGCCGGCGCCAAGGGCGTATCGCTGCTGGTAGTGGAGACCGACGATGCTCCCGGATTCCGCCGTGGCCGCAAGCTGAAGAAGCTTGGAATGGATTCGGCCGATACGTCGGAGCTGTTTTTCGAGGACGTCAGGCTGCCGCCGGAGAATCTTCTCGGCGCGGAGGAGGGTCAGGGATTCTATCAGTTGATGAAGGAGTTGCCGCAGGAACGGTTGATCGTTGCCGTGCATGCCGCCGCCATGATGGAGCGGGCGCTTGCCTTGACCATCGACTACGTCAAGCAGCGCAAGGCCTTCGGAAAAGCGATCATCGAGTTCCAGAACACGCAATTCGAACTTGCCGAGTGCAAGACCGACGCCACGGTCGCCAAGGTCTTCCTCGACCATTGCATCGGCCGGCACATCGAGGGCAAACTCGACACGGTAACCGCTTCCATGGCCAAATACCGGCTGACGGAAATCCTGGGCAGGGTGGTCGATCGCTGTCTACAACTGTTCGGCGGCTATGGCTATATGGACGAGTATCCGATCTCGCGCATGTATCGTGATGCGCGTGTGCTGCGAATCTATGCGGGCACAAACGAGATCATGAAACTGTTGATTGCGCGGAGCCTCTGACCGCGCAGCCGTGGAGGCCACCATGCCCGATGCATTCATCTACGACGCGGTGCGCACACCGCGCGGACGCGGAAAGCCGGACGGGTCATTGCATGAGGTGACCGCGCTCAATCTTGCGGCGCAGGCGCTTGCCGCGATCAAGGACCGCAACAAACTCGATCCGGGCCAGGTCGATGACGTCGTTCTCGGCTGCGTGGACCCCGTCGGCGAGGCCGGGGGCGACATTGCGCGCGCGGCGGCGCTGGTTGCGGGCTATGGCGACGGCGTACCGGGTGTGCAGATCAATCGCTTTTGCGCGTCAGGTCTCGACGCCGTGAACTTCGCCGCGGCCGAGATCATGTCCGGTCAGCACCGCATGACCATCGGCGGCGGTGTCGAGTCGATGAGTCGTATCGGCATCGGCGCCTCGGGCGGTGCGTGGGCGATGGATCCAAGCATTGCCGTGGCGCACTATTTCATGCCGCAGGGGATCTCGGCGGATCTGATCGCCACCAAATACGGCTTCTCGCGCGACGACGTCGACGCCTACGCGGTCGAAAGCCAGAAACGCGCGGCGCGCGCATGGGACGAAGGTCGCTTCAAGAATTCGGTGGTGCCGGTCAGAGATGTCAACGGTCTCGTCATTCTCGCCAAGGACGAACATATGCGGCCGACTACGACCATGCAGTCGTTGGCGGCGCTGCAGCCCTCTTTCGTTCAGATGGGCGAGATGGGCGGTTTCGATGCGGTCGCGGTGCAGAAGCACCCGGAGCTCGAAGCAATCAATCACGTACATCATGCCGGCAACTCGTCGGGGATCGTGGACGGCGCTGCCGCCGTGCTCATCGGCAGCAAGGAAGCAGGCGAGGCTGCCGGTTTGAAGCCGCGCGCGCGCATCAAGGCTTTTGCCAATGTCGGCTCGGAACCGGCCATCATGCTCACCGGCCCGATCGACGTGACGCACAAGGTGCTTCGGATTGCAGGCATGTCCAAGGACGACATCGACCTCTACGAACTCAACGAGGCCTTCGCGTCGGTCGTGCTGCGCTACATGCAGGCGCTCGACATTCCGCATGAAAAAATCAACGTGAACGGCGGTGCCATTGCCATGGGCCATCCGCTCGGCGCGACCGGCGCCATGATCCTCGGCACCGTGCTTGACGAACTCGAGCGCAGCGACAAGGAAACCGCGCTGGTGACGCTCTGCATCGGGGCCGGCATGGGTACGGCAACCATTATCGAGCGCGTGTGACGGGGTTTGGCGCATGCCGAAGATCGACATCGGCGGGATCCCGCCGGACACGGCGACCGGTTATCCGGCGCCGTTCAACAAGGCGGTCGAGGGCCGAAGCCGCAAGCGGCTTGCGCGCGCGGCGGGCCTCACCCAGTTCGGCGTCAACATCTGCACGCTGGCGCCCGGTGCGGCCTCCTCGCAGCGGCACTGGCACGAGAACGAGGACGAACTCGTCTACGTGCTGTCGGGGGAAGTCGTGCTCTGCGAGGATGACGGCGAGACCCTGCTGCGGGCCGGAGAGGCTGCGGCCTGGCGCGCGGGCGTACCGAATGGACATTGTCTCGTTAACCGCTCGAACCGCGATGCCGTGTTGATCGAGATCGGAACGCGCGCGGTGCGCGAGCACGTCCACTACTCAGATATCGACATGCAGGTCGAACGTGACGCGACGGGTGCGCGCTATATGCGCAGGAACGGCGAGCCGTATTGAGAGCCATGACCACCACCAATTTTAGATTTGACATCGACGGCGACGGCATTGCGCTTGTCACTTGGGATATGCCGAATCGCTCGATGAATGTCATCGACATGACGGTGATTGCCGAGCTGGCGACCATCGTGGAGGCGGTTGCGGGCGACGCCGCCGTTCGGGGCGCGGTGATCACGTCGGCCAAGGAGACATTCTGCGCCGGCGCGGACCTCGCCATGCTGGAGCGCATGCGCGGACTCTATGTCGATCTGGCGACAAAGCAGGGAGAGGAGGCCGCCGCCAAGGCGGTATTTGACGAGAGCCGCAAACTTTCGCTGCTCTACCGGCGCATCGAAACCTGCGGCAAGCCGTGGGTTTGCGCGCTCAACGGCACGGCGATGGGCGGGGGGTTCGAACTCGCGCTCGCCTGCCATTATCGCGTGGCCGCCGACAGCCCCAAGACGCGACTCGGCCTGCCCGAGATCAAGGTCGGTCTGTTTCCCGGCGCCGGCGGGACGCAGCGCGTCGCGCGCATGCTGCCGCCGTCCGACGCGCTGCAGTTCCTTCTCAAGGGCGACGCGTTGACGGTCGATCGCGCCAAGTCGATGAAGCTGATCGACAGCGTGGTCGCTCCGGCCGACCTCATCAAAGCGGCAAAGGACTGGATCAAAGCCGGCGGCAAACCCGTCGCGCCCTGGGACGCGCCGGGATTCCGCCTGCCCGGCGGCGCGGTCTATTCCAAGGCCGGGATGATGACGTTTCCGGCCGCCAACGCCATCTATCGGCGCGAGACCTACGACAACTATCCGGCCGCGCGCGCAATCCTGCAGACGGTCTACGAAGGTCTGCAGGTGCCGATGGACGTGGCGCTGCGCGTCGAATCGCGCTGGTTCGCCAAGATCCTGCGCTCGCCGCAGGCCGCGGCGATGATCCGCTCGCTGTTCCTCTCCAAGCAGGAGCTGGACAAGGGAGCACGCCGGCCTGCTGCCGCTCCCCCGTCACGGCTCGGCAAGATCGGCATCGTCGGCGCCGGCTTCATGGGCGCCGGTATCGCGCAGGTGAGCGCGGCCGCCGGTCTCCAGGTCGTGTTGATCGATCGTGACCAGGAAGCCGCGGACCGGGGCAAGGCCAGCGTGCACAAGGCCCTTAGCGACCGCGTCAACAAGGGACGCATGAAATCGGTCGAGCGCGACGGGCTTCTTTCGTTGATCACGCCGACCGCCGACTATGCGGCGCTTGCCGATTGCGATCTCGTGATCGAGGCCGTGTTCGAGGATCGCAAGGTCAAAGCCGACGTTTTTGCCAGGATTCAGGAGGTCCTGCGCGCCGATGCCATACTCGCATCCAACACCTCGACGCTCCCGATCTCCTCGCTGGCCGCGGGTCTTGCGGAACCCGCGCGCTTTATCGGCATCCATTTCTTCTCTCCCGTCGATCGCATGTTGCTTGTCGAGATCATTCTCGGCAAGCAGACCGGCGACAAAGCGCTCGCCGCCGCGCTCGATTATGTGCGCGCCATCCGCAAGACACCGATCGTGGTGAACGATTCTCGCGGCTTCTATGCCAACCGTTGCGTGCTCAATTACATCCAGGAAGGACATCTCATGCTGCTGGAGGGTATTCCGGCGGCGATGATCGAGAATTCCGCACGCATGGCCGGCATGCCGGTGGGGCCGCTCGCGCTCAACGACGAAACCGCGCTCGACCTCGGTCTCAAGATCCTGCGCGCGGCCGAGGCCGATCTCGGCGCAGGCGCGGTCAATCCCGCCCAGAAGAAACTTCTCGAGGACATGGTGGAAGGGCACGGCCGCTTGGGTCGCAAGAATGGCAAGGGCTTCTACGATTATCCCCCTGGTCAGCCGAAGCGCTTGTGGCCCGGATTAGCCGACCTCGTGCCGAAGCGGCTTGCGCGCGAGGAGATCGCGGCGATCGACGTCGAAGAATTGAAACGACGCTTCCTGGTGGTGCAGGCGGTGGAAGCCGCCCGGACCTTCGAGGAAAGGGTGGTTACCGACATACGCGAGGCCGACGTCGGTTCCATCCTCGGCTGGGGGTTCGCGCCATTCACCGGCGGAACCCTGTCTTACATCGACATGGTGGGGCCCGCATCCTTCGTCGCGCTCTGTCGCAGCTTCGAGAAGAAGTATGGCCGTCGGTTCGCGCCGCCCAAGCTCCTGGTCGAGATGGCCGACAAGGGAGAAACCTTCTATGGACGGTTCGCGCCGGGCGGGAAGAGCCAGGCGGCCTGAAGCGGAGACGCCGCATTTGACGACGCTGACCGTTTTCACGGCGGCGTCGCCGTTGGGCTAAAGCGGCGCGGCGGTCGCGCCCCCGCGCGGCAGTCATTGTCGAAAGCGAGTGAACGCGGCGGCCGGCGACGGGTCGTGATCAAACGACCACGGTCAGCCGCGATGCCGCCCGCGTCACGCCGGTGTAGAGCCAACGTTCACGGCTTTCCGGGAAGGCGAAGGATTCGTCGAACAGCACCACGTCGTCCCATTGCGAGCCCTGCGCCTTGTGAACGGTGAGCACGTAGCCGTAGTCGAATTCGTCGTAGGCTCGCCGTCGCGACCAATCCATCTGCTCGATCCCTCCGCTGAAGCATTCGGCGCGCACGGAAACCTTCACGCTGCGCGTGCCCGCATCATCCTCCGGCAGCAGCCGCAGCGTCATGATTCCGTTCCTGCGCGTGCCGCACTCTTTCACCAGCCAAAGCGAACCATTGAACAAGCCTTTCTGGCGGTTGTTGCGCAGGCATACCAGCCTGTCGCCGGCGGCCGGCAGTTTCCCGTGCAAGCCGCGGCGTTCGCGAATTCGCGCGTTGTAAATCCGGCGCGTCGCGTTGCGCCCCACCAGCACCTGGTCCGCTTCCAAGACGCGCGCCGGATCGAGATCGGCCTTGCGCACAACTTCCGTCTCGCCGTAGCGGCCGGGCACAAGAGCCTCGCCCGCGCGAACCGCCATCGACAGCCGCACGATCGGATCATCTCGCGCCTGCCGGTGCACCTCGGTGAGCATCGCATCGGGCTCGGCCTCGGTGAAAAAACCGGCCGGAGACGAGCCGCCTTGGACCGGCGGCAGTTGCGCCGGATCCCCCAGAACCAAAACCGGCACGCCGAACGAAAGCAGGTCGCGCCCGAGTTCGGCATCGACCATCGAGCACTCGTCGATCACGATGAGGTCGGCTTTCGACGCCGGGGCCTGGTCCCACAATTCGAAAGTCGGAACCTCCTCGCCGCGCTCGCGCGGACGGTAGATCAGCCCGTGGATGGTTGTCGCGCCCCTACAACCCTTGCTCCGCATCACGGCGGCCGCCTTGCCGGTGAAAGCGGCGAATTTCACCTCGCCGTGAAAATTCTCGGCAACGTGGCGCGCCAGCGTGGTCTTGCCGGTTCCTGCATAGCCGAAAAGGCGGAATACCTGCGGCGTGCCATGCGTGCCGGGCTTGGCCTTGAGCCATCGGTCGACCGCCTTGAGCGCGGCTTCCTGGTGGGGAGAGAATTGCGGCATTGCCTCGGGTCGCGAAGCCGGCACACCGGATAGCGATGGAACAGAGATAGAACACCGGATCAGCCAGTGCAATCAACATCGTCGAGGCCTTTCCGGGAACGCCGGTTGGCCGCAGGTGCATTGCCCTTCGGCAATGTCCATGTGTAAGGTCCGCCCCCCCTATTCCCGCCCCGGCCCTCAATGGCTCGTGACCAGATCGACATGACCCCCATCGAGTCGCGCGACGAGCTCGTCGCCTGGCTGGAGAAGGGCTGCAAGCCGAAGGCGCAGTTCCGCGTCGGCACCGAGCACGAGAAGTTCGCTTTCACCGTGGATGAGCACCGGCCCGTCCCTTATGCGGGGCGCCGATCGATTCGTTCCCTGCTCGAAGGCATGCAGCACCTGCTCGGCTGGGAGCCCATCATGGAGGAAGGGAACATCATCGGCATGTTCGACGTCACCGGCGGCGGCGCAATCTCGCTCGAGCCCGGCGGGCAGTTCGAGTTGTCGGGCGCACCGGTAAAGACCGTGCACCAGACCGCGGCCGAACTGTTTGCGCATCTTGCGCAGTTGCGCGAGGTGGCGAAGCCGCTCGGCATCGGGTTTCTCGGGCTCGGCATGACGCCGAACTGGACTCGCGCCGATATGCCGGTAATGCCGAAGGGGCGCTACAGGATCATGACCGCCTATATGCCGAAGGTCGGTCGCCTCGGCCTCGACATGATGTACCGCACCTGCACCGTGCAGGTAAATCTGGACTTCTGCTCCGAAGCCGACATGGTGAAGAAACTACGCGTTGGGCTGGCGCTTCAGCCGATCGCGACCGCGTTGTTCGCAAATTCGCCTTTCACCGATGGCAAGCCCAACGGTTTTCTTTCGTACCGCTCGCATATCTGGACCGATACCGACAAGGCACGGACCGGCATGCTGCCTTGGGCCTTCGAGGAAGGCATGGGATTCGAGCGCTGGGTCGACTATGCGCTCGACGTGCCGATGTATTTTGTCAAGCGGGGCGAGAAATATGTCGACGTGGCCGGCGAATCGTTCCGCGATTTCATGGCGGGCCGTCTTGCCGCATTGCCGGGCGCACGACCTACCATTTCGGACTGGGCCAACCACCTGACGACGATCTTTCCCGAGGTGCGACTCAAGCGCTTTCTTGAAATGCGTGGCGCCGACGGGGGGCCCTGGCGCAGGCTGCCGTCGCTCGCGGCGTTCTGGGTGGGGTTGCTCTACGATGATGACGTGCTCGAATCATGCTGGGATCTTGTGAAAGGCTGGACTGCCGAGGAAAGGGAAAAGCTGCGCCGGGAGGTACCGCAACGCGGTTTTCGCGCCGAAATCGGCCGGCGGACGGTGCTGGCGCTCGCGCAGGAATGCCTCCGGCTTGCTGCCCGCGGTCTGGAACGGCGCGCCTGCCTCGATCGCAACGGTCGAAATGAAACGCGCTACCTGCGGCCGCTTCAGGAGTCGATCGCACGCGGCATCACGCCGGCGGAGGAATTGCTGGAAAAGTATTTCAACGACTGGAACGGAACGGTCGATCCGATTTACGAGGAATACGCCTATTGACGGCCCGGCGGTCTGCTCACTCGGCCGCGCGCGTTTCCGAAAGGTTGTCAAGGGAGGATATGATGTATCCCGCAAGCGCTTCCACCGGCGCCGAACTGTCGCGCGAATTGCGCACGAGGCCGATGTTGCACGCCGGCAGTTCGGGAAATCCTTCCGTGGCCGACAGCACGCGCATGCCGGGTCGCAGGCCCGACTCCGGCAGTACGGAGACCGCCAGACCCGCCAGCACGGCGGCGGCGACGGCGCCTGCATTGGGACTCGAATAGAGAAGGCGATAGGGGCGGCCGACGGACTCCAACTGTTCGATTGCGATGCGCCGCCAGGCGCAACTCGGCCGACCGAGCGCGAGCGGCAGGCGCTCCTCGAGGTGCGTGGCATGGCGGTTCGACGTCACCCATAGCAGTCGCTCGCGGCGGAACGTCTCCGCAACGCGGCGCGATTCGCAGTTGGTGACGATGGCGAGATCGATTTCGTGCGCATCGATTCGCTCGATCAAATCGACCGAGGGTTCGCAAAGAACGCTCAATTCGACGCCGGGATAAGCACGCGAAAAGCGCGCCATGATCTCGGGCAGATAGCGGTCGGCATAGTCGTCGGGCACGCCGAGGCGCACCCGGCCGGAGAGCACGACGTCGGAGAAAGCGGCGATGGTCTCGACATTGAGCTTGACGAGCCGGCGCGCGTAATCGAGCAGTCGCGCTCCGTCCTCGGTGAGCTTGGAGGCGCGGCCGTCGCGCACGAAAATGGGTCGCGCCAAGCGCTCCTCCAGCCGTTTCATTTGCATCGACACCGCCGACTGGGTCTTGTTCACTATCTCCGCCGCCTTGGTGAAACTGCCCGTCTCCGCAATGGCGATAAAGGTCCGCAGCTGGTCGATGTCGAGAAGGTTGGTCATGCGCCGCTCCAGGAAATCCGTGCGCGGGCCGACCTGCCTGCCGGGGGTGCCGTCGTCGCCCGCCTCCAGGGAAAATATCACATATCGTGATCAGTCATATTAAAAACATTCGTTTCCATAATCAATCGTTGCAATGCAGTATCGGCATGCCGGAGCAATCGAAATTCGGACGCGCGGACAGGGACCTCTGGCGCAGGATACGCCCCCGCGAGTCGTCGACGGAGAGTTCACATGACTACCAGGTCTCCCGTGGTGCCGGTCTTGCCCGTGGCTTTTTCAACGGCGCTGCGCGCCTCGCTTGCCGCCTTGGCGCTGGTCACCCACTGGCTGAAGACGCTCGGTCGTGCGCGTCGCCATCGTCGGGATGCCATGAAACTCGCGGGTCTCGACCGGCGGATGCTGGCCGATCTCGGCGTCACCCATGCCGACCTGCGCGACGCCTTTTCGACATCGTTCTGGGAAGACCCCACCGCGCTGCTGCGCGAGCGCGCGATCGAGCGACGGTTGTCCCGCTCGGTCCCGTCCCTCCCAGGCCCAAAGCACGAACCGGAGGTCGAAACCGGCTTCCGCCGGCCGGCGACTGACCGGCCCGCGCGCCGGACCCTTTGAGAACGTCTGTTCGCGTCACGAAACGGCCGATCCCTCTCGTCGGCCGCGCGATCCGCAGCCCGCGACATCCCCTCTCGCGGCCGGATCCGGCGCCCGCCGGCCCCTTCCGGCGGGCGCGTCGCTTTCAATGTCGCTTTCAATGATGCAGGGCGAGCTCGGGCTTCGGCGCCGCGCGGCGGTCCTTCACCACGCCGATCGGCACGCCGAGGCGCGTGATCGTCGCAATTACCGCGCCATCGAGCGCGTGGTCGCAGTTCATGTGAGTGGGCGCAATGAAGAAATCGGCCTTGCTCCAGTCCGAGGTCCAGTGCAGCCGCGCATCGGCACGTTTTTCGAACGGCAGCCGTTCACCGCAAACGGCGACGCTGTATTGGCGTCCCGGATCGATCGCGTCGAGCTTGGTCACATAGGCCTTAAGATCGTCCACCGCTTCCGGCATGATGTTGACCCAGTAATCGGTGTCGTAACGCCTTGCCGCGCCTTGCAGACCTCCTACCAGCGGGTTGAAGAACAAGTACTCATCGGGATGGAGCCTTACCAGCGTCATGGCGTTCCAGATCAGCGCCGCGGCAATGGCAAGGCCGAAAGTCACAGGCACGGCGCGCCCGTGCGCCGCGCCCGCCGCGAGCAGACGGTTGCATCCGATGCCCGCGAGCGCGGCAACGAGCGGGACTACGAACAGGAAATGACGCAAGCCGGTAAAGGCTGGCCCGCGATCGACCACTTCGCAGAGCACCGGGAACACCGCCATTGTCACAAGCAGCATGGTCTCGAGTTGCCGCTCGCGTGCCCTCGCGCCGCCACCTCGCAGCATGACGACCGCCGCGGCCGCGCCGAGGAGCATCAGCAGTGGGAGTTTGATCGCCAGGTAGGTCGGCACGTACCAGCGCGGTACGTTGCCCATCGTGTAGATATGGCCCGCAAGCAGCGTCCTGATCGGGTAGTTGAACTCGCCGAAATCAATCAGCCCACGCACCGGATTGAGTGGCGCGAGCGCCGACCACGGCCAGGCCGCGATCATGACGACGTACGCGATCATGAACGCGGGCGAGAGCGCGAGCACCGATTCGGCGAAAAAGCTCAGGCGACTCCCCGGTGTTGCGGCAGGCATACGCAGGACCTGCAGCAACATCGCCACTCCGACATAGCCGATCATGAGCAGGCCGAGCACACGCGTGCCGAGGGCTGCACCGAGCAACAAGCCGAAACAAATGACGTCACGCCGCCGTGGATCGGGGAGTTCGCGCACCGCGCGGAGCATGAAGTAGCCCGCTCCCGTCATCGCCGTCGCGAACGGAATGTCCTTCGTGTGATTGAACATGGCGCCATACCATGGCCCGCAGGCGGCCAGCGCGGAGGCGGCGATGGCACCCGCGCGGGGACCATCCACGAGCTTGGCGATGGCGGCGGCCATACCGATCCCGGCAACGCCGATCAAGGCGCACAGGATGTGGCGCACCGCGTAGGGATCGAGGAACGCCAGCGCATGCTGTGCAAGAGCCGCAAGGATGTCGAACAATCCGCCGTACAGATAGAGATTGTCATAGTGAAAAAGAGACTTGTCAGCGAATCCGGTGCGATAATAGGCGATGATCAGCTCGCCGTAGTGCTGTTGTACCGGCTCGTCGTTGCTGATGGCGTAGGAACCGTAGGTCAAGGCGGCCAGCACCACCAGGATCGCGAGCAGCGCCAAAACCGCCGCGTCGTAAATATCGCAAGCGCCGGACCAACGACAGGCGCGCCTTGCACCTGTCCGCAACAGCGCATTAAGCTTGTCCACCACGCCGCGTCCACCGGTCATGGTTCAATTTTCGGCACGCTCTGCGCGGAACGCGCCGCCAGGATTGGGCCGCATAATGATGTGCGCAGGGAGCCCCCTCGCCGATTTTGACCTCCAAATAAGTGCCTGTCATGCCGCATCTGCACATTTGCCGCGGGGCGCGATAACATGCCGCGGGGCGAGGGCCGTAAACCCGTCTGGCTTATGCCGCGAAACGCGCGTGCTGCCGCCGTGCTGGCGCTTGTGTTGCCGGTCCTGTCCGGACCGGCGCAGGCGCAATACGGTTTTGATCGTCGCGGTGGCGACTATATGAGCTTCGTCGTGCGCAACGGCGACCCGACGGTCTGTGCCGCACGCTGCGAACGCGACGCGCGTTGTCGCGCCTGGAGCTTTTCGTTTCCACGCACCGCACAGCCGTCGGCCACCTGCTGGCTGAAGAACCGCGTGCCTCCCCGCAACGCGGACTCTTGTTGTGTGTCCGGGGTGCGCGGCGCCGGCGTCATCACGCCGCGCGAGGGCACGACCGAATACTCGATCGATCGGGTCGGCGGCGATTACCGTTCGATCGAGCTGCCGCCCGACCCGTCCGCTGCTCATTGCAAAGCGGCCTGCGAGGCCGATGGGCGTTGCCGCGCCTTCACCTATCTTCGCCCCGGTTATGCCGGACCTTCGGCGCGATGCTATCTCAAGGATCGCATCACGCGGCCACGCTACAATCCATGCTGCATTTCGGGAGTTGTGCGCTGAGGGGTGATGCGTCGGGGTGTGGCCGTTGTGACGCGCTGACCTTCATCCGGCGCATGATAGCAAAACGCGGACATCGTCTCGCGCAAGCAGAGTGCGAATGGGGTGGCTGACGCGCCAGCACGTCGACGCGATCGGTCCCGATCGCGTTTTAATGCACGGCCTTGAAAAAGCGAGAGATCCGCAAACCGGAGGGCCAGGTCCAGATCGGCTGATGCCGGACGGCAAGATCCCATGAACCCACCAGCATGTCGACGCGGCCCACCAGGTTCGCCATCGGCAGGAGCCCGACGCCACCTTCCCGCACCGGCACGCGGCTGTCAGCCGAATCGTCGCGATTGTCGCCCATCACGAACAGATGGTCCGGCGGCACCGTGATCTCGGGCATATTGTCGAGTGGACCGTCGGCGGCGAGCTTGAAGATCGGATGTACGCGTCCGCCCGGCAAGGTCTCGATGAAGCGCCGCGCGACGATCCTTGCACCGCTTTCGGTCTCCATCGTTCCGGTGCCGTCGGGGCGCAATGCGACCGGCACGCCGTTGATGATCACCTGGCCTGCGCGCAGAGCGATGCGGTCGCCGGGAAGTCCGATCACCCGCTTGACCCATACCTGCGTCCTGTCGCCCGGCCAGCGGAACACGACGACGTCGCCGCGCTTGGGCACGCTGGCAAAAATGCGCTTGCTCATCGGCAGATCGATAAACGAGGGCAGCGAGGCGGTGCCGTAGCCGTAGGAAAACTTGATCGCCAATAATTCGTCGCCGATCAGCAAGGTCGGCTCCATCGAACCCGACGGCACGTAAAATGGCTCCGCCAGCGAGGCCTTCGCCAGCATCACGACGAGGACGATGGCGAGGAGTTCGGCAACGGTGCGCAACGGACCGGATTTGCGCGTGGCGACCTCCGAGGCGGCGGGTTGCTTGCGGGTCATGCCGTGCCGCCCACGGTAATGCGATCGAGCCGTAGCGACGGCTGGCCGACGCCGACCGGGACGCCTTGGCCATTCTTGCCGCAGGTGCCGATCCCCGGGTCGAGCGCAAAATCATTGCCGATCATGCTGACGCGGCGCAGATCGGTCGGTCCATTGCCGATAAGCATGGCACCTTTGACCGGCGCGCCGAGCTTTCCGTTCTCGATCTTGTACGCCTCGGTGCACTCGAAAACATATTTTCCCGAGGTGATGTCGACCTGGCCGCCGCCGAAACTCACCGCATAAAGCCCGTTTTTCACCGCGGCGATGATCTCCTTCGGGTCATGGACACCGGCGAGCATGAAGGTATTGGTCATCCGTGGCATCGGTACATGAGCGTGACTCTCGCGCCGACCATTGCCCGTCGGCCTCATGCCCATTAATCGCGCGTTCTGACGGTCCTGCATATAGCCGACCAGGATGCCGTCTTCGATCAGCACCGTGCGACCGGTGGGCGTCCCCTCGTCGTCGATCGACAGCGAGCCACGGCGGCCTTGGATCGTGCCGTCGTCCACCACCGTCACACCCTTGGCGGCCACCTGCTGTCCCAGCAGGCCGGCGAAGGCGGATGTCTTCTTGCGATTGAAATCGCCCTCGAGGCCATGGCCCACCGCTTCATGCAACATCACGCCCGGCCAGCCGGGCCCGAGCACGACGTCCATTTCGCCCGCCGGTGCCGGTACCGCTTCGAGATTGACCAGCGCCTGGCGCACCGCCTCGTCGACCGCGCCCTGCCAGGCCCGCGGCGTAATGAAGCGTTGATAGGTCTCGCGGCCGCCGAAGCCGTAGGAGCCGGTCTCCTGGCGGTTGCCCTCGCCGACCACGACGCTGACATTGATGCGCACCAGAGGACGGATGTCTCGGTAGGATTGGCCGTCGGCGCGCAGGATCTCCACCACCTGCCAGCTCGCCGCGGTACTGGCGGTGACCTGACGCACGCGAGGATCCTTGCCCCGTGCATAGGCGTCCATCGCCTCGAGCAGCTTCACCTTCGCAGCAAAGGCGGGTTCGCCCAGCGGATTATCGTCACCGTAGAGTTTCCGGTTCGTGCGTCCGGGGGGTTCGGTATAGAGGCCGCTGTAGCCGCTCTTGACCGCGCGTACCGCGGCGACGGCGCGCGCAAGCGCGTTTTCCGACAGGTCGGACGCATGCGCGTAGCCGACGGCTTCCTCCTTCACCGCACGCAAGCCGAAACCCTGGGTGGTGTCGTAGGTGGCCTGCTTGAGCCGACCATTGTCGAACACCAGCGCCTCCGATTGCCTGTATTCGAGGAACAATTCGCCGTCGTCGGCGCCCGCGAGCGCATGTTCGAGAAGATGACGCAGCTTGGCGCGGTCGAGGCCGGCACGGTCGATCAGGGACGTCCCCGCTAGGTTCATGGCGTGCGCTCCGTCGGACTTTGCAACACCAGATAAGACGACGATGGCGGTTTGGCGAGGGCCGTCCCGGGCGTTCTCCGCTCTGAACCGTGGGGGCGACGCGGCAAACCTGTTCGCGCGAGCCCGCCGGCTCTTTTTTTGCCTCCGCGGCGACAGGGATGTCTTGGATGGCTTGGCCGCGTCCGACGCCTCCCGCCTTCCGCGCATCGGCT
>JADGGK010000123.1 GCA_019689975.1 Pseudolabrys sp.
GCGGAGATGCGGTGCCACAATGACCGCGTGCCGTGTCTGCGGCACGACAAGGCCTGGATTGCTTCGTCGCCGCTGGCGCGGCTCCTCGCAATGACGGCGCCGAGGCGATCCGATCGGACCGGCTCGAGCGCGCGCCCAGCGTCATGGCGGTGGTGTGGGCGGGGAGGGGAAGATCGGCCCCGCGAGCTCGCGCGCAAACCAGCGTGTTGACGGCGGTTCCGTGCCCTTGAAACCGCCCGAATCGTGTGAAAGACAAAATTTCGGGACCAGCAGTCAATGAGCGAGCCCACAGGGACGCGGCCGTTTTCGCCGTTCGAGTGGATGCTGTCGCTGCGCTACCTGCGCGCGCGACGCAAAGAGGGGTTTATTTCCGTCATCGCCGGCTTTTCCTTCCTCGGCATCATGTTGGGCGTGGCGACGCTGATCATCGTGATGGCGGTGATGAACGGCTTTCGCCGCGAATTGCTCGACAAGATTCTCGGCCTCAACGGGCATCTGCTGATCCAGCCCTTGGAGAAACCGCTGACCGACTGGGCCGAGGTCTCGGCGCGCATCGACAAGGTCCCCGGCATCCGGCTGGCGGCCCCGATCGTGGAAGGACAGGCGCTCGCCTCCTCGCCTTTCAACGCCGGCGGCGTGCTGGTCCGCGGCATCCGCCTGCAGGATCTCGAGAAGCTGCCGTCAATCGCCAACAACATCAAGCAGGGCACGCTGGCCGGCTTCGACGAAGGCCGCGGCGTTGCCATCGGCCGGCGGCTTGCCGATCAGCTGTCGCTGCGCGCCGGCGACAACATCACCCTGGTCGCGCCGCGCGGGGCGGTGACCCCCATGGGCACGACACCGCGCATCAAGGTGTACAAGGTCGCGGCCGTGTTCGAGATCGGCATGTCCGAATACGACAGCGCCATGGTTTTCATGCCGCTTGCCGAGTCCCAGGCCTATTTCAATCGTGCGGGCGACGTGACCGCCATCGAGGTCTATACCGACAATCCAGACCGTGTCGACGACTATCGCAAGGCCGTGCAGGAAGCGGCGCAGCGTCCGATCTTCATGATCGACTGGCGTCAGCGCAACGCGACGTTCTTCAACGCGCTCCAGGTCGAGCGCAATGTGATGTTTCTCATCCTGACGCTGATCGTCTTGGTGGCGGCGCTCAACATCGTTTCCGGCCTGATCATGCTGGTGAAGGACAAGGGCCAGGACATCGCCATCCTGCGCACCATGGGTGCGACGCAAGGCGCGATCATGCGCGTCTTCCTCATTACCGGCGCGTCGATCGGGGTCATCGGCACGCTGGTCGGCTTTCTGCTCGGCGTCGTGGTTTGCCTCAACATCGAGAGCATTCGGCAGTTCCTCTCCTGGTTGACGAATACCGAGCTGTTTTCGCCCGAGCTCTATTTCCTGTCGCATTTGCCGGCGGACATGGATACGGGCGAGACGACCGCGGTCGTGATCATGGCGCTCGTGCTTTCCTTCCTCGCCACGCTCTATCCGTCCTGGCGCGCGGCTCGCCTCGATCCGGTGGAGGCGCTGCGCTATGAGTGAGACCGCGATCGAACCCGACACGCAGGCGCAGGCGTCGAGCGTTCGGCGCGCGGGCGGGGACCCGCCCTTGCTTTATCTCGATAACGTGCAGCGGCGCTACCGCCAGGGCGATGCGGATCTGCACGTTCTCAACGGCATCGACCTTGCGCTGTGGCCTGGTCAGTCGGTGGCCCTGGTGGCGCCCTCCGGCGCCGGCAAATCAACTTTGCTCCATATCGCCGGCCTGCTCGAGCATCCGGACGAGGGGGAGGTCTATATCGACGGCCGCGCCACGGCCATCCTGTCGGATGCCGAGCGCACGCGCATTCGCCGGCTCGAGATCGGCTTCGTCTACCAGTTTCATCGCCTGCTGCCGGAATTTTCCGCGCTGGAGAATGTGATGTTGCCGCAGATGATCCGCGGACTGCCCCGTCGCGAAGCGCAGAAACGGGCCACCGAGCTGTTGAATTATCTCGGCCTCGGCGCGCGGCTGCCGCATCGGCCGGCGGAGATGTCCGGCGGCGAGCAGCAGCGCGTCGCCATCGCGCGCGCGGTCGCCAATGCCCCGCGCATCCTGCTCGCCGACGAGCCCACGGGAAATCTCGACGCGCACACCGCGGAACACGTCTTTCGCGTCTTGTCGCAGCTCATCCGCGCCACCGGGCTCGCCGCCATCATCGCCACGCACAATCTCGACCTTGCCGGCCGGATGGACCGGCGGGTGACCTTGCGCGAGGGCCGGGTCGTGGAACTGGCCTGAGCCGAGGCGGGCACGGCGGCACTTTCAATAACCGCCGGATCTCATTGAAAAGATGAGGATTCATCCGATAAACCCCAGGCGTTGACAGGAGAACATAACATGAACTATGTTCTCTTTCCGTTCGAGGAGGGAGTCATGGTGAAGGTGGTGCTGGAAGAGGCGGCCGCGCTCGCGGCGCTGGCGCTGTTCGTGGGGATGATTGCGATCTGGTCGCAGGTGCTCGGCAATCTGTGACGGGGCTTCCGGCGCGGGGATGACGGGGAAAGCTCGCCGCGCGCGACGGCCGCGCGGTGGACACGACGAGTCTCTGCCCGCACCATCATGATTCCAGGGAATCATGACCATGGCCGATCCGGGCTTCGTGCATCTGCACGTGCACTCGTCCTATTCGCTTTCGGAAGGCGCGCTCACCATTGCCCGCCTCGCCGAACTCGCCAAGGCCGACGCGCAGCCCGCGCTGGCGCTGACCGATACCGACAACATGTTCGGCGCGCTGGAGTTCTCCGAAAAGCTCGCCTCGGTCGGCATTCAGCCGATCGTCGGCATCGCGCTCCATGTCGATTTCGGCGATACCGATCTCGGCCCTCGCGTGCCGCAGGTGCGGCCGGAGCGTAGCCGGATCGTGCTCATCGCCGCCCGCGAGGAGGGCTATCGCAGCCTGATGCGGCTCTCGTCGCGCGCCTTTCTCGACACGCCGCCGCACGAGCCGCCGCGGCTGCTGCTCGACTGGCTTACGGGAGAGACCGAGGGGGTCATCGCGCTCACCGGCGGCCCGGACGGACCGATCGACCGCGTCCTCGCGGATGGCCGCGGCCATCTGGCGGCAAGCCGGCTCGACGCGCTGGCGCGGTTGTTCGGCGACCGTCTCTATGTCGAACTGCAGCGTCACATGAGCGCGACCGAGCGCGCCGTCGAACCCGCGCTCGTTGATCTTGCCTATGACAAGGGCCTGCCGCTCGTGGCGACGAATGAGCCCTATTTCGCGACCACGGCCGACTACGAGGCGCACGATGCGCTCATCTGCATCGCCGAGGGTCGGCTGCTCGCCGAGACCGATCGTCGGCAGCTCACGCCCGAACATCGGTTCAAGACGCGCGCGGAGATGGCCTCCTTGTTCGCGGATCTTCCGGAAGCGCTGGCTTCGACCGTGGAGATCGCGCAACGCTGCGCCTTCCGCCCGCGCACGCGGAAGCCGATCCTGCCGCGTTTCACCGCCGCCGAAGGCGCGGATGAGGCGGCCACGCTGCGCAAGCGCGCGGAAGAAGGATTGGTGCGTCGGCTGGCGACGATCGGCCTCGCCCCGGGCCACGACGAGGCCGAATACCGCGAACGGCTTGCGTTCGAGCTCGGCGTCATCGAGCGCATGGAGTATCCGGGCTATTTCCTGATCGTCGCCGATTTCATTCAATGGGCCAAGGCGCGCGGAATCCCCGTCGGCCCCGGCCGCGGCTCCGGCGCCGGCTCGCTGGTGGCCTATGCGCTCACCATCACCGATCTCGACCCGATCCGCTTCGGTCTGCTGTTCGAGCGTTTCCTCAATCCGGAGCGCGTGTCGATGCCCGATTTCGACGTCGATTTCTGCCAGGAACGTCGCGACGAAGTCATCCGCTACGTGCAGGAGCGCTACGGCCGTGACCAGGTGGCGCAGATCATCACTTTCGGCACGTTGCAGGCGCGCGGCGTGCTGCGCGACGTCGGGCGCGTGCTGCAGATGCCCTACGGACAGGTCGACAAGCTGTGCAAGCTCGTGCCGCAGAACCCCGCTGATCCGATCACCCTCGCCAAGGCGATCGAGGGCGAGCCCAAGCTGCAGGCGGAAGCGGCGAGCGATCCGGTGGTCAAGCGGGCCTTTGACATCGCCAAGCGGCTCGAAGGCCTGAATCGCCACGCCTCGACCCATGCCGCCGGCATCGTCATCGGCGACCGGCCGTTGCGGGAGCTCGTGCCGCTCTACCGCGATCCGAAGTCCGAAATGCCGGCCACCCAGTTCAACATGAAATGGGTGGAACAGGCGGGTCTGGTGAAATTCGATTTTCTCGGACTCAAGACTCTCACCGTGCTCGAGAAGGCCGTCGGCCTGCTCAGGCGTCGCGGCATTACCATCGATCTCGGCGCCATCCCTCTCGACGACAAACCCACCTACGAGTTGCTCGCGCGCGCCGAGGCGGTGGGCCTGTTCCAGCTTGAAAGCGCCGGCATGCGCCGCGCGCTGCTCGACATGCGTCCCGACCGGTTCGAGGACATCATCGCATTGGTGGCGCTCTACCGTCCCGGGCCGATGGCGAACATCCCCACTTATTGCGCCCGCAAGCACGGGCTCGAAACGCCGGACTACATCCATCCCAAACTCGAGCCGATCCTGCGCGAGACATTCGGCGTCATCGTCTACCAGGAACAGGTGATGCAGGCGGCGCAGATTCTCGCCGGTTTCTCGCTGGGACAGGCGGATTTGCTGCGGCGCGCGATGGGAAAGAAGATCCGCAAGGAGATGCAAGAGCAGCGCGCCCACTTCGTCCAAGGTTGCACCGAGCGCGGCATTGATCGGGCGCAGGCCGACGCGATCTTCGATCTGCTCGAACGTTTCGCCGAATACGGATTCAACAAGAGCCACGCGGCGGCCTATGCACTCGTCGCCTATCAGACCGCGTACATGAAGGCGAACTTTCCCGTCGAGTTCCTGGCCGCCAGCATGACGCTCGACATGAACAATACCGACAAGCTCGCCGAATTCCGGGCCGAGGCCGAGCGCCTCGGCATCACCGTCGCGCCGCCTTCGATCAACCGTTCCGGCGTCGAATTCGAAGTCGAAGGGAACTCGATCATCTACGCCCTCGCGGCGCTCAAGGGCGTGGGCAGGCAGGCGGTCGAGGCCATCATCGCCGCGCGCGGCGACCGGCCCTTCGCCGATGTCGCCGACTTCGCGGCGCGGATCAATCCGCGCGCGATCAACAAGCGGGTGCTGGAAAGTCTCGCGGCCGCCGGCGCTTTCGACGCTTTCGAGCCGAACCGGGCGCGCGTGTTCGCCGCCGCCGACGCAATCCTTGCCCGCGCGCAGCGCGCGCACAGTACCGCCGAAGTGGGGCAGAGCGAATTGTTCGGCGCCGGCGCCGCAAGCGAGGCGATGACGCTCCCCCATGTGGAGCCGTGGCTGCCGGCCGAACGCGCCCGACGGGAACGCGAGGCGATCGGCTTCTATCTCTCGGGCCATCCGCTCGACGACTATGCCGGGGTCCTCAAGAAGATGCGGGTGCAGTCCTGGGCGGATTTTTCCCGCGCCGTGCGGGCGGGCGCCACCGCCGGCCGGCTGGCCGCCGTCGTCGACCGCCGCACCGAGCGGCGGATGCGCAGCGGCGGCAAGATGGGCATCGTCGAATTGTCGGATCCCACGGGCCATTACGAGGCGGTGATCTTTGCCGAAGGCCTCGCCGAGCATCGCGATCTGCTCGAGCCGGGTAACGCGGTGCTGTTGTTCCTGTCGGCCGAAGTGCAGGGCGAGGAGGTGCGCGCGCGTATCCAGTCGGTCGAGCCGCTCGAGGCGGCGGCCGCCAATCTGCAAAAAGGCTTGCGCGTCTTCCTGCGCGACGCGGCGCCGATCGAGGGCCTCGCCAAGCGCCTGGAGCCGGCGCCGTCCGCCGGCGCGCGTTCCGCCGCGTCGGGCTCGGCGCGCAACGGACAGGCGAACGGCGAGGGCGAGGTCAGCGTCGTGCTGCTGCTTGCGGCCGGTACCGAGGTCGAGGTCAGGCTGCCGGGCCGTTTCAAGATCTCGCCGCAGATCGCCGGCGCCATCAAGGCGGTGCCGGGCGTGGTGCAGGTGGAGACGCTCTGAGCCCGCGCGGCTAGGTGCGCGGCACGGTCAAGGCGAAGACCAGGCCGAAGATGGTCATACCGAGCGACACCGCGACGATCGGCAACAGGATCTGGATCGCCGCCGCGCGACCGCCGAGACGTCCGCTCCAGGTCGCGAAATCGCGCCGCGCCCAGGCCCGGAACGGTTCCGCCGTCCTGCGGCGTTCCGCGTCCGCGGCGTGGCGTCGCCAGATGCGCCAGATCAGCGCCGGCACGCCGGTTGCGATCACGAAGAAAAGCGTCACCATGCCGAGCGCAAGGCCGATATAGCCGCCGCGGTTGAAGAAGACCCACACCGAGAGCACGAGCCACAGCGACAGCGCCGCGATCGCGCCGTAGATGTGCGGGTGCAGTTCGTCGTTGACCGCCGCGCGCCGCCCCTGGTCATCACCGCTCATGGGATCCGCCTCCTCGTCTTGCGCAGGGTTCATGGGGCCAACGCCGGGGCCGGGAGACGGTTCGCCGCCGTGCGGCGAGG
>JADGGK010000124.1 GCA_019689975.1 Pseudolabrys sp.
GTACTTTACGTCTCGGGGGCCGCGATCGCCTATACGCGTCTTGGTCGCCCCGACATCGGATTTGTCGGCCTCACCGAAATCGCCGAGACGGTGACGGCAGTCCGTGATCGTGTTGCGGCCCATCTCGTCGTCGACGCCGATACCGGCTACGGCAATGCACTCAATGTCGAGCGTGCCGTAAGATTGCTTGAGCGAGCCGGAGCCAACGCGATTCAGCTCGAGGATCAGGATTTTCCCAAGCGCTGCGGCCATCTCGACGACAAGGCGCTGGTGCCCGCGTCTGAGATGGCTGGCAAGATAAAGGCCGCGGTTGATGCGCGCGCATCGTCGCAGACATTGATAATCGCCCGCACGGATGCTGTTGCCGTCGAGGGACTCGAGCGTGCGGTGGCGCGCGCTTTGCTCTATCGGGAGGCGGGGGCCGACGTGCTCTTCATTGAGGCGTTACGCGAGCATGCCGAGATCGATCGCATCGGCACCTTGATGGGCAGGAGCGTACCGCTGATGGTCAACATGGTCGAGGGAGGCAAGACGCCGATCCTTTCGGCGAGCGAATTGCAGGCGCTCGGATTTTCGCTGGTGATCTTTCCCGGTGCGATTGTGCGTGTACTCGCAAAGGTGGCCGAGGAATTCTACGGCGCATTGAAACAGGACGGCACGACCACAGCCTTCCGCTCAAGAATGTTCGACTTCGATGCGCTGAACCGGCTGCTCGGCACCCCGGAAATGCTGGAGCGCGGAAAGTCTTACGCCGATCTCGGCGTGTCGCGTAAACGCGGTTTGGAACAGCATTGATGTCGATGCTCGATCCCGTCACCTTAGCCGTGCTGAACGGACGCCTCGTTCAGATTGCGGACGAGATGGATGCAACGCTGTTTCGTTCGGCGTTCAATCCGATCATCGCCGAAGCCCACGACGCGTGTCATGGTCTTTATCATGCCGAAACCGGCGCGACGCTAGTACAGGGGTCCTCAGGCCTGCCGATCTTCGTGGGCGCCATGGCCTTTGCGGTCAAAGCGGTGATCGACCGCGTCGCCACGCGTGGTGACCTCGCGGAAGGTGACACCTACCTTTTCAACGACCCTTATGAGGGCGGTACTCACCTGAACGACTTTCGGCTGGTACGGCCGGTAATGCGCGGCGGCAAGGTGTTCGTTTGGCTCGCCTCGGTCGGCCATTGGCTTGACGTAGGCGGCAACGTTCCGGGAAATTTCAACGCCAAGGCAACCGAAAGCTTCCAGGAGGGATTCCGCATCCCACCGGTGAAGGTGGTAAGCGGAGGCGTGCTCCAGCAGGACATCGTCGACATACTCGCCGCCAATTCGCGTGTGCCGCAATCCAACTGGGGCGACCTCAATGGCCAACTCAACGCGTTGCAACTCGGCGAGGAGCGCATCCATGCATTGCTCGACGAATATGGCGACGACACCGTGAGCGCAGCTCTGCAGGCATTGTCGGCGCGGGCGACGGCGTTGATGCGCGCCAATATCAGCTCGCTGCCTGATGGTACATATTCCTACGATGATTTTCTCGACAATGACGGCGTAGCCGACGAACCGCTGCGCATCGCGCTCGACATGACGATCGCTGGCGATCACATGACGCTCGACTTCTCCCGCTCCTCGCCGCCGTGCCAGGGGCCGCTTAACATTGCCTTTTCGACCGCGGTCGCGTGCTGCTATGTCGCACTGAAGCATCTGTTTACCGATGTCCCAGCCAATGCTGGATGCCTCGTGCCAATTGATTTCATTATTCCCGAGACGACGCTCCTCGGCGTCAGAGCTCCAAAACCGGTCGGCGGTTACACAGAAACGATCCTGCGCGTCATCGACACCGTGTTCGGCGCCTTCGCAAAAGCGGCGCCCGAGCGTGCAAATGGTGCACCCTTTGCAACGATCAACGCGCTATCGCTCGCCGGTTGGCGAGAGAACGGCGCGCGCTGGGTGATGTTCTGCTTCTTCGGGGGTGGGCTCGGTGGCAATCCGGAGGGTGACGGCCTCAACCACGGTAACAATCCAATCTCGACCGCTACGATCCCTCCGGTAGAAATTCTCGAGTCGCTTTATCCCGTAGTTTTCACGCGCTGGGCGCTGCGCCCCGACTCCGCCGGTCCCGGTCGCCATCGCGGGGGCCTTGGGGCAATTTATGAGATTGAGGCGCTGGGCGATGGCCTTACCGACGTTTATTTGCTCGGAGAGCGCGGCAAATTCCCGCCGTTCGGCGTCAACGGCGGAGGTCCGGCGGCGCTCAATCGCTTCTACTTCGACACTGATGAAGGAGAGAGGACGCCACAGTTCGTGTCCAAGGTCACAGATGTGCGCATCAGACGTGGCCAGCGCGTTCGCCTCGAGACGCCCGGGGGCGGCGGGTTTGGGGATCCATTTACGCGCGAACCGGAACGCGTTGCGCGCGACGTGCGGCTCGGTTTCGTGTCGTGCGAGGCAGCACGACGCGATTATGGCGTCGTTCTGAACGGCGACGGGAGCATCGACAAAACCGCGACTGCGGCGCTGCGTAAAGGTCTCGGCAAACCGGATGTTTCGTCATGACCGTCGCACGGCCTCTCGTCGGCGTCGACGTCGGCGGTACCTTCACTGATTTTTTTCTGTTCGACGAGGCGACGCGACGTTTTCGCATTGCCAAGGTGCCGTCGCAGCGCGGAGACGAGTCTTATGGGTTTATGCAAGGTCTTCGCGCACTCGGCGCGATTCCGGAATTTGGCTCCCTGGTGCATGGCACCACTGTCGGTACCAATGCGCTGCTGGAGCGGCGGGGCCCTCGGATCGGCGTTCTCACCACGCGCGGCTTCCGCGATGTCTTGGAGATGCGGCGTCGCGACCGCCGCAGAACGTGGGGACTGTGGGGCGAGTTCGTGCCCGTCGTCGAACGCGATTTCCGCCTGGAAGTGGACGAGCGCACCCTTGCTGACGGCACGGTGCGGGCGCCGGTCAACGTGGCCCAGATACGCATGGCCGCGGAAGCCCTGCTCGCGAAGGGTGCCGAAGCGCTCGCTATCATCTTCCTCAACGCCTACGCCAACCCCGAGAACGAGCGTCGCGCGTTCGAGGCCGCGCGCGCCGTTTGGCCCAATGCATACGTTTCGGCATCGCATCAGGTATTACCCGAGATTCGTGAGTTCGAACGCGCTTCGACAACCGCACTCAACGCCTATCTCCAACCCGTGGTAGGCGATTATCTCGCCAAGCTCGACAGCACTTTGAAACGGAGTGGCTTCACCGGCACGTTTCACATCGTTCAGTCCAACGGCGGCGTGATGTCGACAGCGATGGCGCGGCGATTGCCGGTACGCACCGCGCTCTCGGGTCCTGCGGCGGGCGTGATTGCTGCGGCGGCAATCGCTCGTGCCAGTGGGCACGATAACGTCATCACTTGCGACCTCGGCGGGACGTCGTTTGATGTGTCGTTGGTTGCCGCAGGTAAAGTCTCGTTGGCGGCGCAGACGCTAATCGACTTCGGCTTGGTCGTACGCACGCCGATGATCGAAATTACGACCATTGGCGCTGGCGGCGGATCGATTGCGTCGGTCGACCGCGGGGGGCTGTTACATGTCGGCCCGGAAAGCGCGGGGTCCGTGCCGGGTCCGGCCTGTTATGGCGGCGGCAATGAAAGGCCAACATTAACCGACGCGCATGTTGTGCTCGGCCGTATTGACGCCGAACGGCCGATCGGAGGCATGCTCAAGCGGCTCGACGTAGAGGCTGCCCAGCGCGCAATCGTGCAACACGTGGGCAAGCCGCTGAACCTAGATCTCATGCAGGCGGCGGAAGCGATCGTGCGTGTTGCGGAGGCACGCATGGCCGGCGCGATCCGGCTTGTATCGATCGAACGCGGCCACGATCCGAAGAAATTCGCCGCCATGCCGTTCGGCGGCGGCGGGGCGCTGCACGTGTCCGCGATGATTACGGAGATCAATCTGAAATGCGCGATTGTGCCGCGCTTTCCCGGCGTTACGTCGGCGCTCGGCTGTGTCATTGCCGATCTGCGTCACGACCAAGTGCAGACGGTCAACGTGCTTCTCGACGGCCTCGATGCGGCGGCACTCGATGCCCGCATGATCGTAGCGGGAAAAGAGGCCAAGCGCGTGGTCGAGTCCGCCGATATTGCGGTCGAACGGGTCGACGTTCAGTTCGATCTCGACATGCATTATCTTGGCCAGACCCATACCGTTACGGTCCCCCTCCCGGTGAAGTTCGCGGAATCCGGGACCGAGGTCAGCAAGGAAATCATTCGCGCGGCCTTCGAACGGGCCTACGCGGCGACATTCGGCCGCCTTTTGCGGGACATTCCCGCGCGCATTGTCTCATTGCGCGTCGCCGCGATCGGGCGGCGGCCGAAGTTCGATCTATCCGCTTTTGCGCCAGGACCGGGGACGTCGCTTGCGAAGGCGGCACTGGGCTCACGGAAGGTGTTTATTCGCGGCGCTTGGCATGATGCGAGCGTCTGGTCACGACTTGATCTGCCAATCGGCGCGATCGTCGAGGCACCGGCCGTGCTGGAGCAACCGGACGCGACGATCTTCATCGACTACGGCCTGCGCGGTCGCGTTGACGATCTGGGAAACGTCATTGTGGAGCGCACGGCATGAATGTGAACTCGACTGCCCTTCTGCTTGTCGACCTGCAGAACGATTTCATCCATCCCAACGGCGCCTATGCACGCGGCGGTATGACGCATCGCGACATCGCAGCGCTGCCGGCGCGGCTCAAGCCGCTGGCAGACGCAGTCCGCGCCAGGGGCGGACTCGTGGTGGCAACCTTGTTCACTCTGGTGCCGGGTCGTGACGGAGAGCCAATCATTTCGCCTCATCTGAGAAAAGTACGATCATTCTTGAGAAAAGGTGATTTCATGCCGGGCACCTGGGGCCATCAACTCGTCGACGAACTCGCGCCGGCCGACATAATAGTCGAGAAAATCGCCTTTTCAGCATTCTACATGTCACGACTGGAATGGGTACTGCGTAAGAGCGGTATCGAGCAACTGGTGGTCGGCGGCATCGTCACCAATGGTGGCATTGCCTCTACCGTACGCGATGCGCACGTGCGCGACATCGTTTGCACCGTGTTGGACGACGGATGCGCGGCGTTCTCGTCAGAAACCCATGAGGTGGCGATTGAGGGTTTGCGGTCCATAGCGACGATATCGACGATCGCCGCGATGATGGCCGAGATGAGAACATGAACGTCGCTGTAGACGCGGATGTGGAATTCGATACGCGGGTACCGCTGGCGATCGTCGGAGCAGGTGCGTCGGGATTATGCGCCGCGCTCGCAGCCAGGGAAAGAAATATCGAAGCGATCGTCATCGAACGCGATGCGGTCCCGTCAGGCTCGACGGCGCTATCCGCCGGCCTTGTTCCGGCCGCAGGGACGCGCTTCCAACGTGACAAGGGCATTGATGACTCGCCGGAGCTATTCGCCGCCGATCTTCAACGCAAGGCGCGAGGTGAAGCCTGCCCAATCTTGGTGCATGCTATCGCCCGTGAATCGGCTCCGCTCATTGAATGGCTCGTGGACCGCTACGATCTGCCGTTCAGCCTGATCGACAATTTTTTCTATCCCGGCCATTCGGCGCTACGCATGCACGGTCTGCCGAGTCGCAGCGGCCGGGAATTGGTCGATCGGCTGCGCAAAGCTGCTGAAGCAAGCGACGCCGTCATTCTTGTCGAAGCGACCGTCGACACGCTATTCAGCACGACCGGCGGCCTTGTTCGCGGCGTCGAGGTCACCCGCGGCAATGGAAAGCGCGAACGTATCGGCTGTGATGCGCTCATTCTTGCCTGCGGTGGCTTTGGCGGCAATCCTGAGCTTGTGCGCCGTTTTATTCCCGAGATGGTCGGTGCACTCTATTTTGGCCATCCCGGCAATCGTGGCGATGCGGTGTTGTGGGGCGAGGCGCTGGGCGCAAAGCTTGCGTTTCTGTCCGCCTATCAGGGCCACGGTTCGGTGGCGACACCGCACAATATCCTCATTACCTGGGCGATTATTACCGAAGGCGGCTTTCAAGTTAATGCGGCAGGACGCCGTTTCTGCGACGAATCGCGCGGTTATTCGGAGCAGGCCGTCGAAGTATTGCGCCAGCCTGGCAGAATTGCATGGAGCGTGTTTGACGCGCGAATCGCCCGGATTGCGCGGCAGTTCGAGGATTTCCGGACGGCGGAGCGCGCCGGCGCGGTCCTCAGTGCGAACAACATCGATGATTTGGCTCGCGTGATGCACGTCCCCGCGAGTCCATTTAAAGCCGAATGGGAGGTGGTGGAGAGGATCAAGGCAAGCGGCGGGCGCGACCGTTACGGTCGCCCGTTCACCTCGAACCAGACGCTCGCGCCGCCATTCCACGCAGTGCGGGTGACCGGGGCATTATTCCACACCCAGGGCGGACTCGCGGTCGACGCGACAGGCCGGGTTAAACGCGCGAAAGGAGATTTTTTTCCGAATCTGTTCGCGGCAGGCGGCGCGGCAGCCGGCATTTCCGGTAACAGGGCGGAGGGCTATCTCTCCGGCAATGGCTTGTTGACGGCAATGACACTCGGTCGTCTCGCCGGCCGTGCCGC
>JADGGK010000125.1 GCA_019689975.1 Pseudolabrys sp.
GACGCCGTCATTGCGCCGCGGTGTCTTCGCCGTCATTGCATTGCGCGGCGGTGTCTTCGCCGTCATTGCGAGGAGCCGCGCAAGCGGCGACGAAGCAATCCAGGCGCTGCCGTGCCGCTGGCATGGCGCAGAGTCATTGCGGCCCGGTATTTCCGCCGTCATTGCGAGGCGGCGCAAGCCGCCGAAGCAATCCAGACACTCCCCGTGCCACAGACACTGCGCCCATTCATTGTGAGCCGGCATTTCCGCCGTCATTGCGAGGAGCCGCGCAAGCGGCGACGAAGCAATCCAGTCACGGCCCGTGCCACAGACCCAATGCCTGCAACGGTGGCACCGCCGGTTCTGGATTGCTTCGCTTTCGCTGCGCTCGGGCTCGCAATGACGGGAAAAGGTGCGCGCGGGCCCGCCATGACGGGGGAGGACGCGCCCGCAGCGGCGGCGCAATTTCACCGAAATCCGTGCTAAGGGAATGTTAGGCCCTTTCGGATTCAGTCCTGCGCATGCCGCGTCATGCGTCATGTCTGATCCCTGCCGCGCTCGCCGCCGCGATGGTTTCCGCCTGCGCGTCCGACGTCACCGGCGGTCCGCGCGCTGCCTCCGATTACGAGGCGAGGCTCGCCGACTATGCAAGGGCTTACCGCGCCTACCAGGCCGAGGCCGACGCCTATTGGGAGGCGGTGGCCGAGAAGCGCCGCCTGCGCAACGCCAAGCGACGCGCCCACGAGCCGATCACGCTCGCCGACTACGTGCTGACCCAGCCGCCGGTCTATGCCGGGCCGCCGAAGCCGGTCGATCCCAACGCCCCGCCGGCGGGCCCGGAAACACAACCGGAGGTTCCGCTGGTGGCCGACTTCCTGCGCGCGGCGGCCGAACAGTGGCATTTCGTTCCCGAACAGCCGGCGAGCGAGACCGAGTTCAAGCGCGCCTATGCGCAGGCCGCGCTGGCGGCGGGATTGACGCCGGCGCAGGCGGTCGGCGTTTACAGTTTCGAGACCGGAGGCAATGGCGGCTACGCCACGCAGGCGGGCGTCACGCCGACGCGTGTGAAGGCGATCTCGCCGGCGCTCGGCTACAATCAACTGCTTTCGACCAACACGCTGTCGCTGCTCGCCGAGGACGGCGACCGCTTTGTCGCCGCGCTGGCGCATAAGGCCGCCTCGGAAACGGGCGCGCGGCGGCGCACGCTCGAACGCAAGGTCGGAGTGCTCCGCCGCATGGTCGCCTTTGCGCGCCGTATTCCGCCGCGCTGGAGCGATTATGACCGCGTCGCCAAAACCACGCCGCAAGGCCTCGGCATCCACGCCATTCTGCTCGATATCGACATAGGACCGCTGCTCCAAGCGCAGAAACTCGCCAACTCGATCGCGTTCGCCCGGGCGAAGGGCCATGCCGCCCCGCTCAGCGCCGCCGAGCTAGAATTGATGAACCTCACCGGTGACGGCAACGGCCTTGACATGGTGACGATGCCGCAGGCCATGCGCGAGCAGGTACCGACCGCGAACTTCTTCCAGCCGGGAGGCTATACGCGCAATCCGATCGCGCAGCGCGCGCGGACGGTCGCGGGACTCCTCGCCGCAATCGAGAGCCACATGCGGCGCAACGCCGCCGCCCCCGGCGCCCGGGAGCTTGCGGCCGCGTTCTGAGCGCGCCCATCGCGAGAAAACGGCGTCACCTTATCGTGACGCTCGGCAGCCAGAGCGAAAGCGCGGGAACGAAGGTGACGAGCATCAGGACCGCCAACATCACGCCGTAGAACGGCCAGATGCCGCGCATCACCTCTTCGAGCTTGACGTTGCCGACCGCGCAGCCGACGAACAGCGTCGCGCCGACCGGCGGCGTCAACAGGCCGATGCCGAGATTGAGCAGCATGATCATCCCGAAGTGAACCGGATCCACGCCGAGCTTGACGACCACCGGCAGCAGGATCGGCGTGCAGATCAGGATGAGTGGCGCCATGTCCATCAGGCAGCCGAGCACCAGGAGCATGGCGTTGATCAGCATCAGGATGACGTATTTGTTGTCCGAAAGCGACAGGAAGAACGTCGTGATCTTGGCCGGCATCTGCATCAGTGCCATGACATAGCCAAAGGACGAAGCCATCGCGATCAGCGTCATCACCATGGCCACGGTCTTGAGGGTGCGATGGACCAGCGCCGGCAGGTCGCGCCAGCGGTAGTCGCGGTAGACGAACATGGTCACGAAGAAGGCCCACAGGCAGGCCATGGCGCCCGCCTCGATGGCCGTGAAGACGCCCAGCAGAATTCCGCCGATAATGATGACGATGGTGACGAGGCCCCACATGGCGTCGATGGTGATGCGGATCGCCTGCCGCAGCGGCACCGCGTCGCCCCGCGGATGGCCGTCGCGGTAGGCGATGAACAGACAAAGCAGGATGAGCGCAAAGCCGAGCAGCAAGCCCGGGACCACGCCCGCCATGAAAAGGCTGATGATCGAGATCGTGCCGCCGGTGGCGAGCGAATAGATCACCGCGTTGTGGCTCGGCGGCACCAGGATCGCCTGCACGGAAGCGGAGATCGTGACATTGGTGGCAAAAGGCCGCGGATAGCCGACCCGCTCCATCTGCGGGATCATGACCGAGCCGATCGCCGACGTATCGGCGACCGAGGAGCCGGAAATACCGCTCAGAAACGTCGTCGCCAGAATGTTCACCGCCGACAGGCCGCCGCGCAGGCGCACCAGACCCACCAGCACATTGGCGAATGCGACGAGACGCCGCGCCATGCCGCCTTCGGCCATGATGGCGCCGGCCAGCACGAAGAACGGGATCGTGAGCATCGCCACTTTGCTTACGCCGTCGGAGATCTTCAGCATAACCGCTTCGGGCGGAATGCCGATCCACAGCGCGCCGACGAGCGCGCCGAGGCCGAGCGAATAGGAGATCGGCATGCCGATGGCGAAGCAGAGAAACAGCGTGCCGACGAGAATGGCGATATCCATGGCCCGCTACTCGAAGGCCGCCGCATCCGCATCGTCGAAGCCCGGTATCGGCGGCCGTCCGATCAACAGATGCTCGACGATGAACAGCAGGGTGATGGCGCCGCCGCAGGGAATGGGAAGATAGGTGACGCCCACCGAAAGAAAGGGAAATTCGGCGATGGAATTGTACCACGTGGTCTCGACGAGCCCGATGCCGTAGACCAGCATGAACAGCGAGATCGCCGCCATCAGCGCTTCGACCATGAGCGCGCAGGCCTGCTGCGCCGGCCGCGGCAGGATCGCGGTCACCACCGTCACGTTCATGTGGATGCCCAAGCGGTAACAGGCGGCAGCGCCGAAGAAGGTCAACACGATGGTAAGCAGCACGGCCATCGGCTCGGGCCAGGATGCCGCGCTGTTGAGCACGTAGCGGGTGTAGACCGCCCAGGGGATGACCGCCGAGATCAAGACCAGCGCAACGCCCGCGATCAGCACGCAGAGGAAATAGAGCGCATCCATCGCCCTGCGGAAATAGGCGGTCATGCCGTTTCTCCGTCGCTACTGCGGGGCGCGGCGGAGAAGCGCGCCGGCAATCCGCGATCCGCATCGTCGAGGAGCACGGGGTCCGGGCTTTTGCGTTCCGCGCCAGCCGCGCATGGGCCTTGCGTTATTCCACCGCCTGGATGCGTTTGATGAGGTCGGCGAATTTCGGCCCATACCTGTCCCATACCGGCTTCACCGCCTCCTGGTACGCCTTCTTGTCCGCATCACTGACCGGAATGATGGTGACGCCGGCGGCCTTGGCCTTGGCCATCGCCGCCTGCTCGTATTCGTTCCAGAGTTTGCGCTCCTCGAGCTGCGCTTCGCGCGCGAATTTCCTGATCAGCGCCTGGTCGTCCTTCGACAAGCCGTCCCAGATCTTCTTCGACATCACCAGGATTTCCGGCACAATCAGATGCTCGGTCAGCGTGTAATATTTCGCCACGGTGTAATGGTTGTCGAAGACGAAGCTCGGCGGATTGTTCTCCGCACCGTCCACCACGCCCGTCTGCAGGGCATTGAACACCTGGTCGTAGCCCATGGCCACGCCGTTGCCTCCGAGCGCGTTCATCATGTCCACGAACATGGGATTGCCCATGACGCGGAATTTCATGCCCTTGAGATCGGCAATGGTGCGAATCGGCTTCTTGGTGTCGTAGAGCGAGCGTGCGCCCGCATCCATCCAGCAAAGGCCGACGAGACCCGCCTTCGGATTGTTCGTCACCCTTTCGAGCAGCTCCTGACCGATCGGCCCGTCGATCACCTTTTCCATATGCGCGGTGTTGCGGAAAAGGAACGGGAGATTGAACACATTGAGGTCTTCGATCACCGGGCCGAGCGCCCCGACCGACACCCGCGCCAATGCGATGGCGCCGACCTGCGCCTGCTCGATCGACTCCTTCTCACCGCCAAGCTGCATCGAGGGAAACATCGCGATGGCGAGGCGTCCGCCGGTCGCCGCCTCCAGCTTCTTGCCCATGTTTTCGACCGCCGCGACCGTGGGGTAGCCGGCCGCGTGCACGTCGGAGGCCTTGAGCACAATTTTCTGCTGCGCATGGGCTACGCCAGCGCAGGCGAGCGCGGCGGCTAAGGCAATGCCGACGGTCGGCAAACCGGTTCTGGCTGTCATGATCGCGTCTCCTCCCGTGTCGATCGGCGGCGCGCCGGTTGATCAGGTCGCGCCGTCTTGTTATTTGTCATGTCATATGATGACCTGACATGTAACCCCGTTGTCAAGCCGGTGGCCACGCGTCCGACCAAGAATCTCGCTTTGCTGCGGCCGCTCGACGCCCCGCGACGGCTCACGGCGGAATTGGTGGCGCGCCTTACCGCCGACATCACCAGCGGCAAGCTGCCGCCGGGCTCGAAACTGCCCACCGAGCAGGAAATGATCGCGGCCACGGGGGTTTCGCGCTCGGTCATCCGCGAGGCGGTGGCGATGCTGCGCGCGGACGGGCTGGTGACGACGCGCCAGGGGGTGGGCGCCTTCGTCGCCGAGCAAATCCGCCGGCCGTTCCGGGTCGATTTTGACGAGAATTCGCCGCTGCGCGACGTGCTCAACGTGATGGAATTGCGCACCGGCGTCGAGATCGAGGCCGCGGGGCTTGCCGCCCAACGCGCCAGCGCGGCGCAGATCAAGCGCATCGCGCACCGCTACGACGCAATCCAGGCCGCGATCGAACGCGGCGAGCTCGCGGTCGACGAGGATTTCGCCTTTCATTGCGAAATCGCGGACGCGACCGGTAATCCTCAATTCCGTCGTTTCCTGGAATATCTCGGCCGCTTTATCATCCCGCGCAGAACCGTATGGGGTTCCTCCGCACCCGCCGCCAACCGCCCCCATCTCGAACTGTTCCAACGGGAGCACAGGGAAATCCTGCGCGCCATCGAAAAACACGCGGTGGAAGGCGCGCGCGCCGCCATGCAGCGTCATCTTCTCAACAGCCGGGCGCGTTACGAAAAGATCGCCGCCGAACGCGGGATCAAATAGGCGCAGGCTACATCTTTCATTTTTCCGAGGTCTCCGAAGGAGTCGCGCAGATGGAGAAAAACGGCGGCGACAAGCGGGTGCAGCACATCCTTATGACCGGCGCGGCGGGCGACATCGGCACGCGGCTGCGCAGACTGCTCAAGGGCGTCTATGCGCACCTTCGCCTCAGCGATATCCGCATGCCGGCTGATCTCGCTCCGGACGAGGAATTCGCCGCCGCCGATCTTGCCGACTACCGGCAGGTGGAACAAATCGTTGCCGGTATCGACGGCATCGTGCATCTCGGCGGCTATTCGGTGGAAGGCCCGTGGCCGACAATTCTGCAAGCCAACATCATCGGCTGCTACAACCTTTTCGAAGCGGCGTACCGCGCGGGGGTCAAGCGCATCGTCTTTGCGAGCTCCAACCACGTGGTCGGCTTCTATCCGCGCGACCGGATCATCGGGGTCGACGTCACCGTGCGGCCCGACAGCCGCTACGGCATCAGCAAGGCCTTCGGCGAGGCGCTCGGCGCCTTCTATGCCGACAAGCACGGCCTGCGCGTGACCTGCATCCGCATCGGTAACGTCAACGACGCGCCCGTCGACAGGCGGCGCCTGTCGATCTGGCTCAAGCCGGAAGACCTGGCGCAGCTCGTCCGTATCGGGCTCGAACATGCCGACATCCGCTTCGAAATCTTCTACGGCATGTCGGACAATGCCGCGGCCTGGTGGGACAACCGCCGGGCGCAGCGCTTCGGCTATCGGCCGCAGGGCAAGGCCGAGGACTTCCGCGCGCAGGCACTTGCCGCGCAAGAACTGCTTCCGCCAGATCCCGTCGGCGACCGTTTCCAGGGCGGGCCGTTTTGCAGCGCCGAATATGACGCCGATCAAAGAGGGTAGCGCCGCCCTCTCGCCGTCGGCGCGCCATCGCCGGGGCCCGCCGACGGCGCAAACCGCTTCGGCCGCGCCCAAATCCGCATTGTCGCGGCTCCTGAGGGAGCTCGCGGCGTTCAAGCCGCCGCAGAACGAGAA
>JADGGK010000126.1 GCA_019689975.1 Pseudolabrys sp.
CGCTTCGCTCGGGCTCGCAATGACGGGGGCGGTCGCCGTCATTGCGAGGAGCCGCGCAAGCGGCGACGAAGCAATCCAGTCACCGCCCGTGCCACAGGCCGCGTACCTGCGATGGTGGCACTGCCGTTGCTGGATTGCTTCGCCCTCGCTGTCGCTCGGGCTCGCAATGACGGCGAAAGAGGGCGCGCGGGGGCGCAATGACGGGGGAAGGCGCACGGGCGCGGCGGCTGCGGTGTAGGGCCATGGCGGCGCGATTGGCGCTAGGATTCCCGGAACGCGCGCGTCATGCTGTCCTTGATGGGTTGCATGAGGTATTCGAAGAACGTCCGCTCCGTCGTCTTGATGTAGACTTCCGCCGGCATTCCCGGCGTCGGCTTGAAATTCTGCATCGGCGGCGGCTGTTCCGCGTCGAGCGCGATGCGGACGATGTACACGCCCTTGCCCTGGGCGGTGGGAAAATCGTCGGGCAGCGCGTCGGCCGACACGTAGACGACCCTGCCGAGCAGAGTGGGCGTGGTGCGGCGGTTGAGGGCGGTGAGGCGGATCGAGGCCTCCTGGCCCACCTTGACGTGATCGATGTCCTGCGGCCGCACTTTGACTTCGATCACCAGACTGTCGGGCAGCGGAAGGATCTCCAAGATGTTCTTGCCGGGCTCGATCACGCCGCCCGTCGTATGGTAGCGCAGCTTGACCACGATGCCGCGCACGGGCGCGGCGATGTTCACCCGGTCGAGCACGCCCTGCTGCGAGCGGATGCGCTCGCGGACGTCGGCAAGCTCGGCCCGCGTCTGATGCAGCTGCTCCACCGCTTCCTTGATCGCCGCCGCGCGTATGCCGAGAATCTGCTGGCGCGTGCGGGCAATCTGCTCCTTGGCTTCGCCGATGCCGCCTTCGAGCTTGCCGACCTCTCCGTGCAGGGCTGCCTGCGCGCGCTGCAGCGCGAGTATCTCGGGCTTGCGCACGAGCCCTCCCGCGAGCAGCGAATTCTTGCTGGCGAGCTCCTCGTCGATGAGCTCAATCTGCCGTTTGACGGCGAGCTTCTGCGCCTCCGCGGCGTTGATGCGCTCGACGATGGCGCTGATACCGTCCTTGAGCGCGGCCGTGTCCACGTCGAGGTTCTTGCGCCAGGCCTCGAACGTCAATTGCTGGGCGCTGATGATCGGCTGGATGTCGCGGCGATTCTGGCGCGCCAGCAGGTCGGGCGGGAATTTGATCTGCGGCTCGTCGTTGATTTCGGCCAGCAGCCGGGCCTCCATGGCTTCGGCGCGCGCGTGGCGCAGCACGAGCCGTTCCAGTTCCGCCTTGGGCGCGGTCTCGTCCAGGCGGATCAAGGTCTCTCCCGCCTCAACCAGATCGCCCTCGTGGACCAGGATGTCGCGGATAACGCCGCCCTCCAGGTGCTGGATGATCTTGTTTTCGCCCACGGTCACGAAGGTGCCGTAGGTGATGACGGCGCCGGCGATCGGCGCGCTGTTCGCCCAGTAGCCGAAGGCGAGCACGAACACCCCGATGGCCAGGAAACCCAGGAGTGTCGGCGTCCGGGTGTGCCGCGGGACGTCCGCATACCATTCCCGTACCGTCGTCGCTGCGTCCGTCATTTCCGTCCTCCGTCGGCGCCGGAATGCCTCACGCGTCGAGCCGCGGTTTGCCGTTGCCCCCGTGAGGGGCGACCTCGTTATTGCCCGGCGCGCGCCCGTTGAGCAGCGGCATGATGTCGTCGCGTTTGCCGAAGGCCTGCGCCGTTCCGTCCTTGAGGATCATGATGCGGTCGACGCTGTGCAGCAGCGATGGCCGCATCGTGATCGCCACGACCGTGATCTTCTTTTCCTTGGCCCGGTTGAGCGCGCGCGCCAGCGCCATTTCCCCGGCCGCGTCGAGATTGGAGTTCGGTTCGTCGAGCACGACCAGGCGCGGACTGCCGAAGAAGGCGCGCGCGAGGCCGATGCGCTGCTTCTGCCCGCCGGAGAGAGGACTGCCGTCGATCAGCACCTGGGTCTCATAGCCGGCCGGGAATTCCGAGATCATCTCGTGCACGTCGGCGAGCTCGGCCGCCTCGAAAATCTGCTCGTCCGTCGCGTCCTCGCGCATGCGCGCGATGTTGGCCTTGATGGTGGCCGGGAACAGGTTGACGTCCTGCGGCAAATAACCGACGTTCTCGCCGAACTGGCGCGGATCCCAGTTGCGCAGGTCCATCCAGTCGAGGCGGACATTGCCCGCCGTCGGGGTGATGGATCCGACCAGCATCTTGCCGAGCGTCGATTTGCCCGCGCCCGAGGTCCCTACGATCGCCAGCGACTCGCCCGGCTCGAGCTGGAACGACACGCCGTTGAGGACGACCTTCTTGGTGGTCGGCGGCACATACAATATGCGTTCGACCGACAGCAGTCCGGACGGCTTGGGAAGGCGCAGCCGCTCCAGATTGAGCGGCGAGTTCTGCAGCAGCGTCTTGATCCGCGCATAGGCGGACCGGGCATGGACGAATCCGCGCCAGCCTTCGATCGTGCCTTCGAGCGGCGCCAGCGCCCGGCTGCCCACGATCGAAGCGGCGATCACCATGCCGCCGGTCAGTTCGTCATGCAGCGAAAGCCAGGCGCCCCAGCCGAGAATGGCGACCTGGGTGCAAAGCCGCACCAGCTTCGACATGCCGGCGAGTAAGGTGTTGCGGTCCTGCGCCGTCACCTGGGCCTTGAGCGACTCGGCCGTTTCCCGGCCCCAGATCTGCACGCCTTCGGGAATCATGCCCATGGCATTGATCACCTGCGAGTTGCGCGCCATGGCGTCGGCCGCCAGGTTGGCGCGCGTGGCGTAGGTGTTCGCCTGCGCGAAGGGAACCGCGGTGAGCTTCTGGTTGAGCAAAGCGAGCACGATCAGGGCGACGCCGGTGGCCGATACGATCGCGCCGAGTTGCGGATGGATCAGGTAGACGGCCAGCAGATAGAACGGCGAGACGGGCGCGTCCAGCATCATCAGGATGACCGGACCGGTAATGAAGGCGCGCAGTTGCTGCAGGTCGCCGAGCGTCTGGAACTCGCGGCTGATGCCGCTCTGCGAGGCCTTGGCGGCGGCGCTCAGCACCGGCGCGCCGAGCTTGGCTTCCGTCTCGACCGCGATGCGCGTGAGGATCAATCGGCGTATCATGTCGAGGAACACATGCGCGCCGACCGCGGCCAGGACGACGATCGACAGCATCACCAGCGTGTCGATGCTGCGGCTCGTATAGACCCGGTCCGAGAGCTGGAACAGATAGATCGGCAGCGACAGGATCAGCAGGTTGGCGCACAGCGAGAATACCGCGACGATGACGAGCTTGCGCCGGGCCGCCGCGAGGCCGCCGCGGAGCACCTGCTGGAAATCCCGGTCGATTGCGCGCTGCTGCAGCGCCGGCGCGGCACCGGGTTTGGCGCCGTTGGCCCCGTTGGCGCCACTGGCTCCTTCCGCGCCCCGGGCCGCGGTGCTGCCGTTGCCCGCCTGCGCGCCGGCGGGCTCCATCGTTGCTCCCGGGTCTCCGTCTTTCATGGCAGCCTCGCCGCGATGGTCTGCATGGTTGCGCCTTTCCGGACCGTGACGGTCGACGCTAGTGCATCACGCTCGCCACGCCGTCATTGTGGTGTTGCGGGTCCGTCGGGGATGCGACCGATGTCTGTTGGTTCTGGTCCGTCGACTCCAGCGCCGGCGTGAAGGCCACCAGTTCGGGCACGAGCTGACCGGGATCCTGACCGGCGATCTTCGGGTCGTTGCCGATGATGTTGGTCTGAATGAGGATCATGTCGTTGTAGTAGTTCCCCTGCAGATAGGGCGATTCGATGCTGCCGCCGTCGATGATCGTCGCCGCATTGACGGTGACGTTGTCCCCGGTGCTGACCGACTGCGTGGCGCCCGCGGGGGCCGAGGGGCTGCCGCTGAGCGCGACGACGTTGGCGTTCGACATGATGTTGGTCTGATAGAGGAAATTGACGTCGTAATAATCGCCGGTGACGACCAGGACGTGGATGTTGCCGAACAGGTCGGGAAAGGCGTTCATCACCGCGGCGGGATCCACCGTTCCCTGCTGATTCTCCAGCGCCTGGATGACCGCCATCACGTCATTGTTGAACGGCAGGTAATCGTGGTTGCCGGTGTCGACGATGCTCGCGTCGTTGACGAGGGAGTTGCCGCCGCCGGTCGCCGATTGCGACGCCAGGCCCGAGCCGTCGAAGGTGATCTTGTTGAAGTCGAGCAGCACGTTCTTCTGATAGATGAAGTCGTCCTGGTGATAGCTTCCCTCCACGATGATCAGGTCGTAATTCGCCGTCAGGTTCTGGAATTGTGCGGTGTTCAGCAGCGTATTGCTGCCGGCAATGATCTCGCTCTCGCCCGTCGAGCTCGTCTGGTAGATGACGTTGTTGTTGGAGAGATAGTTGGTCTGGATCAGCGAATGAATCTGGAGCAGGTCGCCGTTCAGGACGTCGACCGACCAGGTGAGGCTGGTAACCGGCGTCGATCCCGACGTCCCGAAGGTCAGGGTCGGAATCTGGTTCTGGAAGTCGGCGATGTTTGCGATCGTGTTCTGGGCGATCGAGGTCGCCCCGTTGCCGATGAAATCGTCGATGCCGTTGAAGACATTGGTCTGGACGACGGCCTGGGTCTGGTAATAGTCGCCGAGCACCGCGAGCGAGACGGAAAGTCCCTCGTCGTTGACGAGCACGGCGTCGTTGGCGGCGATGTTCCCGCCGACCGACACGTGGTCGATGCTCTGCCCGAAATGATCGCCGGGCGGCAGGCCGGGCGGCCCGGCGAAGGCCCTTGCGACCGCATCCTGGATCGTGTTGTTGAAAAGGTCGTCGGTCACCTGGTGCGGATCGGAGCCGTCGCCGACCGGCTGGCCGTTGACATAGCGCCCCCAATCGACGGCATAGGGAGCGTTCTCGGCCTGCGTCAGCAGCGGGTGCGCATCGATGGCGTCGACGAAGGCCTTGAGCCCGTTGGTCGTGGCCGCGCCGAGGTCGAGAGCCGGGGGAACCGAATCCTGCGCCTCGTCCAGCATCGTGGCCAGGAGATGATCGGCATGGTCGTTGTTCGCGATCGCCGCGTCGGCCGGTGCGTTGACCTGGTTGTCATTGATCATCACGTTGATCTGGCGGACGTCGATCAGTTCCTGGTCGCCGCCGCTCTGATAGACGACCGTGATCTGCAGCTCGCCGCCCCCGCCGCCGTCGCCGCCGTCGCTTGTGCCGGGGAAGGGCGGCAGCGGGACGTGCGGGCTCGGCGCCGGATGCTGCGCCTCGTGCGGGTGCGGCGGGGCCAATTTGTGGATCGGCGAAAGCCGCCAGAGATAGGGGTTGGGCGGCAGCAGCCACGGCAGCCCGAGATCGAGATCGGGGAGGTCGCCCGGCGCGGGCAGACCCTGCGCGTGGGCGGAGTCCGGGTCGGCCTCCGGGGCGGCGCCGGCCCCGCCGGCCGCGCCGTCGAACATGATCTTGATGAGGAAATTGTCGGCCGGAGGAAGCTTGAGATAGCCGGCGAAGTGCCAGATCAGCTCGGTCACGCTACCGGAGGAGGCCATGATACTCGCGCTCCTTACGCGTCGGCGCCGCGCACGCGCGGGTCGCCATAACTCACGGAATTTGCCGACCGTTCAATGCAGCGAAAGCTTGTTTGCCGTGCGTCGAGGCTGAGGGCGGCTCGAGGCGCCGGCCCGCGCAGCGTCCACGGTCGCGTCGCGACGGAGCGCATGAGCGTTTCCCGCGGCTTGCCGCGTCCGTCGATCCGATCTCATCGCAACATGCTCCGATGCCGCGGTGTTTCGCGAAAGCGGCCCGCGCGGTGTGGACCCGCGCGGGCTTTCCGTCAGGGCCGATCAGCTGTGATGGCCCCCCACGTCCACGTGCGAATCGTGGCCCGTGATGGTCATGGTGAACGTGTTGTTCTGCAGGTTGGCCCCAAGAACGATGCTCTGCGTGAACGCATCGGCCGTTGCGGCGGTCGACGCCCCGGCGGTGAGCACGCCGGTCGCAAGCGCTCCCTGCGAGACGTCGCCTACCTGGGAATCGCCCGAGTCGGTCGCATGTGTGGAAATGTCGTAACCGCTATTCGACACATAGTTGTCGTTGGCAGTTCCGTTGCTGACCAGGCTGTTGATCTGGTCGAGCGCGATCTCGGTATTGACGCCAGCATGGCCGCCGTCGATGTTTTGGTCGATTGTCTGCGGCAGGTAGATCGCCCCGTCGCCGAGATCGACCGCCGGCGCAAGGCTCGCACTGACGTCGACCTTCACGTCGACGCAGACGCTGGTGAAGTTGGCATTGACGTTGCAATTGGCGTTG
>JADGGK010000044.1 GCA_019689975.1 Pseudolabrys sp.
CACCGGGCGGGGGGGGGGGCGCCCCCGCGGCCGCCCGCGCCCGGCAGCTCATTGTAACTATCTGATTTTCATAAATATTTCTTTCCCGTTGGCGGCGCCGGCGCGGGCCAAGGCGCGGGCGGCGCGATGCGGCTTGGCGCTTCCCGGATTAAGATTTTATTGTGCATGTTCAAGGGCTTTGCCTTCGCGGAGCCACTTTGTGGGGCGATCAAGACTGGCTGATCGGGGAAGGGCTTGAGGGTTCGCAGCGGCGCCCGGAGGGAGCGGCCGGCTCGCCGCGGATGCCAAGGCTGATCGGAGGGGGACGGCGCCGCCTATGGGCTCCATCAACCGATATATCGTGCGCACGACCGCGGCGGCCTTCGTGATCGTGCTCGTGTGCCTGACCGCCGTGATCTGGGTGACGCAGGCGCTGCGCGATATCGACATCATGACCAATCAGGGGCAGACCATTCTGGTCTTCATCGGTCTCACCAGTCTCATCATCCCCCTGCTGGTCTTGGTGATCGCGCCCATCGCGCTCGTGATCGCCATCGCCCACGTGCTCAACAAGCTGTCGACCGACAGCGAGATCATCGTCATGAATGCCGCCGGCATGTCGCCGTGGCGGCTGTTCCGCGGTTTTCTGCTCGTCTCGATCGGGGTGTCGCTGCTCGTCGCCGTGATCAGCGCCTATTTCGCCCCCAAGGGCCTGCGCATGCTGCGCGACTGGCTGACCGCCGTGCGGGCCAATGTCGTGGCCACGGTGCTGCAACCCGGTCGCTTTACGACGCTCGAGTCGGGCGTGACGCTCTATATCCGCGCCCGCGAGCGCAACGGCCAGCTGCTCGGCATCTTTCTCGACGACCAGCGCAACCCGCGCGAGGCCATCACCGTCATGGCCGAGGCCGGCGAGCTGATCGACAACAAGAACGGAACCTTCCTGGTGCTGATGAATGGCAATCTGCAGCGCCACGAGGCCGGTCAACGCGATCCGAACATCGTGAGCTTCGATCGCTATGCCTTCGATCTGTCGCAATACACCGGCGGCCCGGCGGCAATCAAATATTCGATTCGCGAACGCTATCTTTGGCAGCTCCTGTTTCCCGACCCGACCGACCAGCTCTACGTCGAGCAGCCGGGCCAGTTCCGCGCCGAGCTGCACGACCGGCTGATCGCTCCCATCTATCCGATCGCCTTCGCCGTCATTGCCTATGCCTATCTCGGGGCGCCGCGGACCAACCGCCAGAGCCGCACGATGTCGATGCTCGGCGCGATCGGCGGGGTGGCGGCGTTGCGCCTCATCGGTTTTGCCTCGACCGTTTTCGGGGCCACCATTCCGTGGATGCTGTTGCTGCAATACATCGCCCTCGCGCTCACCTTCGGTTTCGGTCTGCACGTCATCGGCCGCGGCCTTATTCTCGAGCCTCCCGAATTCGTGACCGACGCGGTCGAAAGGTTGAGCCAGCGGATCAGTCGGCGTTTCGCCATGGAATGACGCGCATCTCATGCCGGTCGTGAGCGGAATACTGTCGCGCTATTTCGGGCTGCGCTTTCTCGGCGCCGTGGCCGCCGTGTTTCTCGGCCTGTTCGCCCTGGTGGCCCTGCTCGACTACATCGAGATGATGCGACGCGCGAGCGACATCCCGCATGTCTCGATCGTTCTCGTGGCCAAGACCTCTTTTTACCGGGTGCCGCAGGTCGTCGAACGGATCCTGCCGTTCTGCGTATTGATCGGCGCGATGGCGAGTTATCTCAACCTCTCGCGCCGGCTCGAACTGGTCATCGCCCGCTCGGTCGGCATGTCGGCCTGGCAGTTCATAACGCCGGCGCTCGTGATCGCCTTCCTGATCGGGATCTTCGCGACTACCGTCTACAACCCGGCCGCGGCTTTGCTGCGCGAACAGTCGAAACGCTACGAGGCCGAACTGTTCGGCCGCATGTTGACCGGTCTCGGCGGCTCCGGCGGCACCTTCTGGGCGAGCCAGCGCAACGAGAACGGCCTTGCCATCATCAATGCCAAGTCGAGCCGTGACCAGGGCGTCGCGCTTACCGGCGTCACCGTATACATCTTCGACAAGGACAATCATTTCACCCAGCGCGTCGAAGCGCGCGCCGCGACGCTCGAACCCGGGGTCTGGCGCCTGGCCGATGCGCGCATCTATCGCCTCGGCACCCGTCCGGTGGACACGCCGGTCTTCGAGCTGCGGACCAATCTGACGCCGGAACAGGTGCGCGAGAGTTTCGCCACGCCGGAGACTGTGCCGTTTTGGGAACTCCCGTTCTACATCAAGGTCGCCGAGAACGCCGGACTGGTGGCCGCAGGCTACAAGGTGCAGTTCCAAAACCTGCTGGCCCGGCCGTTCCTGTTGGCCGCCATGGTGTTCGTCGCGGCGGCGGTCAGCCTCCGATTCTTCCGCTTCGGCGGGATCCAGAAAATGGTTTTGGGTGGCGTCACGGCGGGGTTTCTGCTTTATGTCCTCGCCAAGGTAACCGAGGATTTGAGCAAAGCTGAGCTGATGCATCCGGTGACGGCGGCTTGGCTGCCGGTCATTGCCGGGGCCATGACGGGGTTTATCGCCTTGCTGTATCAGGAGGACGGGTGATGGCGACGCCCTTGCGCGCGCGTCCGCCCGCGGGCCGCCGCTGCCGCGGCTTTGCCGCCGTTTCCGCCGTCCTCGGCCTGTTGGCGTGGGGAGGGTTGACCGCGCCTGCGCCGGCCCAGCAGCAGATCGAGTTTCCCAAGCTGCCGCCGCCGAAGCGAACGGCGGTGGCGCCGCAGGGGCAGGCGCAAATGCTCGTGCAGGCGAACGAGATCGACTACGACTACGCCAATCATCGGGTGTCCGCCGTCGGCAATGTGCAGATCTATTACAAAGGCGCGCGGCTCGAGGCGGACCGCGTCATCTACGACCAGACCACGAAGCGCCTGCACGCCGAAGGCAATGTGCGTCTCACCGAGGCCAACGGCGAGGTCACGCACGGCGAGATCATGGATCTTTCCGACGATTATCGCGACGGCTTCGTCGACTCGCTCCGGCTCGACGCCCCCGATCAGACGCGTTTCGCCGCGGCGCGTGCCGAGCGCAGCGCCGGCAATTTCACGGTCTTTCACAGCGGCGTTTACACCGCCTGCGCACCCTGCAAGGACGACCCGCGCAAGCCGCCGCTGTGGCAGGTGAAGGCGGCGCGCATCATCCATGATCAAGGCGAGAAGATGATCTATTTCGAGGACGCGCGCCTCGAATTCTTCGGCCAGCCTCTCGCCTGGTTGCCCTATTTCTCGACGCCCGACCCGACGGTCAAACGCAAGACCGGCCTGCTGATACCGACGATATCAAACAAGTCGAGCTACGGCGCCGCGCTCGAGGTACCGTATTATTGGGCGCTCGCGCCGAACTACGACGCGACCTTGGCGCCGATGATCACCACCAAGCAGGGGCTGCTGCTGCAGGGCGAGTTCCGCCAGCGCCTGCTCAACGGTGCCTATGAAATTCGCGCCGCCGGCATCTACCAGCTCGACAAGGACTACTTCATTCGCAGCGACGGCACCACGACGCCGGGCTATCGCGACTGGCGCGGCAGCGTGGAGAGCTCCGGCCTGTTCGCGCTCAACGACAAGTGGGTCTGGGGTTGGGATGCGGTGATGTTGTCGGACAAGACCTTCCTGCAGGATTACAACCCGCATCTGTCCGCCTATCGCGTCAACGACGCACTGCAGACCGCGCCGACCGAAGGCACGTCGCAGATCTTTCTGGTCGGGCGCGGCAACCGCAGTTACTTCGAGGCGCGCTCGATCTATTACCTCGGCTTCTCGGAAGCCGACGTGCAAAATCAGATCCCGGTGATCCATCCGGTCATCGACTACAAGTACACGTTCGACCATCCGGTCCTCGGCGGCGAGCTCGGCTTCAAGGCGAACTTCACCAGCCTCTCGCGCAACGAGGCGAATTTCGATGCTATCAGCAAGTCGGTGTTGACCGGCAGTTTCGGCAACCAGTGCCTAACCGCCGACCCGGCGGTCAAGACGCCGTCGACCTGCCTGCTGCGCGGCTTCCCCGGCGTTTACAACCGCTTCTCGGCGGAAGCGGAATGGCGCAAGACCTTCACCGATGCGCTCGGCCAGCAATGGACGCCCTTTGCCTCGGTGCGCGCCGACCTCGCCACGCTGCACGTCGACAACGATCCGAGCGTGGCGAATTTCCTCAGCCCTGGCGACAGCGATCTCGCGCGCGCCATGCCGGCTGTCGGCCTCGAATACCGCTATCCCTTCATCAGCGTGGAATCCTGGGGCACGCAGACGATCGAGCCCATCGCGCAGATCATCGCCCGCCCGAACGAGACCCAGATCGGACGTTGGCCGAACGAGGACGCGCAGACGCTCATCTTCGACGACAGCAACCTGTTTCGGGTCGACAAATTCTCCGGCTGGGACCGCGTCGAAGGCGGCGGGCGCGCAAATTACGGGGTGCAGTACACGGCGCAATTCAACCACGGCGGCTTCGTGAACGCCCTCTTCGGCCAATCCTATCAGCTTTTCGGCCGCAACTCCTTTGCCGTCGCCGATACCGCCAATACCGGCCTCGACAGCGGTCTCGACACGACGCGATCGGACTATGTGGCACGCCTCGCCTATCAACCGAACAGCATCTACACCTTCACCTCGCGCTTCCGCTTCGACAACGACAGCTTCACCGTGCGCCGCCTGGAATTGGAAGGATCGGCCCGGTTCGACCGCTGGAGCGCGAGCTTGCTCTACGGCGATTACGCGGCGCAGCCCGACATCGGCTTCCTCGACCGCCGCCAGGGCATCCTCGGCTCCGGTTCGATCAAGCTCGATGCCAACTGGGTGCTGCTCGGCGCCGCCCGCTACGACATCAATGCCGGCAAGTTCGACCAGACGAGGATCGGGTTGGGCTATGTCGACGATTGCCTCATCTTGGCCCTGAATTACATTACAAACTATACCTACAGCGGCAACCCGGTCGCCGACCATCAGATCATGCTGCAGCTGAGCCTGCGCACTCTGGGCGGGACCTCGGTGAGCCAGAACGTCGGCAGCCTTGGCGGGCTATGAGGGCGTTCGCGAGGCGCAAAGCCGACGCAAGAGACATCGCCATGACGATCAGGATCTCGGTCTCCGTTCTCGTTCGTCGCGGGCTCGTGCCTGTCGTGCTCGCGGCCGTCCTGTGCCTGCCGGGTCTCGCCGCCGCCCAGGTGGTGGTGGTCGCCAACGGCTCGCCCATCACCGAGTTCGACATCCAACAGCGCACAAAATTGATTGCCTCTTCGACGCACAAAACCCCGACCCGGCAGGAGGTGATCAACGAGCTGATCGACGACCGGCTCAAGATTGCCAAAGCCAAGACCTACGGCTTCGAGGTGAGCAAGCAGCAGGTCGACAATGCCTTTGAAAACATGGCCAAGCGCCAAGGCATATCGGTGCAGCAGTTCACGCAATTCCTCGAGCGGGCCGGGATTGCGCCGAGCACGGTGAAGGCGCGCATCAAGGCGGAACTGACGTGGAACGAACTGGTACGCGGTCGCTACTCGGCGAGCCTTCAGGTCGGCGACGCCGACATCGCCAGGGCGCTGCGCGACCGCAACGTCGATGCGCCGAGCGTCGATTACGTCTACACGCTCTACCCCATAACCGTGGTTGTGCCGAGCGGCTCCGCCCCTGCGGTGCTGGAGGCCAAGCGGCGCGAAGCCGAGACTCTGCGCAGCCGCTTTACCACCTGCAAGGAAGGACTGGCGCTCGCGCGCGCGCTGCGCGACGTCGCCGTGCGCGAGCCCATCACCCGCACCTCCGGCGACCTGCCCCAGCAGACCCGCGACGTGCTCGGCAATCTCGAGCTTGGGCATCTGACGGCGCCGGAGGTCACCTCGCAGGGCCTGCAGATGTTCGCGTTGTGCGACAAGAAGCAGATCAGCGGCGAGTCGCCGTTGCGGCAGCAGGTGCGCGAAGAGATCTTTAATCGTCGGTTCGAGGCCGAATCCAAACGCTTCCTCGAAGAGCTGCGCAAATCGGCAATGATCGAATACAAAACGCGATGAACGCCCCCCGCGCTCTTCCTCTTGCGGTCACCTTGGGCGAAGCGGCCGGCATCGGTCCCGATCTGACCTTGACGCTGTGGCTGAAGCGGACGGAGCTCAACCTGCCGGCGTTCTATATTCTCGCCGCAGCCGATTTTCTGCGCCGGCGCGCGGGCTTGCTGAACCTCGACATACCAGTCGCTCGGGTCGAGCCCGAGGAAGCGGCCGATGCCTTCGCCCGCGCGCTGCCGGTGGTCGAGCTCGGCCTTCGCGTCGGCGCGGCGCCCGGTCGGCCCGACGAGACCAGCGCACCCGCCGCGATCGCCTCGATCCGCCGCGCCGTCGCCGACGTGCTCGCGGGCCGGGCGGCGGCCGTCGTCACCAACCCGATCGCGAAGAACGTGCTCTACCGTTCCGGATTTGCGGAGCCCGGCCACACCGAATTTCTCGCCGCGCTCGCCGCGCAGTCGACGCAGCGGCCGGTACGGCCGGTGATGATGCTCTGGTCGAGCGAACTCGCCGTGGTCCCGGTGACCATCCACCTGCCGCTGCGCGCCATTTTTGCCCATCTGAGCACGGATCTCATCGTCGAGACCGGGCGCATCACGGCTCGCGACCTGGCGGCGCGGTTTCGTATCCCCCGTCCGCGTCTCGCCGTCGCCGCGCTCAATCCGCATGCGGGGGAGGACGGCGCGATGGGCGAGGAGGACCGTGACGTCGTGGCTCCCGCCGTGGCGGCCCTCAAGGCCGAGGGGATCGACGCCCGGGGGCCTTTGCCGGCCGACACGCTGTTCCACGCGGCCGCGCGCGCGGGCTACGATGTCGCGCTCTGCATGTATCACGACCAGGCATTGATTCCGATCAAGACGCTGGCCTTCGACCGCGCGGTCAATGTGACGCTCGGCCTGCCCTTTGTCCGCACCTCGCCGGACCACGGCACTGCGTTCGATATCGCCGGCAGCGGACGCGGCGATCCCTCGAGCCTTCTCGCGGCGATCAAGCTCGCCGCGCGGCTTGCGGCGGCAAAGCCGATTGCGATGCCCGCCCCATAGCCCTCGCAATGGCCCGGATCGACGAGCTGCCGCCGCTGCGCGAGGTCATTCGCCGGCACGGCCTGAGCGCAAAAAAATCGCTCGGCCAGAATTTTCTCCTCGATCTCAACCTGACCGCGCGCATCGCCCGCGCGGGCGGCGCGCTCGACGGGATGACCGTGGTCGAGGTCGGGGCCGGACCCGGAGGGCTGACCCGCGCGCTGCTCGCGCAAGGCGCCCGGCGCGTGATCGCGATCGAACGCGATCCCCGCGCCGTCGCGGCGCTCGCCGAGATTGCGGCGCATGAACCCGATCGGCTGACCATCGTCGAAGGCGACGCGCTCGCCATCGACATTCGCGCGCATCTTCAGGACGCCCGCGCACGCGTCATCGCCAATCTTCCCTATAATATCGGGACCGCGCTGCTCGTGAATTGGCTTTCCGCGGAGCCGTGGCCGCCATGGTACGATTCGCTCGTCCTCATGTTCCAGCGCGAAGTGGCCGAGCGGATCGTCGCCGGGCCGGGCGGCAAGAATTATGGCCGCCTTTCCGTCCTCAGCGGCTGGCGCTGCGACGCCAAGATCCTGTTCAATGTTTCGCCGAGCGCCTTCGTGCCGCGGCCGCGTGTCATGTCGTCGGTGGTGCGGCTGGTGCCGCGTCCGTCGCCGGCCGTCTGCAGCCTGGACGCCCTGCAGCGCGTGACCGGCGCCGCCTTCAATCGCAGACGCAAAATGCTCCGGCAGAGTCTCGCAACGCTCGGCGTGGACGTCGTCGGCCTGCTCGAACGCGCCGGGATCAAGCCGACCGCGCGGGCCGAGGAGGTCCCCGTCGAAGGCTTTGCCGCGCTCGCACGCGCGCTCGATTTTATGCAAGCTTCTTCAAATCCGCCAGCAGGTGCTCCACGAACCGCTCGACATCAGGCACGTTGACGCGCTTGAGACGTTCGGCACCGAGAATCGCGCGCAAGCGCGCGAAGCTCTCGTCAAGGTCGCGATTGATCAGGATGTAGTCGTATTCGCGCCAGTGCGCGATTTCTTCGGCGGCATTGCGCAACCGTCGCACGATCGTCGCTCCGCTGTCCTCCGCGCGTCGTTCCAGCCGCGCTCTCAATTCCGCGGCCGACGGCGGCAGGACGAAAACGGTAACGACGTCCTCACGCATTGTCTTCACGAGCTGACGCGCGCCCTGCCAGTCGATGTCGAACAGCACGTCGCGCCCTGCGGCGAGCGCGCGCTCGACCGGCTCGCGCGGCGTGCCGTAAAGATGGCCGTGCACCTCGGCCCACTCCAGCAGTTCGCCGCCGTTACGCATCGCCTCGAAGCGGCGCTGGGTGACGAAATGATAATGCACGCCGTCGATCTCGCTGCCGCGCCGATCGCGCGTCGTTACCGACACCGACAACACGACATTCTCGTCATGCTCGAGCAGGCTGCGTGTCAGCGTCGTCTTGCCGGCTCCGGAAGGAGACGACAAGACCAACATGATGCCGCGGCGGCCGATTTCCTCCGATCCGCTCATTCGAGATTCTGCACCTGTTCGCGGAATTGTTCGACCACGGCCTTCAGCTCCAAACCGACTTTCGTCAGCTCGACATCGTTTGATTTGGCCGTGAGCGTATTCGCCTCACGGTGCATCTCCTGAGCGAGAAAATCCAGGCGTCGGCCGACGGGGCCGCCTTCCTCGAGCAGCCTTTGCGCCTGTGCGACGTGCGCCGCGAGTCGATCAAGCTCCTCGCGGATGTCGCTCCTGCTCGCGATCAAGACGGCCTCCTGATGCAGGCGGTCGGCGTCGAAGCGGTCGCTCGCATCGAGCAGCAAAGCGATCTGCGCGGCCATCCGTTCCCTGATCGCCTCCGGCCTGCGACCCGGTGCGGCCTCGGCGCGCGCCACGAGCGCGTTGATTTCCGCAAGCCGCGTCGTCAAAAGCCGCGCAAGCGTCGCGCCCTCGTCGCGGCGGTTGGCGATCAGAGCCGACAGCGTCGCCGAAAAATCCTCGACGATGGCGGCCTCCGCCGCGCGGCGCGCGTCTTCCTCCTCGATCTCGCCGATCTCGACGATACCCTTGAGCGAAAGGATCCCGTCGAGCGTGGGCGGAGCGGCGCCGATGCGAGCCGCCAGGTCCTTGAGTCGTGCCATCACCGCGGCCAGCACCTCTTCGTTGATCCTGACCCCGGATGCGAGCCCCCGGCGTTCGATCGTCAGGCTGGCATGGATCGTTCCGCGTGCGAGCGCGGCCGCGGCGCGGCTACGCGCCGGCAGTTCGATCGCGTCCCAGCCCGGCGGCAAGCGGAAGCGCAGATCGAGACCCTTGGCATTGACCGACTTGATTTCCCAGATCCAGGCGTAGCCGCCGCCTCCACCCTGGCCGCGAGCGAATCCGGTCATGCTCGATAAGGCCATGGCTGTTCGATCTCGCTCGTGGGCCGCGGGGAGGAGGCAGCGCGACCTTAGCGGCGCCCGCGCACGCTCACAAGGCCGGCTCCCCCGGCGTCCGGCGGCCGTGCCCGGAGATCAGCGCGCGGTCGGATCGGGCGGCGGTGTCGGCGGTGCGAAGAGCTGTTCCCTGCCCGGCTGGTCCTTCTTCTGCTCGAGGCTGCGCAGCTTTGCCACGTTCTTGAGGTGCTGCTCGTAGCTTTCCGCAAACAGGTGACCGCCCGCGCCATCGGCCACGAAATAGAGATCCTTGGTGCGCGCCGGATTGGCGACCGCATCGAGCGATGCGCGGCCGGGATTTGCTATCGGTCCCGGCGGCAGCGCATCGATGAGATAGGTGTTGTACGGCGTCACCTGCTCCATCTCGCTCTTGGTGAGCGGATGGCCGAGCGATCCCTTGCCGCGGGTGAGGCCGTATATGATCGTCGGATCGGATTGCAGGCGCATCTTGCGCTTGAGCCGATTGATGAAGACGGCTGCCACGCGCGAGCGCTCGTCCGGTCGGCCGGTTTCCTTTTCGACGATCGAGGCGAGCGTGAGCAACTCCGCCGGCGAACGCAGCGGCAGGTCGGGCGAGCGATGCTCCCACACCTCGCGCAGCACGCGACTGCTCTCCTGCTCCATGCGCCGTAGCAATTGCTCGCGCGTGGTACCCAGCGTGAATTTGTAGGTATCCGGCAGCAGAGTTCCTTCGGCAGGGATTTCCTTGATCGGTCCGCTGAGCGCGTCGTCGGCAAGCAGCCGCGCGACCACCTGTTCCGACGTCAACCCTTCCGGCACCGTGAACGTATGTTGCACGACCCGCCCTTCGATCATGGTCTCTACGACACGGGCCATGCTCGCGTGCTTCTCAAACCTGTACTCGCCGTATTTCAATTCGCCGCGCGCCTTAAGCACGAAGACTCCGCCGATGAAGATCCACGGTTGATCGATCACGCCCTCGCGTTCGAGCAATTCGGCAATCGCGCGCACGCCGATATTGCGCGGGATGTTGACGACCTTGTCTTGGGCGAGCGGCCCCGGCGCATCGAAACGTTGCTTTCCGAAGAACAGCGCGGCTGCGACCGCGACCGTCACCAGGACCAGAGTCATGAATACGGCGTTGCCGGCGATCACCAGCGGATGACGCGCCCGCTTGGAGCGCCGCGTGGGCAGCGGCACGCGTTCCGGCTCGAGCGCGGCGCGCGGCGAGCGCGGCGCGAGCGGTCGGTTGACGATCGGCAGTTCGCGCGGCGCGCCCGCCTCGGCCGGCGCGTCGCTCGCCTTGGCCTCGCCCTGTTCGAATGCACCGGAATTCACGCGCGCCTTCCCGCTGTTTCAACAAGCGGCATCTCTGCGCCGCGGGTCCGTGAACACACCTATTGAATTCGCGGGAAAAATTATGGCGAAAGCAGGGACCACCGCCGGCACCGGGGGTTCAGTGACCGGCATAGCGGCGGAAAATCAGCGACGCATTGGTACCGCCGAACCCGAACGAATTGGAAAGCGCCACGTTGATTTCACGTTTGCGCGCCTGATGCGGGACGAGGTCGATCGGCGTCTCAACCGAGGGATTGTCGAGATTTATGGTCGGGGGCGCGATACCGTCGCGGATGGCGAGGATCGAAAAGATCGCCTCGACCGCGCCGGCGGCGCCGAGCAGATGGCCGATGCATGATTTGGTCGACGACATGGAAATGCGGCCGGCGGCATTGCCGACCAACTTCTGCACCGCCCCGAGCTCGATCTCGTCACCCATCGGCGTGGACGTGCCGTGCGCGTTGATGTAGTCGATATCGCCGGGCGACAGGCAAGCCCGCTTGATCGCGGCGGTCATGCAGCGGAATGCGCCGTCGCCGTCCGGCGCGGGCGCGGTGATGTGATAGGCGTCGCCGGAAAGCCCATAGCCGATCAGCTCGGCATAGATTTTCGCGCCGCGCGCCTTCGCGTGCTCGAGCGACTCGAGGACGACGATACCCGCGCCCTCGCCCATCACAAAGCCGTCGCGGTCGCGGTCATAGGGCCGCGACGCGCGCGTCGGCTCCTCGTTGAACCCGGTCGAGAGCGCGCGCAGCGCAGCGAATCCCGCAAGCGAGATGCGGTTGACGGGCGATTCCGTGCCGCCCGCGAGCATGACGTCCGCATCGCCGAGCGCGATCAGTCGCGCCGCGTCGCCGATCGCATGCGCACCGGTCGAGCAGGCGGTGACGACCGCATGATTGGGTCCTTTGAGCCCGAATTCGATCGACACATAGCCGGAGGCGAGGTTGATGATACGGCCCGGAATGAAGAACGGCGTCACCCGCCGCGGTCCTTTTTCGTGCAGCGTGACCGCGACATTGGCGATGCCCTCGATGCCGCCGATGCCCGAGCCGATCAGCACGCCGGTGCGCGCCTGCTCCTCGGCGCTGCGCGGGTGCCAGCCGGCATCGTCGAGCGCCTGACGCGCGGCGCACATGGCGAAGACGATGAACTCATCGACCTTGCGCTGCTCCTTCGGCTCCATCCAATCGTCGGGATTGAAGCTGCCGTTGCTGCCGTCACCGCGGGGAATCTGGCAAGCGATCCTGCAGGCAAGATCGGACACGTCGAAACGTTCGACCTTGCGCGCCCCGCTCTCACCCTTGATCAGGCGCGACCAAGTGGTTTCGACACCGCAGCCGAGCGGGGTCACCATGCCCATGCCGGTGATGACGACGCGATTCATGGCTGGTTCCGAGCCGATTTCGTGCTCCTGCGCTCCGCCGAGCCGGGCATAGCTCGTCAGCCGGGGGAAAAATGATGCTTCCGAGCGGCCACGCCGATTGTCGTTTCAGCTCTTGGCGTTCTTTTCGAGAAACTTGACCGCGTCGCCGACCGTCAAAATGGTCTCCGCGGCGTCATCCGGGATCTCGCAGCCAAATTCTTCCTCGAATGCCATGACGAGCTCAACCGTGTCGAGACTGTCGGCGCCGAGATCGTCGATGAAGCTTGCCTGATCCGTCACTTTGTCGGGTTCAACCCCGAGATGCTCCACGACGATCTTTTTAACCCGCTCGGCAATGTCACTCATCGTTCCAACCTCGTGTTTTAGATTGGGCCGCAATCAGGATGCGATCGCAGCCAACGCGGTACGGCCTCGTCGTGGTGACGGTGGCGAGACGAAATCCCGACCGCGGAGCAACTCCGCCGACGGCCGCCCCAGCCGGGCCGAATGTCGGTTACCACACTTCATATGCGTTGACTAGCAGCGAGAGTTTAGCTGTCTACCCACTGAAATGCCACGCCTTTCGACGTCAGATCATGGCCATGCCGCCGTTGACGTGAATGGTCTGTCCGGTGACGTAACCGGCCTCGTCGGAGGCGAGATAGACCGCCGCCGCGGCCACGTCGGCCGGGCTGCCCAGCTTCGCCATCGGCACCTTGGCGAGAATGGCCTCGCGCTGCTTGTCGTTAAGCTTGTCGGTCATGGCGGAAGCGATGAGGCCCGGGGCGATGCAATTGGCGGTAATGTTTCGGCGCGCGTATTCCCAGGCCACCGACTTGAGCATGCCGACGAGCCCCGCCTTGGACGCCGTGTAATTGCCTTGTCCCGCGTTGCCGGTAAAGCCGACCACGGAGGAAATGCCGATCACCCTCCCGAAGCGGCGGCGCATCATGCCTTTGACCGCCGCGCGCGTCAGCCGGAAGGTGGCGGTGAGATTCACGGCAATGACCCGCTCCCAATCCTCGTCGCGCAGCTGCACGAAAAGATTGTCGCGATTGACGCCGGCATTGGCAACGAGAATGTCGAGCTTCTCGAACCTCGCTTCGACGGCGGGAACGAGGGATTCGGTCGCCTCCGCATCGCTGAGGTCGCAGGGGAAGACCTGCGCGCGCTCTCCCAGCTCCCGCGCCAACGCCTCGAGCTGCTCGCGTCGCGTACCGGAAATGGCGACGGTCGCCCCCTGCCGGTGCAGCGCGCGCGCGATCTCGCCGCCGAGCGCTCCGGTCGCGCCGGTGACGAGCGCAACCCTGCCCGTCAGATCGAACATCATGACATCCTCCCCGCTTTGAAGGCGGCGACATCCTCCGGGTTGCCGATAGCCTGCGCTTGCGCGTCCTCGACAATGCGCTTGATCAGGCCGGACAGCACTTTGCCGGCTCCGATCTCGTAAAACCGCGTCACCCCGGCCCCGGCCATGGCCAGCACGGATTCGCGCCAGCGCACGGTTCCCGTCACCTGCGCGATCAACGCCTTGACGATCTCCTCCGGGCTCCGCAGCGGCTGCGCCGAAATATTCGCGACGACGGGGACGACGGGAGGTCGGACGGTGACCTTGGCGAGGGCTTCCGCCATGGCGGCGGCGGCCGGTTGCATCAACGTGCAGTGAAAGGGAGCGGACACCGGCAGCAACATGGCGCGGCGTGCGCCCCTGCTCTTGGCGATGGCAACCGCGCGCTCGACCGCGGCCTTGTTGCCCGAGACCACCACCTGCCCGCCGCCATTGTCGTTTGCGGCCTGACAAACCTCGCCCTGCGCGGCTTCGGCGGCGACGGCCGCGGCCGCGTCGAAGTCGAGACCGATCAACGCGGCCATGGCGCCGACCCCGACCGGCACGGCCTTCTGCATCGTGCGGCCGCGGATCCGCAGCAGTTGCGCGGCATCGTAGATTGAAAACGTGCCCGCGGCCGCAAGCGCGGAATATTCGCCCAGCGAGTGACCGGCAACGAAAAGCGCGTCCCGTGCGAGATCAAGTCCGGTCTCCGACTCGAGCACGCGCGTGACCGCAAGCGAGACCGCCATCAAGGCCGGTTGCGCGTTCTCGGTGAGCGTCAGCGTCTCGGCGGGGCCTTCGAAAATGATCGCCGACAGCTTGACGCCGAGCGCCGCATCGACCTCGGCAAAGACCTGCCGCGCCGCCGCGAAATTGTCGGCGAGCGCCTTGCCCATGCCGACACTCTGGCTTCCCTGGCCCGGAAATACAAACGCGGCCCCCATGCCGTCCCCGTCTCCCCGCCTGCGCGTTGAATCCACAAATCGGGCCGAAAGACACCCGGATAAAGCGGCTGTCAACCTTGCTTCGGAGGGTTCCCGGCCTGGCGCGGCCCGGCGCCTCGACACGCGCCCTGCGCCGTCTTGCGTTTTGGGCCAATTCCCCTATAACCCCAGCGCTCCGCATGCGATCCCGGTTGGGAGCTGAACGGATGGCCGGCCCGCGTCGCGGTCGGGCCGGCAGGGCGCGGTGACGCCCGGCATCCCGTGTTCCCGCCTTCAGAGCATTCGAGCCTTTCCCGAAGGGCTCGAGGGGCTAGGCGCCGGGATCGTCGGGTATCGATCGGTTGGGAAAGGCATCCATGCCGCTTTACGAACATGTCTATCTTGCGCGCCCGGATCTGAGTGCGCAACAGGTCGAGGAACTGACCGCCCAGCTTGCCTCCGTCATCGGACAGATGGGGGGGAAGGTCACCAAGAGCGAATACTGGGGCTTGAAGTCCCTCGCCTACCGCATCCGCAAGAACCGCAAGGCGCACATGACGCTCTTGAATGTCGATGCGCCGGCCGCCGCGCTCAACGAAATCGAGCGACAGGAACGGCTGAACGAGGACGTGCTGCGCTATCTGACGGTGCGCGTCGAGGCGTTGGAAGACGGCCCCTCGGCGATGATGCGCAAGTCGGATCGCGACCGCGATGAGCGCGGATCGCGGCGCGAGCGCCGGTCGCGGGAGGACGGCGGCGAGGAAAGCGAGCCGGCAGAGGAAGCGGAGGAGTAAACCATGGCTCTGGCACCCCAGGGCGGCGCGCGCCGTCCCTTCTTCCGTCGACGCAAGACCTGTCCGTTCTCCGGCGCCAACGCGCCGAAGATCGATTACAAGGACGTCAAGCTTCTGCAGCGCTATATCTCGGAGCGCGGCAAGATCGTTCCGAGCCGCATCACCGCGGTCTCGGCCAAGAAGCAGAGAGAGCTCGCATTGGCGATCAAGCGCGCGCGCTTTCTCGGCCTCTTGCCCTATGTGATCAAGTAACGGAGGACGAGAGCGACGAGCGGCAGAGCGACGCCAGGGATCGGACCTGCGAACCGGCCTCGGTCTTCTGCCTCGCGTCATCGCATCCTCCGCATCCGCAATGGTTGGGACGGACCCGCGCGCCGTCTCTAACCGCTCGAGCGAACGGAGCGGGACAGCTGGCAATGCTTCAGAACACGCTCATCGGGCTGGGCGGCGGTGCGGCCGGGGCGCTGTTGTTCGCCTCGGTGAGCTCGGGTTCGTGGCTTTCCGTCCTGCTGTTCTACCTCGCGCCGCTGCCGATGATGATCGCCGGCATCGGCTGGAGCCATTGGGCGGCGATGGCCGGAGCGCTCGCCGGCGCATTCACGCTCGGCGCCGCTTTCAGTTCGCTGTTCTTCTTCGCCTTCCTCGCGGTTGCGGGCCTTCCCGCCTGGTGGCTGTCCTATCTTGCCATGTTGGCGCGACCGCGGGCCGAGACGTCGGCCGCAGCCGGGCTCGAATGGTATCCGCCGGGCCGCCTGGTATTCTGGGCATCCCTGCTCGCCATGCTGGTGGTGCTCGCCGCGCTGCCGATGTTCGGGCTCACGGGCGAGGCCTTCCGCCGCGGCATGCGCGAAGCGCTGACGCACATGTTTCGGATCGAGACCAACACGGCGCCGAACGCGCCGCTGGTGATCCCGGGGGTCGCCGATCCTGAACGCGTCATCGATACGCTGGCGGTCGCGGTGCCGTTGGCGGCCGCGGCTATCGCCACCCTCACCAATGCGGTCAATCTCTGGCTTGCGGGTCGCGTCGTGAAATTGTCGGGGCGCCTCGCGCGGCCTTGGCCGGTGCTCGCCGACATGCGGCTTCCGGTTGCGGCGGCCCCGGCGCTGCTTGCGGCCGCGGCGCTGAGCTTTTCCGGCGGCCTCCTCGGCGTCGCCGCCGGTGTCGCCGCGGCGAGCCTGCTGATGGCCTATGGCTTCGTCGGATTTGCCGTGCTGCATGCGATCACGGCGGGGCTGCCGACCCGCGGCATGATTCTCGGCGCCGCATACGCATCCGTCTTTCTGATCGGCTGGCCCATGCTGGGCGCCTGCGCGCTCGGCCTGATCGACACGGTCGTCGACCTGCGCGGGCGCACGGCTCGCAAGCGCGCCGGCGGCGACCCCGGCCAACGAGGATAATTGCGCATGCCTCAACAGACAGACCCATTCAAGGAGACAGATCCATGGAAGTGATCCTGCTCGAACGCGTCGGCAAGTTCGGCCAGATGGGCGACATCGTCCGTGTGAAGGACGGCTTTGCCCGCAATTTCCTGCTCCCGCGCGGCAAGGCGCTGCGCGCCACGCCCGAAAACAAACAGCGCTTCGAAGCCATGAAGGCCGAGCTGCAGGCGCGCAATCTCGAGGCCAAGAACAACGCGGAGAAACTGGCGGCGACGCTCAACGGCAAGACCTTTACCGTGCTGCGTCAGGCCTCCGAAAGCGGACAGCTCTACGGTTCGGTGTCGACGCGCGACATCGCCGGCCTCGTCAATGCCGGCGGCGTCACGATCAGCCGGGCACAGGTCGCGCTCAACGCGCCGATCAAGGCCATCGGCCAATATAGCGTGCCGCTGTCGCTGCACCCGGAAGTGGAGATCGCGATCACCGTGATCGTCGCACGCAGCGCCGAAGAGGCCGAGCGCATTGCACGCGGCGAGGACGTGACGATGCCGCGCGGCGAAACCGAAGCCGAAGCTCAAGCCGCGCTCGCGGGTGCCGAATCCTTCTTCGAGCCGGGCGCGCGGCGCGAGGAGAGCACCGGGGAAGAGCGGGCGGAAGCCGAGGTCAAACCCGCAAGCGAGGGTTGACCGACGGGAGCCCCGCCATCGCGCGTCGACGCAGTGGCGCGGCCGAGACGCGCCGTCCGCGCGCCCCGCCCCTCTTGCTTACGTAACAGGAGCCCAGCTCACACGATCGCGCGTCAATTCGGCTTGCCGTCCTTGGCGGGTTCGGACTCGCTCGGCTGCGCGGCATCCGGTTTTGCGGTCGCCGACCGCGGCTCGGTCGGCTTGGCCGCATCGCGCCTGCCGTCGGACGACCCGGCGTGGGCTCGCGGACCCGAAGCGGAGGATCGCGACGCCGGCATATTATTCCCCTCCGCCTTGTCCTTGGACGACTGCGGTCCCGCATCGACCCCGTCCGCGGCGGGCTTGGCGACGTCCGGTTTCGCTGCGGACGGTCGCGATTGCGGGCCATTCGCGGCTTTCTTGTCCCGCGGCTTGAAGCGCTCCTCGCCCTGCGGCCTCGCCGCGCGCTGGCGCTCGGCCGGGACGCCCTGATCGACCGCGCGCAGATAGTCGGCGATGCGGCGCGCCGTCTCGCGGCTTGCCGTGTAGTGCTCGCTCAAGAAATTCTCGATCCCCAACAGTCCGCCGGATTTGGCGAGGCCGCGCGGACTTTTGTGGCAGATCGCACAATCCGACGCAAAGAGCTGGCTGCCGGTCTTGCCCGCATCGAGGCTTTCCTGTGCCGGGGCGGAGCCTGCCGCAAGAAGCGCCAGCAATCCGATGATGATGCCGAAGCCGTCACGTAAAATGCTCATGGGACCTGCAAACCTTCGCTGCTGCGCCGAGCCTTGCGGCCGGCAATGGGGCGCGGCCGGAGGTTTCCGGCGCGGGACCTTAATAGCCGGTGCTCTCCACCATCTCCACCACTGAAAGCACTGCATGCGGGCGGCGACATCCGTCGCATTGCTCGGCTGCCGGAACTTTGATTGAATCGCGGCATCGGAACGGTCCCGGCCGCGGTGTGTCCCTCCGGGTGGGCCCGGATTCTGGGATTTTCAGGGCATAGGATGGCGTCCGATGGACCGGCTGCTTCATGGTCTGCTGAGCACCTTCATCCGGCGCGGCACCCTGCGGGTGACGACCGCGAGCGGAGCCAGCTTCACGGTCGGCGACGGCGCCGCACCGAGGGCCGCGATCAGGTTCATGAGCCGTGCGGTGCAATGGGGACTGCTGCTCGACCCCGAACTCAAGCTGGGCGAGGCCTACATGAACGGTGGCTTCGCGGTCGAGGAAGGAACGATCGGCGACGTGCTTGCCATCGCTCTCGGACAGCCATCGGAAATGCCGCGCTGGGCGCGACCGCAATGGCTGCTGCGCTATCTCGGCCGCCGTCTTGCCCAGTTCAATCCGCGCCGCCGCGCACGCCGTAACGTGGCGCATCATTACGACCTCGACGGCCGGCTCTATTCGCTATTCCTCGATGCCGACCGGCAATATAGCTGCGCCTATTTCGAAACGCCGGACCAGTCGCTCGACGACGCCCAGCTCGCCAAAAAACGGCATCTTGCGGCCAAGCTCCTGCTTTCCCCCGGCCATCGCGTGCTCGATATCGGCTGCGGTTGGGGCGGACTCGGTCTTTATCTTGCCGAAACGACCGGCGCCAAGGTGACCGGCATCACGCTTTCCCAGGAACAACACGCCATTGCCAATGCGCGCGCGGCGGAAAGGGGGCTGAGCGAGCGCGCGCATTTTCTGTTGCAGGATTACCGCGATGCGCAAGGTCCGTTCGATCGGATCGTGTCGGTCGGCATGTTCGAACATGTCGGCGTCGGTCATTATGACGCCTTCTTCCGCAAGTGCCGCGACCTGCTGACCGACGACGGCGTGATGCTGCTGCATTCGATCGGCCGCTCGGAGGGACCGGGCATCACCAATCCCTGGATCGCCAAATACATATTTCCCGGCGGCTACATCCCGGCGCTTTCCGAAGTTCTTCCGCGTATCGAGAAAGCGGGATTGCTCGTGACCGATATCGAAATTCTGCGGCTGCACTATGCCGAAACGCTGAAGAACTGGCGCGAACGCTTCCTGGCCCACCGCGAGGAGGTCGAGCGCCTCTACGATGAGCGCTTCGTGCGCATGTGGGAGTTCTATCTTGCCGCCTCCGAACAGTCGTTCCGGCAGCAAGCGATGATGAATTTTCAGATCCAGATCACCAAGCGGCAGGGCGTCACCCCGATGACGCGCGACTATATCGGCCGCGAGGAGCAACGTCTGCGGGCGATCGAGGGCAAGCAGGCATGGCCGCTCAGGCTCGCGGGCGAATGACTGCGCCCGCCTCTCGTGCGAGTCCCCGCGCGGACCCCGCCCCGCCTCAGAGCAGATCCGCCGCCGAGGCGGTCGCAAACGGGATCGCGGGCGGGCGCGCATGCGAACCTCGCGCACGCCGTCACGCGCACGACCGGTTTTGAACGCCGGTGATTAATGTGGAAAACGGCAATGACGCGCCGGCCGCGGTCGCGCCGCGACCGGCGAGCGGTTAAGCGATGGTGACCAAACATTCGTCAAATTGACGCAGCACCAGATCGCATGGCCATCGTCGAATCAGTCCTCCGCAAGCCGGCGGAACCGGCCGCTCCGGCTTATCGCTCCGCGCCGCACAATATCGAGGCGGAACAGGCGCTTCTGGGCGCGATCCTGGTCAACAATGAGGCTCTCTACCGGGTCAGCGATTTCTTGGAGCCGGAACATTTCTTCGAGCCCATCCACCAGACCATTTTCCGCATCGCGCGCGATCTGGTGCGGGCCGGCAAGGTGGCGACCCCGGTCACCCTCAAGACCTTCCTCGATGCCGATATCGACATCGGCGGGCTCACCGTCAGCCAATATCTGGCACGGCTTGCGGCCGAGGCCACGACCATCATCAACGCCGAGGACTACGGGCGGACGATCTACGACCTCGCCATTCGCCGCGCGCTGATTACGGTCGGCGAGACCCTGGTCAACGAGGCCTATGACGCGCCGGTCGACGCCTCCCCGCGCGACCAGATCGAGGAGGCCGAACGCAGGCTCTACGAACTCGCGGAAAGCGGGCGCTACGACGGGGGTTTTCAGCGTTTTGCGCAGGCGCTCACCACCGCGGTCGACATGGCCGCTCACGCCTATCAGCGCGACGGAAAGCTCTCGGGCCTTGCCACCGGGCTCGACGATCTCGACCGCTTGATGGGAGGCATGCAGCCTTCCGACCTCATCATCCTCGCCGGCCGTCCCGGCATGGGCAAGACCGCTCTTGCCACCAATATCGGCTACAACGTCGCCAAGGCCTGGCGCGGCGAGGTCAGGCCCGACGGCCACCAGATCACCGTCAACGGCGGCATCGTCGGCTTCTTCTCGCTGGAAATGTCGGCCGAGCAATTGGCCACCCGCATCATTGCCGAGCAGACCGGCATTCCCTCCAATCAGATCCGCCGCGGCAATATCAGCGAGGCCGATTTCGAGCGCATCAAGGATTATGCGATCGAGCTTCAGAATCTGCCGCTTTATGTCGACGAGACCGGCGGCCTTACGGTGGCCCAGCTCGCCGCGCGGGCGCGCCGGCTCAAGCGCCAGCGCGGGCTCGATCTGCTGATCATCGATTATCTGCAACTGCTGCAAGGCTCGACGCGTCGCTCGGCGGAAAACCGCGTGCAGGAGATCACCGAGATCACCACCAAGCTGAAAGCGCTCGCCAAGGAGCTCAACGTGCCGATCCTGGCATTGTCGCAGCTCTCGCGCCAGGTCGAAAGCCGCGACGACAAGCGCCCGCAGCTCGCCGACTTGCGCGAATCCGGCTCGATCGAACAGGACGCCGACGTGGTGCTGTTCGTCTACCGCGAGGAATATTACCATCTCATGCGCAAGCCGCTCGAGTCGAACCGCGAAAAATTCGCCGAATGGCTGGCCGAAAGCGACAAGGTGCACGGCAAGGCCGAGATCATCATCGGCAAGCAGCGGCACGGCCCCACGGGCACCGTGGAGGTGCAGTTCGACGCGGCCGTGACCCGCTTCTCCTCGCTCGCGCGCGAGGACCAGTTGCCCGAACGCGTTTGACCCTCCCGCCCGGCCGGATGGACGCCCGGGGACGGTGCGGCTATGACCGTTTCGTCATGGTCGAGGCCGAATCCCCTCCGGCTGCCGAGCCGATCACGGCGGAACCGATGCCGCCGCTGGCGACCGCCGGTCCGCCGGCGGCGGAAGCAGGCGGCGTTCTCACCGTCGACCTTGCGGCGCTCGCCGCCAATTGGCGGATGCTCGGAAGCCGCGCGACGCCGTCCGAATGCGGGGCCGTGGTCAAGGCCGACGGCTACGGATGCGGCATCGGGCCCGTGTGCGCCGCTCTCGCGCGCGCGGGTTGCAGAACTTTTTTCGTGGCCGACCTTGCCGAGGCGCGCGCCGCGCGCGCCGTCCTGCCGGACCAGGCGATCTACGTGCTCAACGGCCTCCTGCCGGGGACCGGTCCGGCCTTCGCCGAGATCGGGGCCCGACCGGTGATCGGCAGCCTGGTCGAACTGGCGGAGTGGGACGCCTTCTGCGCGGCAAGCGGTTGGCGCGGCGGCGCCGCGCTTCACGTGGACACGGGCATGAATCGGCTCGGCCTGTCGCCCGAGGAGGCGGTCGCGCTCGCTCCGCGCGTTCGCACCGGAAACCACGGCATCACGCTGCTCATGAGCCATTTGGTCGCGGCCCAGACGCCGGAACATCCGCTCAATGCGACGCAGATCGCGATGTTTCGCGAGCTGCGCGCGCATTATCGCGGCATCCCCTCCTCCCTCGCCAATTCCTCCGGCATCTTCCTGCCCGCGGGCGCGCACGGCGACCTCGTGCGTCCGGGCGCGGCGCTCTACGGAATAAACCCCACCCCCGGGCGGCCCAATCCGATGCATCCGGTGGTGCGGCTGCAGGCGCGCATCGTGCATGTCCGCACCGTCCCGCGCGGCGCCACCGTCGGCTACGACGCCACCTGGACCGCCAGACGCCCCTCCCGGATCGCGGTCGCCGCCATCGGCTATGCCGACGGCTTCCCGCGCGCGCTCTCGGCGAGCGACGAGCGCCCCGGCGCCGAGGCCATCGTGGCCGGCCGGCGCTGTCCGCTCGCGGGTCGGATTTCGATGGACCTGCTCGCGATCGACGTCACCCGCCTGCCGGAGGATGTCTGCCGCCGCGGCGACCTCGTCACGCTCATCGGCGAAGGCATCGACCTCGACACGGTCGGCGCGTCCGCCGGCACCATCGGCTACGAAGTGCTCGCCCGCCTCGGCCGGCGATTTCACCGCAGCTATCGCGGCGAAGGCTGAAGGCGCGTGCCCGGGAGCCGGCACCGGCTCGGCCTTGAGCGCTTGTTAAATAATGTTCTTGTATTGTTCTTACGGAGCGCCTACCCTTTCCGCTCTCCGGTCGAGGGTGATTCTCTATGTCCAAGAGATATTTAGCATTTATCTGCCAGGCCTGCGGGGCGGCGCATGGCCGCTGGCAGGGCCGCTGCGAGGCCTGTGGCGAATGGAACACGCTTGCGGAAGAGGGGCGCGAACCGTCGCGCCTGGCGGGCGCCAGGCGGGCGCAGGGCAGGATGTTCGCGCTCGAGCCCCTGACCGGTTCGAGCCGGGACGCACCGCGGCTCGGCTCCGGCATCGGCGAACTCGACCGCGTGACGGGCGGCGGCTTCGTGCCCGGCTCGGTGCTCTTGCTGGGCGGCGATCCGGGCATCGGCAAGTCCACTTTGCTGATCCAGGCGGCCGCCGCATTCGCCCGGCGTGGCGGAAGCGCGGTCTACATTTCGGGCGAAGAGGCGGTGGCCCAGGTACGGCTGCGCGCCGAACGGCTCGGACTCCAAGAGGCGCCGGTCAAGCTCGCGGCCGAGACCTCGGTCGATGACATCCTGGCCACGCTCTCCCACGGCGCGGCTCCCCGGCTGGTGGTGATCGATTCGATACAGACCATGTGGACGAGCGCGGTCGAAGCCGCACCCGGCACGGTCACGCAGGTGCGCGGTGCGGCGCAGGCGCTGATCCGTTTCGCCAAGAAGAGCGGCGCGACCATCGTCCTCGTCGGCCATGTCACCAAGGACGGACAAATCGCCGGCCCGCGCGTGGTCGAGCACATGGTCGACGCCGTGCTGTCGTTCGAGGGCGAAGGCTCGCACCAGTTCCGCATTCTCCGCGCGGCCAAGAATCGCTTCGGCCCGACCGATGAGATCGGCGTGTTCGAAATGACCGGCGCCGGACTGCGCGAGGTCGCGAATCCCTCGGCGCTGTTTCTCTGCGAGCGCGATCTCGGCACGCCGGGCACCGCGGTATTCGCCGGCATGGAGGGCACGCGCCCCCTGCTCGTCGACATCCAGGCGCTGGTCGCGCCGACCGCATTCGGCACGCCGCGTCGCGCCGTCGTCGGCTGGGACCCCAGCCGCCTCTCCATGGTCCTCGCGGTGCTGGAAGCCCATTGCGCGTTGCGGTTGTCGGGATATGACGTCTATCTCAACGTCGCGGGCGGACTGCGCATCAACGAGCCGGCCGCCGATCTGGCCGCGGCGGCGGCGCTCGTCTCTTCCTTGGCGCGCGCTCCCCTGCCCGCGGATGCGGTCTATTTCGGCGAAGTGTCGCTATCCGGTGCGGTGCGACCCGTTGCGCAGGCGGCCGCGCGCTTGAAGGAAGCCGCCAAGCTCGGCTTCGCCCGCGCGGTGGTACCGGAAGCCGTCCGCGGCGAACTCCCGTCGAGCGGTTTGCGCGTCGCGCAGGTCGGCAATCTGGGCGACCTCGTGGCCGAGATTGTCGCCGACGGCCGCCGCGCGGCGGCCTGAGCCGCGCCACGTTGCCGTGGCGCGCAGCAGCTCTGCCCGCCGTCGCCGCGGCGGTCCATCGTTTCATGACCGGGCCGCCGTCGCGCCTGCTCGTGCCTGCATTAGGCTTCGTGCCGACCGGGCGACCCTTTGCCGTGGGCGCGCGGTTGACGGCAAGCACGCGCGGGCGGCGACAGGCGGCATGCGGAGCCTCGGGCGCGGCCCCGCGCGATGCTCCTGCCGGAAGGGACGCCATGCGGCGGGGCGGCAAGGGTGCGACCCGCGCGGCAAGGTTGTTCCGCGCTCATCCCGGCGCGGGCCTTGCGAACGCGGTTGGGACAAAACGGGTGACGCGGGATGAACGCCCCGCTATACACGGCTCGGCGCCTGCGGCGACGCCGATCGCCCCCGCGGCCAGGTTGGTAAATGCGCTTTAACATGAAGTCCTTGCTTGCTATGCGCGGCGCGGCCCACGGCGCAGGGCGCCGCCTGCACGATGATCCTGCCGGCGCCGCCCGCGATCCGGGCGCGGCCGGTTAGGGACGCGCCGCGCCGATGCCGATCACGCTGCTCGACATCATCCTGCTGGTCGTGATGTTGATCTCCGGCCTGCTCGCCATGATCCGCGGTTTCATGCGCGAAGTGCTTTCGATCGCCGCCTGGATCATCGCGGCGCTGGTCACGCTCTATGCCTATCCGCGCGTGTTGCCGATGGCCAGGCAGTATTTCGCCAATGACATCCTGGCCAACGGCATCGCCATCGCCGGCGTCTTCCTGCTCACCCTGCTGATCGTCACCGTGGTCACCGTGCGCATATCCGATCTCGTGCTCGACAGCCGCATCGGCGCGCTCGACCGCACGCTCGGCTTCCTGTTCGGGCTCGGCCGCGGGCTGATCATCGTGGTCGTCGCCTTCCTTTTCTTCGCCTGGCTGGTGCCGTTCGATGCGCAGCCGGGCTGGGTGAAGAACGCGAAATCGCGCGTGGTCCTGCAGAGCACGGGGGATTGGCTGAAATCGATGTTGCCGGAGGACCCTGAAAGCACCATCTTGAAGAGGTTGAAGCGGCCGAAGCCGGGGGAAGAGCCGCCGGACAATCAGCGTTCGGGGCTCGGTGCCTCGACGGCACGAGCGGTATAGCGGTGGACCGAATGACGGCGGACCGTGTTGGCTTGACCTTCGACCCGGATGCGGATCGTCTGCGCGAACAATGCGGCGTCTTCGGCATCTTCGGCCATCCCGACGCCGCGGCCATTACGGCTCTCGGCCTGCACGCGCTTCAGCACCGCGGACAGGAAGCCGCGGGCATCGTCACCTTCGACGGCAGGCGCTTTCATTCCGAACGGCGACTCGGCCTCGTCGGCGACACCTTCAGCCGGCGCGAGGTCATTGACCGCCTGCCGGGCCACGCGGCGATCGGTCATGTGCGCTATTCCACCACCGGCGAGACCATTTTGCGCAACGTGCAGCCGTTATTCGCCGAGCTCGAGGGCGGCGGTTTCGCGATCGGCCACAACGGCAATCTGACCAACGGCATCGCGCTGCGCCGCGCCCTCGTCCATGAAGGCGCGATGATGCAATCGACGACGGACACCGAAGTCATCCTGCACCTCGTGGCGCGGGCCCGCCGCAACCGCTTCGTCGACCGTTTCATCGAAGGTCTGCGCCAGCTCGAAGGCGCCTATGCCTTCGTGGGCCTCACCAACAAGAAGCTGGTGGGCGCGCGCGATCCGCTCGGTATCCGACCGCTGGTGATCGGCAAGCTCGACGGTTGCCCGATTCTCGCTTCCGAAACCTGTGCGCTCGACATCATCGGCGCGCATTACGTGCGCGACGTGGAAAACGGGGAAGTGGTGATCTTCGACGATGACGGCGCGCAATCGCACAAGCCGTTCCCGCCGATGGCCCCGCGGCCCTGCATCTTTGAATACATCTATTTCGCCCGACCCGATTCGATCGTCGGCGGACGCAGCGTCTACGACGTGCGCAAGACCATGGGCGCCGAGCTTGCCCGCGAAGCACCCGCGGACGCCGACGTGATCGTTCCGGTGCCGGATTCCGGGGTGCCGGCGGCGATCGGCTATGCGCAGGCCGCAGGTCTTCCCTACGAGCACGGCATCATCCGCAACCATTATGTCGGACGCACCTTCATACAGCCGACGCAAGCGATCCGCGACCAGGGCGTGCGGCTCAAACATTCAGCCAACCGCGCGGTCGTCGCCGGCCGACGCATCGTGCTGGTCGACGATTCGATCGTCCGCGGCACCACCTCGCGCAAGATCGTGCAGATGATGCGCGATGCCGGCGCGCGCGAGGTGCATTTCCGCATCGCCTCGCCTCCCATTACCCACCCGGATTATTACGGCATCGATACGCCCGAGCGTGAAAAACTGCTTGCCGCAACGCATGATCTCGACGGCATGCGCCGGTTCATCGGCGCCGACTCGCTCGCATTTCTCTCGGTGGACGGCATCTACCGCGCCATGGGTTACGAGCGCCGCGACCCGCTGCGCCCGCAATTCACCGATCACTGCTTCACCGGCGACTATCCGACGCCGCTGACCGATCTCGCCGCGCAGGAGGCGAGCCCGCGACAATTGTCGCTGCTCGCGGAAGCGATCTAGCCGGTCGCGATCACAGTGCATCGGCGCCGTCCTTGCGAGGCGGCATTCCCGCCGTCATTGCGAGGAGCCGCGCCAGCGGCGACGAAGCAATCCAGGCGCTGCCGTGCCGCAGACGCGACACGCGGTCATCGTGGCACGGCACTTCCGCCGTCATTGCGAGGCGGCGCAAGCCGCCGAAGCAATCCAGGCCTCGTCCTGCCACGAACCTAATGCCTGAATCCGTGGCACCGCCGTTTCTGGATTGCTTCGCCCTCGCTTACGCTCGGGCTCGCAATGACGGGGAATGTGCGCTCGGGCTCGCAATGACGGGGAAAGGCGCGCGGTCCTTGCGGC
>JADGGK010000127.1 GCA_019689975.1 Pseudolabrys sp.
TAACCGGCCGCCGAAAAGAACGAAATGTCCGTTCCGATCCTCGTTCGATCACTGCGGATTTGGTGACGAACGCGCCGCAAACGAGTTTTTCGGCAAGCTGCCAAAGCGGCTTTCGGCCCTGTTCTGACCCCTCATGCGGGCGCATTGCGCGCGCAAGCGAAGCCGTCGCCAATTGACCTTGCCAAGCTCGGATTGTTCCGCCGCCCCCGGCGCGGCTCCCCGTCATGAGGTGCCGACCCCATCCGATCGGAATTCGCCCCCGCAGGCTGCGGAAGAACAGCACGACCTTGCCGATCAGATTCTTCGTTCCCACCCCGCGCGGGGCGCGGTCGCCGTCAATCCGATTTTCTCCGCAACCCGGAAAGAACCGCCATGATCATGGGACCGATCCCAGTCGCGGTTCCCGGGCCCCCGTTCCTCCTCATTCGGTCAACGTGGCCGGCATCGGGCGCGCCCCCGATCCACCCTCTTTGCCGTTCGCCGCCGTCGTCTCCCTCGAAGGGACGGCCCAAGCCGCTTGCACGCCACGGGCAGGACTGGGATGGTCGGCCGGGCTGCGGCGACGGCCGTACGGGACCCGAATTCCGCTCCGGTTGCTCGCCGCTCGCCCCGATGCCAGTTCCCGCTTCTCGGAAGGGGAAGGCCGGTCAAGCCGGCTTGCGGCCATGCAGCGATGCCAAACGCCGGCGGGAAGAGCAAAATCCGCCGCTCACCAAAACCGCACGGGACCGTCATGGGACGGCGGCAAAATTCGCCCATGACCGGAACGGCGGGACGGCGCCGGGCGGATTTCGGCGATGCGGTCGTCCGCGCCGCGCGCTCGATCATCGAGGAAGCGCGCGAGGCGCTCGGCAATCGGGAATCCAGCGTCGCCGAGGCCGTATATGCGCTGCGCAAGGCGCTCAAGCGTTGGCGCGCGCTGTTGCGGCTGCTGCAACGGCCGCTCGGCCGGCAAGCCGAACGAATGCGGACCGAGGCACGCGCATTGATGCGGGCGCTCGCGGCCGCCCGCGATGCGCAAAGCGCCCTCGATGCGCTCGACGATCTCGGCAAGGCGCGGCCGCCGCTCGCCTCCCCCACCCGCGCCGCCTTGCGCCGGCGTCTGACCGCGCTGCGCGAGGCCGCGCAGGCGCGGGACGTCACGCCGCGCCTGCGCCGACGCCTGGCGCGCCATCTCGACGAGGCCGCGCGGTGGCTCGGACGCTGGCCCGCGCGAGCGCTCGATGTCGAAACCGTGGCCGCAGGCCTGACCGCGACCTATCGCCGTGCGCGGCAACTGCTGCCCGACAGATGGGCCGACGCCGATGCCGCGCAACTGCATGCTCTGCGCCGGCGCGTGGTCGACTATCGGCATCAGCTGGAACTGTTCGAGCAGCTGCTGCCGCACGCTCGAGCGGCCAAGCGGGAGGAGACCCGGCGTCTACGCCGCGAGCTCGGCGCCTGCCAGGACCTTGCGGTGCTTGCTGGGCTCACCGCGCCGCGCCGGCCGCTCGCGCCCTGGCGCACCCTTCTGCGGCCGATCATCGAGGCGCGGCGGGCCGCGCATGTGAAGTCGGCGGCGCGGATCGCGCGCCGCCTGTTCGCGGAAAAGCCCAAGGCCTTTCGTCGCCGCATCGGCGTCAACGCCAAGCACTGACCGGCGGACGGCCCGACCTCTCCGGCAGCGGGTTTTTGCCGTCGGAGCCGGAACAAAGGTTCACGGCCGCGCGGGCGCCATTCCCGGCTTGCGCGCCGCGGCGGGGGCCGCGCTTTGCGCCCTGCCGCTCATGAGGACCACGGCGAGGCCGATGACGCTGGTGCCCATCATGCACAGCGCCACGGGCCAGGAGGCGTGGGTTGCCGCCACCAGCGCGGTGGCGATGACCGGCGCCAGACCGCCGCCGATGATGGTGGCGCCTTCGCGGCCGATGGAAATCCCGCTGTAGCGGATATTCACGCCGAAGAAACGCGCGAAATAATCCGGCTGCACCGAGGAAATCGCCCCGTTGCCGAACGCGAATCCGATGACGATCGCAAGCATCACCAGCCCCGGCGTCTTGGTTTCCAACAGCCAGAAGAAGGGAAACGCAAACACGATCTGGAACGCCAGGCCGAATATCATCACCTTGCGGCTGCCGATCCTGTCGGCAAGCAGGCCGAACAAGACCGCCGTCACGCATTCGGCGAGCGCCGCCACGATCACGGCATTGAGCGCGAGCGAACGCGGCAAGCTTAGTACCGCCGACACATAGGACAGGCTGAAGGCGGCGAAGGTGTAGAAGCTGAAATTCTCGGCGATGCGGATGAAGAAGACCACGAGGATGTTCTTCGGATGTTTCAGCGCGTCGAGGAGCGGCACTTTCCTGGTCTCACCGCGTTTGGCCGCCTCCTCGAACTCCCGCGATTCGCCGACATTGAGGCGGATATAGAGCCCGACCGCCACGAGCACGGCGCTGAGCAGGAACGGCACGCGCCAGCCCCAGGTCATGAAGGCCTGTTCGGCGACCGCGCTGTTGACCACGGTGAAGGCGATCGAGGCCAGCACCAGGCCGAGCAGGATGCCGACGGTGATCAGGCTGCCCCAGAGGTTGCGCTTGTCGGTTGGCGCCGATTCCACGACCATGAGGGCCGCGCCACCCCATTCGCCGCCGGTGGCAAAGCCCTGTAGCACCCGGAGGATCAGGAGCAGCAGGGGTGCGGCGATGCCGGCGGTCTCGTAGGTCGGAAGCAGACCGATCAGGAAGGTCGCAAGCCCCATCAACAGCAGCGTGGCGATCAGCAACGCCTTGCGACCGACGCGGTCGCCGTAATGGCCGGCAACGATCGCGCCGAGCGGGCGGGCGAAGAACCCCGTGGCGTAGGTGCCGAAGGCGAGCAAAGTGCCGGTGAGCGGCGCTGCCTGCGGGAAGAAGAGCTTGTTGAACACCAATGCCGCCGCCGGCAGATAGACGAAGAAATCGTACCATTCGATCAGCGTGCCGATGGTGGCGGCGGCGGCGACTTTACGCATTGAAAACGTCATGGCTTCCTCCCTGCCCAGTTATGACGATGTCGGTTTGCGCGAGCGGTGGTTCGTCACGATTTCGGCTCTTCGTAGGGAATGTGTTCTTCCGCGAGCTGCCAAATCCGGCGCGCCGCATGCGTCTCGCGCTCTTCGGCGATGTGACCTGCAAGCCCGCCCGCACGTGATATGACGGCAATGCTGCGCATCACCGGCGGCGGCAGGCCGATCTCGAGCAGCAGCGCCGCGATCGCGCCGGTGGCGTTGATCGTGATGTGCCGCCCCGCGGCTCGATCGAGCTCGGCGGACAGCCGCTGCAGCAGCGCGATGTAACGGCCGTCGCATCCGGCCTCCCGGGCGATGGCGAACAGCCGCGGCGGGCGCGGATCGTCTGGCTTGTGCAACGGGTGGCCGAAACCGGGCAGCGCCTTCTTCTGCGCGCGATAGTCAGCGACCACGGCGCGGCAATAGGCATCCGGATCGGGTTGTCCGACGCCTGCGGCGAGGATGCGTCCGCAGCCTTCCATTGTGCCCACGAAAACATCGCCCACGGCGAGCAGGCCCGCCGCGATGGCAACCTGCGCCTCCGACGGCACGCTGTCGAAGGCAAGCCGCGCGATGAGCGACGTCGGCGTCCAACCGTGCTCCATCAAGGTGACAAGACACGCGTCGAGCACCTTGGCCTGGTTGTCGGTGGGCATGCGGCCGGCGAGAAGGAAATAGACCATCGCGGTGAAGCCGACCTTGCCGATGAGGTCGCGCACGAGATCGCGGCCCCGCACGGTGATGCTCGTCGCATTGGCCGTGGCGATGCGGGTCTTGATGTCGCTCATGTCCAACCCCTTGCCCGCGTCATTCCTGCGCGGCGCTGAAATCGACGAGCTTGGTCTTGTATTCGCTGCGCGGCAGCGTGCCGCAGCGGACGAGCTCGACCTTCGTGGCGACCACGAGCTTTGCTCGTATCGCCGACTCGATTGCGTGCGCCAAGGCGTCGCTCGGCTCCACGCCGCTCGCCAGTTCGACCACGACCGGTAGCGGCGGCTCCTGCCGCACGCCATGTTTGCGCGGTCGAATCAAAAGCGCGCCGGAGACATGCGGCGCGAAGGTCGCGACGACCGAACGCACGGCCGTCGGGAACACGTTGACCCCGCGCACGATCAGGAGATCGTCGGTACGGCCGATGCAGCGCACGCGCATGGTTCTGCGGCCGCAGGAACAGGGACTGGCGAACACCACGACTTGATCTCGGCTGCGGAAGCGCAGCAGGGGGGCGGCTTCGCGCTGGAGCGCGGTGTAGACGAGCTCGCCCTCAACGCCGTCCTCGATCGCAAGGGGTCTGCCGGTCTGTGGATCGATGAGCTCGACATGCACGAAGTCGCCACCGCAGAAATGCATGCCCTGCTGCGCATCGCATTCGCCCCAGAGCGAGATGGAGATGTCCCCGATGCCCATGGCCTCGCAGACCGTGGCGCCGAAAATCGTCTGCAGACGGCGGCGGATCTGCGGATCGCCGCCACCCGGCTCGCCGGCGACGGCAATGCGCTCGAGGCCGAGCCTGTCGGCGGCCACCCCGCGCGCGAGGAGGAGCTCGGCAAGGTGCATGGCATAAGAGGGCGTGCACAGAAGACCCTGCGGACGGATCAACTCGAGCGCGCGTATCAGCCGCTCGGTGTTGCCGGTGCCGATCGGCACGTGGCAGAGGCCGAGGCTCGCCACGGTGTCGAGCGCAACGCCGGCGACGAAGGGGCCGGCATTGTACGTGGAAACCAGCGTCATGCCGGGTCGCAGCCCGGCGGCAAAATAAGAACGCGACGAGATCTCCACCCACATCGCGATGTCGGCGCGCGTCACCGGGATGTAGACGGGGTCACCGGTGGTACCGCTGGTCGAAAAGACGCGCGCGATCTTTTCGCGCGGCGCTGCGAGATGCATGCCGAATGGCGGCGCCTCGGCCTGGCTCGCGCGGATCTCGTCCTTTTCCGTGAAGGGAAGTGCCGCGATGTCCTCGAGCTCGCCGACCGCCGTGGCATCCGCGAAGCCCGATTGCTTTAACTTGCGCTGATAGAACGGCGACGCACGGAAGAGATAGGCGATCTGTCGGCGATAGGCGGTGCGATCGCGCACGCGCTGCTCCTCCGGCGTCCGTGTCTCGACATCCGGGCGCAGAATGGCGCTTCCTACGCGCGCGTCCATCGTACCTCCCTCTGACTTTCCCGTTGACGAAACAACCCCTTAAGCGCATTGTTCGTATAGCGGACATTTGTCCGTATCACGGATAGAAGATGAGGCAGACATGGCGAGGCTGTCAAGCCGGCAGCGCCCGGCGCGCGGGGAACGGGATCCGGATTTCGTACGGGCGCTTGCGCGCGGCCTGTCGGTGCTCGAGTGTTTCGATCCCGAGCACGGCGCCATGACCTTGTCGGAGGTTGCGGCGCGGGTTGGACTGACGCGCGGTTCGACGCGTCGCCTGCTGCTGACGCTTCAGCATCTCGGATTCCTCGGCAGCGATGGCCGGCGATTCTTCCTGCGGCCGCGGGTCCTAAAGCTCGGTTATGGTTTTCTTTCGGTGCTACCGGTGTGGTCGGCGGCGCAGCCGACGATCGCGGAGGTCGCGCGCCACACCAATGAGAGCTGTTCGGTCGCGATTCTCGATGGCTTCGAGATCGTCTATGTGGCACGCCAGCCGGCCAAGCGGATACTGCACGACTACATCCCGGTCGGCACGCGCTATCCCGCCCATGCAACCTCGATGGGCAAAGTACTGCTCGCCGGCCTTACCGAGGACGAGCTTGCTCCGCTGTTCGCGAAGGCGCCGCTGCCGCAACTGACGCCGAAGACCATCACCGACGTGGAGGCGCTAAAACGCGAGATCGCGCGCACGCGCGATGCGGGTTATGCCATCAATGATGAGGAGATCGAGGTCGGCCTGCGTTCGATCGCGGTTCCCATCCGCGATCACTCGGGCGCAACCTGCGCTGCGATCAATGTGAGCGCGCCGGCCGCGCGCGTGTCGATCGACCAACTGCTCGCCTGGCTGCCCGAACTGCGGCGCGCCTCCGATGCGATCAGCCTGCTGTTGACGCATCGCTGAGCGCGGCGACCAAGAGCCAGCCCTCCGCGCGCGTGTGCCGCCGTCGCTCGTTGAGGCGGCCGCCAGTCGGCGGCACGCATCGTTTGCGACGACGGAAGATGAAGGATTACGGGCGCGGCCGCCGTCCGCGGCGGCCGTTCGTACAGATCGATCGTGCTGAGAATA
>JADGGK010000045.1 GCA_019689975.1 Pseudolabrys sp.
AATACGCCCTTCATGAGCGTCTCGTGGGCTCGGAGTTGTGTTTAAGAGACAGCCCGCGGCCGGTTGCCGGCGGCAGGGGCTTTGCAGCGACCGCGTGTCCGCGGCATATGGAGCCCGCAGCCCCGCCGCTCTGCGCCCACCGGCCATAACGCTACCGGCAACCGAGGATCTCCCAGCCATGCCCTCCCGGCTTACGTTTAAATTCAGCCCGCTGACGGCGCCCGGCAAAGGCGTCCTGATCGTGTTCTGCGGCGACGGATTGACCTTCGGCGCCGCCACCGCAAGGGTGATCGCGCCGGCGCGCGACCAGATCAGGCAGGCCGCCGCGGCGGAGCGCTTCACCGGCAAGAACGGCGCCGCGCTCGAACTCGCCGTCCCGGCCGGGCTCAAGGTGGATCGGCTGATCGTGCTCGGTCTCGGCAAAAGCGGCAGTCATGCGCAGAAGGAGGTGCTGAAATTCGGCGGCATCGCGCTCGGCAAATTGCCGGCCGGGGCGAGCGCCGCCACCATTCTCGCCGAGCTTCCCACCCGCGCTATGCGCGGGGAGGAAGCGGCGGATCTCGCGCTCGGCGCGCAGCTACGCGCCTATGAATTCGACCGTTACAGGACGAAACGCAAGGAAGACGAGCCCGAGCGGCCGCCGCGCCGCGACCTCACGATCGCGGTTGCCGATGTCGCCGGCGCGCGCCGGGCCTATGCCGAACGTGCCGCGCTCGCCGAGGGCGTCACGCTGGCGCGCGATCTCGTCAATGAGCCGCCCAACGTGCTTTATCCGGAGGAATTTGCGCGTCGGGCGCAAAGACTGCGGAAGCTCGGCGTCGCCGTCGAAGTGCTCGACGTGCCGGCGCTCAAGAGGCTCGGCATGAACGCGCTGCTCGGGGTCGGGCAGGGATCGGCGCACCCGAGCCGCGTCGTGGTCATGCGCTGGAACGGCGGAAGAAAAGGCGACGCTCCGGTCGCATTCATTGGCAAAGGCGTCTGCTTCGACACCGGCGGCATTTCGATCAAGCCCTCGGCCGGCATGGAGGACATGAAAGGCGACATGGCCGGCGCGGCCTGCGTCACCGGATTGATGCACGCGCTCGCCGCGCGCCGGGCGCGCGTCAATGCGGTGGGCGTCATCGGCCTGGTCGAGAACATGCCCGACGGAAAGGCACAGCGCCCGGGCGACATCGTCACCTCGATGTCCGGCCAGACGATCGAAATCGTCAATACCGACGCGGAAGGCCGTCTCGTCCTGGGCGACGTCATCTGGTACGCGGCCAAGCGGTTCAAGCCGAAATTCATGGTGGATCTCGCCACGCTCACGGGTGCGATCATCGTCGCGCTCGGGCACGAATATGCCGGCATGTTCGCCAACAACGATCAGCTGGCGGAACGGTTGAGCAAAGCCGGAGAGGCGACGGGCGAACTGGTCTGGCGCATGCCGCTTGCCAAGGAATACGACAAGCTCATCGATTCGAGGTTCGCCGACATGAAGAACACCGGCGGATCGCGCTCGGCCGGCGCGATCACGGCGGCGCATTTCATCAAGCGGTTTGTCGACGACAAGATGCCATGGGCGCATCTCGACATCGCCGGCACCGGCTTCGATTCGCGGCAGACCGACGTCAACCGGAGCTGGGGATCGGGTTGGGGCGTGAGGCTGCTCGATCGTCTGGTGAAGGACTACTATGAAAGATAGCGACGCGCCGGGCCATGACCGAGTTCTTTTTCTATCATCTCGAGAAACAACGTCTCGAAACCGTGCTGCCGCCGCTGCTCGAAAAGTCGCTCGAGCGCGGCTGGCGGGCGATCGTGCAAGGCTCGTCGGAGGAGCGGATCGAGGCGCTCGACGCGCATCTGTGGACCTATCGGGATGACGGCTTCCTGCCGCACGGCACGTGGCGGGAAGCGGACACCGCACACCGGCAGCCGGTTCTTCTCACGGTCGAAGCCGGAAACCCCAACGCGGCCAAGGTCCGCTTCCTGATCGAAGGGGCACCGGTCCCGGCCGATGCCGCGGCCTATGAGCGCATCGTGCTTTTGTTCGACGGCGACGACGAGGCGGCGGTGAGTTCCGCGCGCATCCAGTGGCAGGCCGCCAAGGAACGCGGCTTCCCGGTCTTCTATTGGCGGCCGGACGCGGCCGGACGCTGGGTCAGGAGAGAATGACAGCGGTATCGGCCAGAGACCTGTCGGCCATTGACCGGATTCTTCGCTCGCCTAGGCCGCAGGCTTGCCGGATGCCACGAGGATGACGCAAAATTCGACATTTTGAATGCACCGCATGAGCGTCATCGGGGGTTTCGTTGGCGGGCGTGGCTGTCAGGATCGGACTGGTGTGCGCGACCGCGCTTGCCGCGGCCGGATGCTCGAATAATTCGCTGTTCGACGCCGACAGTTACAGCGGCATGTTTTCGAAACCGCTGCGGGTGTTCGACACGCCGGAATGGGCGGCGGCCGTGGGCCGCAAGGACGACATCCGGCTCGGGCCGAGCGGTCCGGTCGCACCGGAGGATCTGGTCGGAGCCGACGGGCGTTGCGCCGCGGAAGCAACGGCCGCGCCGGCGCAAGGCGCCACGACGACCGCGGCCGACCGCGCCGCCGAGCCGTCCCCGCCGCCCGCCGACCGGGCAGTCGGTTCCGTGGCCGGGGATCTTGCTGGCGCGCCGATGGCCGCGGGGTCTGCGCCCGCAGCCGCGGCCCCGACGGCATCGGCACCGCCGCCCGATCGACTGGAACCGGAAACGCAGGGCGCTCCTCCCACGCCGGCCGTTGCCGGCGGCATCGCGCTCGGCATGACCGAATGCCAGGTGGTCCGCCGTGCCGGCACGCCGAACAGCGTCACGGTCGGCGCCGACGACAAGGGCGAGCGCAAGGTGGTCATCACCTATGCCGGCGGCAATTGGCCCGGCGTCTATCATTTCCAGTCCGGCCGGCTGAAGGAGATCGAAGCGGTCCCGACCCCGGAAAAGCCCGCCAAACCGGCGACCAAGAAGCCGAAGGCGAAAGGAACGAAAGCGGCGAAAGGCGCGGTCACGCGCCTCTACGTGCAGTGAACGCACGATCGCCGGCCGGCCGCAGCGGGCCCGCTGCCCGCTCGCGGCCCGTTACCCGCGTCGCGCTTGCGGCCCGGGCATGTCCCGCCTTGGCGGGGCCCGGCGTCTTTCCGCTATCGCAGCCCGATGCCGGTCTCGCGCTGATAGATCAGGAGATCGAAGGAGGGCGTCGCGTCGTTGCCGATCGCGGCCGAGAGCAGGGCATGGGCCTGGCCGCGATGATGGGTCTGGTGGTTGAAAAAATGATCGAGCGCGAAGGCGAGCGGCTGTTCGATCTCTTGCGGACGCACGAAGGAGCGATAACGGATGGTGGCGAGGAAGTCGGCCTCGTCCAGGGAGTCGATATAGTCGGCGATGCGTCTGTCCTCCGCGAGGCGCGCGACACGCAAGGCCGCGAAGTCTTCGTGCAGAATGGCGTCGAGACTCTTCGGCAGCTCCCCCTTGCCGGTGAAGCGGTGCATCCATATGCGGTCTCCCACCAGGAGGTGATTGAGCGTCCCGTGCAATGACCCGAAATAGGCGCCGCGATCGCGCCGATAGTCGGCATCGCTCAAGCGGGAAACGGCATCGTATAATCGCGTATTGCACCAGGCATTGTAGCCGGCAAACATGCGGTAGCGCGCAATCATCGCGTCGTCTTCGGTCATCGTCGTCAAGCCCGCGCCTTGCGGCACGAAATGCTCCCCGCTATAAGCCGCGCCACCGGATCCTTCCAATCAAATTCGTTCATTGCTCCGATCGAATCCAGCGAGGGACACCATCTATGGCGGTCGAACGCACGCTATCCATCATCAAGCCGGACGCAACGGCACGCAACCTGACCGGCGCCATCAACGCCATGATCGAGCAGGCGGGCCTGCGCATCGTGGCGCAGAAGCGTGTGCGCATTTCGCGCGAGCAGGCGGAGAAGTTCTATGCGGTGCACAAGGAGCGGCCGTTCTTTCGCGAGCTCGTCGAGTTCATGACCTCCGGCCCGGTGGTCGTGCAGGTGCTGGAAGGCGAAAACGCAATCGCGCGGTATCGGGAGATCATGGGCGCCACCGATCCGGCCAAGGCGGCGCCGAACACGATTCGCAAATTGCACGCCCGGTCGATCAGCGAGAATGCGGTGCACGGATCCGATGCGCCGGAGACGGCGGTCAAGGAGATCGCGCAGTTTTTTTCCGAGAATGAAATTGTGGGCTAGACCAGGCCGCCATCCGACGGAATCGGTCCCGTCCCAGCGCGGAGCGCGGCAAGGGACGAGAGACAATCCAGGGTCACGAAATCGGTTCGGGATTGCCCATTCCGGATCGCCCCGCCCCCGCATTGCGCGGGTTCACACTGACGGGTTTAGCTCATCCGGCGCCGTCACGGCGCCGGCGGCGGCGCGCGCGGTCGGCGTCAGGGTGATGTCGCGGCGCAAGATGAGAAGGATGGCGGCGGTATTGACCTTGCCCGGCCCATTCTCTAGCCGGTGAGGAAACGCCCGGCGCGGCGGCGCCCGCCAACCAGAGGCACGGCGCAATGCCCGCACGGTTACCAGCAGGAGCGAACGCGTGCAGGAGATCGCCGCCTATCTCACGCAGCCGACCTTTTGGCTTGCCGTGCTTCAGGTCATCTGGATCAACATTCTGCTTTCCGGCGACAATGCGGTGGTGATCGCGCTTGCCTGCCGTGGCCTGCCGCCGCGCGAGCGGCTCTGGGGCATGGTCATCGGCGCGGGTTTTGCGTCGGTCCTGCTCATCGTTTTCACCGGCGTCGTTTCGGTGATGATGACACTGCCCTATCTCAAAATCGTCGGCGCGCTGCTGCTGCTGTGGATCGCGATCAAACTGCTTATTCCGGAGGATGAACATGGCGACGCCAAGGAGCCGGAAGCCGCGGAAAATCTTTGGCGCGCCGTGCGCATCGTCGTCGTGGCCGATATCGTGATGAGCCTCGACAACGTCATCGCCGTTGCCGCCGTTGCGCAAGGACGCTACGTGCTGCTCGCCATCGGCCTTGCCGTCAGTATTCCGATGGTGATCGCGGGAAGCGCGATCATCCTCGCGCTGCTCGAGCGGTTCCCGATTCTGGTCTGGGGCGGGGCCGGAATCCTCGGCTGGGTCGCCGGCGACATCTTCTCGAGCGATCCGGCCGTGCTTCGGCTGTTCGGCGATGTTTCGCAGGAACATTTCGCGCTCGCCGCCCGCATCGTCGGCGTCATCGTCGTCGTGGGGGCGGGCTATTGGCTGCGGCAGGTGCGACGAATCGCGGAGAGCGAGGTCTGATGCCGACCATTGTCCCGCCGTGGCGAGTTCCTTCGCCGCGTCGATGCGGGTATAATGTCGGCCGCGATGAACGAGGTCATCCGAAGCGCCGCTGGCAAGCGGATAGGCTACAGCGCCTGCCCGCATGACTGTCCGTCTACCTGCGCGCTCGACGTGGAGCTTCTCGACGCGCATACGATCGGAAGGGTCCGCGGCGCCAAGGACAATGATTACACGGCGGGCGTCATTTGCGCCAAGGTTGCACGCTATGCCGAACGCGAACATCATCCCGAGCGGCTCACGCACCCGCTGCAGCGCGTAGGCGAAAAAGGGTCGGGCGAATTTCGGCGCATCGGCTGGGAGGACGCGCTCGATCTGGTCGCGGAGCAGTTCGTTCGTGCCGAGCAGCGGCACGGGCCCGAGGCGGTCTGGCCCTATTACTATGCCGGCACCATGGGCCTGGTGATGCGCGACGGCATCAACCGGCTGCGGCACGTCAAGAGGTATTCCGGATTTCATTCGACGATCTGCGTCAATCCGGCCTATGCCGGTTTCGCGGCCGGCGTCGGCCAGATTGCCGGCGTCGACCCGCGCGAGATGGCGAAATCCGATCTCGTCGTGATCTGGGGAACCAATGCGGTCAACACGCAGGTGAATGTGATGACGCACGCGATGCGCGCCCGGAAGGAGCGGGGCGCGAAGATCGCGGTGGTCGATATCTACATGAACGGCACCATGCAGCAGGCCGATCTGCCCGTGCTCATCAAACCGGGGACCGACGGCGCGCTCGCCTGCGCCGTGATGCATTGCCTGTTCCGCGACGGCAAGGCGGACTGGGAATATCTCAACAAATACACCGACGCACCGCACGAGCTGGAGCGGCATCTGCGGACGCGCGACCCGCAATGGGCCTCCGCCATCACCGGCGCGTCGATCGACACCATCGAGGCTTTCGCCCGGCTGATCGGCGAGCGGCGGCGCGCATTCTTCCGGCTCGGCTACGGCTTCTCGCGCTCGCGCAACGGTGCCGCCAACATGCACGCGGCGAGCTGCATCCCGGCGGTGACCGGCGCGTGGCAATATGAGGGTGGCGGCGCATTCCACATCAATGCCGACATCTACCGTCTCGACAAGACGTTGATCGAAGGTCTCGACGCATGGGATCGTTCGGTACGCATGCTCGATCAGTCGCGCATCGGCGCGATCCTGACCGGCGACCGCGAGGCGCTCATGGGCGGAGGGCCGGTGACGGCGCTGTTTATCCAAAACACCAACCCCGTCGTCGTGGCGCCGGATCAGAACGTGGTGAAACGCGGTTTCGCGCGCGCCGATCTTTTCACCTGCGTGCACGAACAATTCATGACCGAGACCGCCAGGATGGCGGATGTCGTGCTTCCGGCAACCACCTTTCTCGAGCATGACGACATCTATCGCGGCGGCGGTCATCAGTACCTCATCTTCGGCCCCAAGCTCGTCGAGCCTCCGGGCGAATGCCGCAACAACCATGAGGTGGTGTGCGCGCTGGCCAAGCGGCTCGGCGCCCGGCATCCGGGATTCGACATGACGCCGCGGGAACTGATCGACCACATGCTGCGGGTGTCCAAACGGGGCACGCTCGCCGAGCTCGAGGCCAATCGCTGGCTCGACTGCCAGCCACCGTTTCGCGCCTCGCATTATCTCGACGGCTTTGCCTGGCCCGACGGCAAGTTCCGTTTCAAACCGGATTGGCCCAACGTGCCGTTCCGCAGCCCCTACCGCTCCGGTCCGGTCGAAGCGATGCCGGCGCTACCGGATCATTGGCGATCGATCGAGGAGGCGGACGGCGAGCATCCGTTCCGGCTGGCCACGTCGCCGGCACGCGGATTTCTCAATACCACCTTCAACGAAACGCCCACCTCGCGCGCGCAGGAAAGGCGGCCGACCGTCATGATCCATCCTGCGGACGCAGCCGGATACGGCATCGTCGACGGCGACATGGTCGTGCTCGGCAATCGGCGCGGGACGGTACGGCTCCACGCGCGTTTGTTCGACGGGGTTTGCCGCGGCGTGCTTATCGCCGAGTCGATTTGGCCGAACCAGGCCTATGTCGACGGTTGCGGGATCAATGCCCTGACGGGCGCCGATCCGATCGCGCCCTATGGCGGGGCCGCCTTCCACGACAACAAGGTTTGGCTCCGGCGGGCGGCCTAAAGCTCCTTGCCGATCACGCGGTCAACCGAATACGGACCGCCGCCGCGCAGCGCGATAACGAGCAGCGCGACGCCGATCAGCAGGACATATTCGTAACCACCGGCTCCGGCCGAATAGCCGCGCGGCAGATGGACCGCCAACAGCGCGATCGCCATCTCGACGGCAAGGGCGGCGGCGAAAAACCGCGTGAACAGGCCGATGATCAGGCAGACGCCGCCTACCGTCTCGAGAATGATGGCGGCATAGGCGAAGGCCAACGCCGGTTCGAGGCCGTTCTTGGCCATGATATTGGCGGCGACCGCCGCGGCGCCGACCTTGTATTTGCCGGAAACGTGCATCAGGAACATGATTCCGAGCACTATCCGCACCAAGGCATCGGCGATCGGCGCCGTCGCCTCGTAGAATTTCGCAAGTTCGGGAAAGAGTAGTCTGGTTTGCCCCTGCGTAGCCATCGCCTTCTCCTTGATAGTCCACTGCGGCGGCAAGCCGCCGCTACATAGACACCGCGCACCGCCGGTTATTCACCGGCATGGCCTCATGCCTTCATGCCTTCGGCACGATGAATTCCTCCGCCGGCACGACGGCATCGCTGATCTGGCAGCGGGCGTTGCGCATTCGGACGCGACCGGAGGCGACGAGCCTCAATGCCGAGGGATAGATGCGGTGTTCGACGGCAAGCACGCGCGCCGCCAGTGTCGTTTCCGTGTCGTCCTCGCGCACCGCAACCGCGCCTTGCATGATGATCGGGCCGGAATCGGTCTCCGGCACGACGAAATGCACGGTGGCACCGTGGATCTTGACCCCCGCCTCCAACGCGCGGCGATGCGTGTCGAGCCCCTTGAACGCGGGGAGCAGGGCGGGATGGATATTGAGCATGCGCCCATGCCAATGATTGACGAAATCGGCCGTCAGGATGCGCATGAAGCCGGCGAGGCAAACGAGCTCGACGCCGTGCTTGTCGAGCGCCTGCTGCAGCGCGCGCTCGAAGGCGGATCGATCGGCGCCAAAGACCGTGTGATCGACGACCTCGTTCGCAATGCCTTCGGTCCGTGCGATCGACAGGCCGGCGGCCTCGGTCCGATTCGAAAGGACAAGCGAGATCTCGGCCGGATAGGTCGCGTCTCGCGCGGCCCTGATCAGCGCCGCCAGGTTGGAGCCGCGGCCGGAAATCAACACGGCGACCCGCTTGCGGCTCATGCCTCACCCGAGATCGAGCTTGCCTTGGTATATGACGCGCGGCGCGCCGCCCGCGCGGACGAGCTCGCCGAGCGTCATGGCGCGCTCGCCTCGGCGGGCGAAGGCCTCGATCACGGCGTCGACGTCGTGCGGCGCGGCAATGACGATCATGCCGATGCCGCAATTGAAGATGCGCAACATCTCCTCTGGCGCGATATTGCCGGAAGCGGCAAGCCATTTGAATACCGGCAGGACGGGTATCTTGCCGAGGTCGATGCGCGCCGCCAGGCCGGCCGGCAGCACGCGCGGGATATTGTCGGGAAATCCGCCGCCGGTGATATGGGCCAGGGCCTTCACGCCGCCGGTGGCACGAATCGCGGCAAGACAGGACTTGACGTAGATGCGCGTGGGCGTGAGCAGAGCCTCGCCCAGCGTCCGGTCGGCGGCGAAGGGAGCGGGCGCATTCCAGGTCAATCCGCTCTTTTTCACGATTCTGCGCACCAGCGCAAAGCCGTTCGCGTGTACGCCGGAGGCCGCCAGCCCGATGACGATGTCGCCCGCGGCGATATCGCGGCGCGGCAACAATGCGGCGCGTTCGACTGCGCCGACCGCGAATCCGGCGAGGTCATAGTCGTCGCCTTGATAGAGACCGGGCATCTCGGCGGTTTCCCCGCCGATCAGCGCGCAGCCTGCCTCGCGGCAGCCGATCGAGATGCCCGCGACCACGGCCGCGCCGATCTCCGGCGCCAGTCGTCCGCAGGCATAATAGTCAAGAAAGAAGAGCGGCTCGGCTCCCTGCACGACGAGATCGTTGACGCTCATGGCGACGAGATCGATACCGATCGTGTCGTGGCGCCCGGTCTCGATGGCGATTTTCAGTTTGGTGCCCACGCCGTCGGTCGACGCCACGAGAACCGGATCCGTGAAGCCCGCCCGCTTGAGATCGAACAGGCCGCCGAAGCCGCCGATCTCGGCCTCGGCACCCGGTCGCGCGGTCGCGCGCACCAGGGGCTTGATCAACGCGACCATCCGGTTGCCGGCGTCGATGTCGACGCCGGCCTCGGTATATGTGAAGCCGACCGGCTTTTCTGCCATCATGGACCTCGCGCCAGGGGTCCTACGAGGGAATCGCAAGTCGCGCAATGGGGCCGGTATCGTTATACTGCACGGATGGGCGGGACGCGCGCTCTGGCCTTCGCCGGAGGCGTCCGCAGACCGGGGTCGCCTTGAGTATTCCTAACCTCATCACGCTGGGACGCATTCTGCTGGTACCGGTCATCGTCTGGGCGATCGCCTCGGGCGCGATGTGGGTCGCCTTTGTTCTTTTCCTGTCCGCCGGGCTCAGCGACGCGGTGGACGGATTTCTGGCCAAGCGTTTCAATATGACGAGCGAGCTCGGCGCTTATCTCGATCCGTTGGCCGACAAGGCGCTGCTCGTGTCGATCTATCTGACGCTCGGCGTCAATCATCTGGTTCCGCGCTGGCTGGTGATCCTGGTGGTATCGCGCGATATTCTGATCGTGGGGGGAGTCATGCTGTCCTGGCTGATCGGCAGCCCGCTCAAGATTAGGCCGCTTTTGGTGTCGAAGCTCAACACGGTCGCGCAAATCGCGTTCGCCTGTGTCGTGCTCGGCTCGCTTGGCTTCTCCATCCCTGTCGACACTCTGGAAGCCGTATTGATGGGGCTGGTGGCCGTTCTGACGCTGCTTTCCGTTGCAGCCTATGTCGCCGAATGGATGCGCCACATGAATTCGGCGACGGCCAAACAGTGAGCGTTGCGGTGCCGCCGCCAGCGGTCGAGTCCTCGCGGGGGACAATGCAACGACACCTCGTCTTCTGGCTCGTGGCGCTCGCGGCGTTTGTCGCGCTGTTATGGCTGCTGAGCGAGATCCTGTTGCCTTTCGTGGCCGGTTTGGCGATCGCCTACCTGCTCACGCCTCTCACCGACCGGATCGAGCGGCTCGGCGTGAACCGCCTGGTTGCGGCGCTTTCGATCATCACCCTGGTCGTGCTCGCTTTTGTCTATCTCATCCTCTTGGTTGCGCCGATCCTCGGCGATCAGCTTTCGGCGTTCATCGAAAGCGTGCCGGGCTACGTGACCAAGCTGCAGTCGCTGTTGACCGATCCGAACCGGCCCTGGATCCAGAAATTGGTGGGCGCGGCGGGTCTCAACGCGGAAAGGACCATCGGCGATCTGGTGACGCAGGGAGTCGGTTGGCTCACATCGTTTCTGCGGTCGCTCTGGTCGGGCGGTCGGGCGCTGATATCGCTGTTTTCGCTGGTGGTGGTGACACCCGTCGTCGCATTTTATCTGATCTACGACTGGCATCGTATGATCCGCGCAGTCGACGGATGGGTGCCGCGCCCGCAACGGGAAACCGTGCGTGCGCTGGCGCGCGAGATCGACGCGGCCATCGCCGGATTCGTGCGCGGCCAAACGGGCGTATGTCTGATCCTGGGGTCGCTCTACGCCGTCGCATTGACCTTGAGCGGCCTCAACTTCGGACTGCTCATCGGTCTCATCTCGGGGTTGATCACCTTCGTGCCCTATGTCGGATCGATGACCGGCCTGGTGCTGTCGACCGGCGTGGCGGTGGCGCAGTTCTGGCCCGACTACGGGTCGATCCTGACGGTGGTCGCGATCTTTCTCGTCGGCCAGTTTCTCGAGGGCAATCTCCTGTCGCCGAAACTGGTGGGAGAGAGCGTGGGCCTGCATCCGATCTGGGTGATCTTCGCGCTGCTGGCCTTCGGATATCTGTTCGGCTTCGTCGGCCTCCTGCTGGCCGTCCCGCTCGCGGCAACGATCGGCGTGCTTGTGCGCTTCGCGTTGCGGCGCTATCTCGAAAGCTCGCTCTATACCGGAACGCCGGCGGACTAGGTGTCATGGCTGCATTGCCGGGGCCGCGCCAACTCGTTCTCGCGCTCGACCATGCCGAAAGTTTTGCGCGCGACGATTTTCTTCCCGGACCGTCCAACGAGGCAGGATTGGCGCTCGTCGAGCGTTGGCCGGACTGGCCGTCCCCGGTCATGGCGCTCGTCGGACCCGAGGGTTCGGGCAAAAGCCACCTTGCGGCGATCTGGGCGGAACGTTCGGGCGCGCGCATCCTGTCGGCCCGTCTGCTCCGGGAGTCGGATGTTCCGCGGGCGCTGACCACCGGCGCGGTGGTGATCGAGGATCTTGTCGCCGAGGGCATCGACGAACAGGCATTGTTTCATCTGCTCAATCTTGCGCGCGAGCAGCAAGCCTCCGTCCTGCTCACGGCGCGCAGGACGCCGGCCGGACATCCCTTCCGTATCGCCGACCTCGCCTCGCGCCTGCGCGCCGTGCCGGCGGTCACGCTCGCGCCTCCCGACGAAAGTTTGTTGCGGGCGCTGATCGTGAAGCTTGCCGCCGACCGTCAGCTCGTCGTCGACGACGCGCTGGTGAATTTCCTGGCCGCGCGCATCGAGCGCACCTATGCCGCGGCGCGCTCGGCGATCGCGCTGATCGATCGCGAGGCCCTGCGGCTCAAACGCCCGCCGACGCGCGCCCTGGCGGCCGAATTGTGGCGCGACCGCGCCTGAACCGGGTTCTGCGGCTTCACGACAATTGTTTGACAAATCACGCATTTCCGCTGCCGCTGTCATTCGGCCGTCATTTTTCTTATCTAGAAGCAGCATCGGGGCCCTGTTTTCCGATGGAAGATCGCGATCAAGCCATTGCGGCAGCAAGAGAATTTGTTCCGTTTCGGGAACCCGAATCGGTCGCGGCGGAAAGCGCGCCGGGCTCGCTGCTGCGCCGGCGACCGGACCGGTTTATCAATCGCGAACTCTCCTGGCTGCATTTCAATCGGCGCGTGTTGGAGGAAGCGGCGAACACGCATCATCCGCTGCTCGAACGCGTGCGCTTTCTGTCGATCTCGGCCAGTAATCTCGACGAATTCTTCATGGTGCGCGTGGCCGGCCTGATCGGTCAGGTCCGGCAGGGCATCATGACCCAGAGCCCCGACGGGCTGACGCCCTCGGAGCAGCTTGCCCGCATTCGCGAGGCCGTGGCCAGCCTTGCGCGCGATCAGCAGCAACGCTGGATCGAGCTCAGGCCGGAACTCGCGGCGGCCGGCATCACGCTGGTCGACGGCGCCGATTTGCGGAAGAACGAGCGCGCCTGGCTCGAGGAGCATTTCCTTGCCCAGATTTTCCCTTTGCTGACCCCGCTTGCGATCGATCCTGCGCATCCGTTCCCCTTCATTCCCAATCTCGGCTTCTCGATCGCCTTGCAGCTTGCGCGCGTGAAGGACGGCAAGGCGATGAACGCGCTCATCCGGATGCCGTTGAAGATCGAACGCTTCGTCAGGCTGCCGAGCGAGAACGACGGAGATATTCGGCTGATTGCGCTCGAGGAAGCCACGCAACAATTCATCGGCCGGCTTTTTCCCGGTTATGCCGTGAAAGGCCAGGGCGCCTTCCGGCTGATCCGAGATTCCGAAGTGGAAATCGAAGAGGAGGCCGAGGACCTGGTGCGGCTGTTCGAGACCGCGCTGAAGCAGCGTCGGCGTGGTTCGGTGATCCGGCTCGAGTTCGAGGCGAGAATGCCGGCGGAGTTGCGCGCCTTCGTTCAGCGCTCGCTCGCGGTTGCGGACGACCGGGTCTTTCTCGTCGACGGAGTGCTGGCGCTCAACGAGCTGTCGCAGCTCACCCGCTTCGACCGACCGGACCTCGAATTCGTGCCCTATACTCCGCGTTATCCGGAACGCATTCGCGACCACGGTGGGGATTGCTTTGCCGCCATCCGCCAGAAGGACCTGATCGTCCATCACCCCTATGAGTCCTTCGACGTGGTGGTGCAATTCCTCCAGCAAGCCGCGCGCGACCCGGACGTGGTGGCGATCAAGCAGACGCTCTATCGCACCTCCGCCGAATCGCCCATCGTCAAAACGCTGGTGGAGGCGGCGGAAGCCGGCAAGTCGGTGACGGCCCTCGTCGAGCTCAAGGCGCGTTTCGACGAGGAAGCCAACATTCGATGGGCACGCGATCTCGAGCGCGCGGGTGTCCAGGTGGTTTACGGATTCATCGAGCTCAAGACCCACGCCAAACTCTCTCTCGTCGTGCGACGTGAAGCCGGCGCGCTGGCGACCTATGTTCACGTCGGTACCGGCAACTATCACCCCGTTACCGCGCGCGTTTACACCGACTTGTCCTTCTTCACCGCCGATCCGGTGATGGGACGCGACGTCTCGCGGATCTTCAACTACATCACGGGATATGCCGAGCCGGCGGAACTCGAGCGCATGGCGATCTCGCCGATTTCCTTGCGCCGGCGGATCATCGATCATATCCGCCAGGAGATCGCCAACGCCAGGTCGGGAAAGCCGGCCGCAATCTGGATGAAGATGAACGCGCTGGTCGATCCCGACATCATCGACGCCCTTTACGAGGCCTCTTGCGCCGGCGTACGGATCGATCTCATCGTGCGGGGCATCTGCTGCCTGCGCGCGGGCCTACCCGGCCTGTCCGAGAACATTCGCGTCAAGTCGATCGTCGGTCGATTTCTCGAACACGGCCGCATTTACTGCTTCGGCGCCGGCCACGCGCTGCCGCATGCCAAGGCCGCCGTCTATATTTCGTCGGCCGACATGATGCCGCGCAATCTGGACCGACGCGTAGAGGTGCTCTGTCCCATCCTCAACCCGACCGTGCACGAGCAGGTGCTGGGACAGATCATGGTGGCCAACCTGATGGACAACGAGCAGAGCTGGACGCTCTTGCCGGACGGCAGTTCGGCGCGCATAAAGGCCGCTCCCGGCGAGGAACCCTTCAATGCCCACAAATATTTCATGACCAATCCGAGCTTGTCGGGCCGTGGCAAATCGCTCAAGGACTCCTCGCCGCGCAGCCTCCTTCGGCGGCTTGCCGAAACCGCGTAGCGGCTTTCTCGGCGCGAGCCGCTCGATCAAGGGCCGACTCGACCACGGCCCTCCGATCGCGGTCATCGACATCGGCTCGAATTCGGTGCGCTTGGTGGTCTATGAGGGTCTCACACGCGCGCCGACGCCGATCTTCAACGAAAAGGTGCTGGCGGGGCTCGGTCGCCAGGTCCAGAGCACCGGATTGCTGGCCGAGGACGCGATCGAGACGGCGCTCGCCGCGCTGCGACGATTCCGCCGGCTCTGCGAGATGCTCGAGGTCGGTGAGATCCTGGCGATCGCCACCGCGGCCTGCCGCGACGCGCGGAACGGACGCGCCTTCATCGCCGAGGCGGAGCGCGTATGCGGCGTCCCGATCTCCGTTCTGTCGGGCGCGCGCGAAGCGCGGCTGACGGCGCTCGGGGTCATCTCCGGCATCCACAAGCCCGATGGAATCGTCGGCGACCTCGGCGGCGGGTCGCTGGAATTGATCGACGTGCAGGGTAACCGCGTGCGTCACGGCTTGACGCTTCCGCTCGGCGGTCTGGCGCTGCAGGACATTGCCGGCAAGTCGCTCAAGAAGGCCGAGCGGTTCGTCGAGGACAAGCTCTCCGGCCTCGACATGCTGGCAAAGGGTGCCGAACGGACCTTCTATGCGGTCGGCGGGACATGGCGGGCGCTTGCGCGCTTGCACATGTGGCAGACCGGCTACCCCTTTCATGTGATGCATCACTATACCATCCCGTCCCGCGAGGCCCTGGAATTTTCCCGCCTGGTGCACCGCGTCGATACCGATACGCTGTCGGACATCGAGGTCGTCAGCGCCGCGCGCCGGCCTTTGCTCGCCTATGCCGCGCTGGTGATGGAGAATCTCGTGCGCACGATACGACCGAAGGAAGTCGTGATCTCGGTGCTCGGCGTGCGCGAGGGTCTGCTTTACTCGTTGCTTGACGCACGCGAACGCGCGCGTGATCCGCTCATCCGCGCGGCGTCGGATCTCAATCTGTTGCGCTCGCGCTCGCCGCGCCACGGCGAAGAGCTGGTCGGCTGGACCGATCGATTCATGATCTCCTCCGGGATCGAGGAGCTTGCCGAGGAACGCAGGCTGCGTCACGCAGCCTGTCTGCTTGCCGATATCAGTTGGCGGGCGCATCCGGACTACCGCGGCGAGCAATCCATGAACATCATCGCCAATGGCGCATTCATTTCCATCGACCATCCGGGGCGCGCCTATCTCGCGCTGTCGGTCTATTTCCGCCACGCGGGACCGAGGGAGGAAGACCTTTCGCCGCGGCTGCGCGAGCTTGCCTCGCCACGCATGCTCGATCGCGCACGCGTGCTCGGCGCGGCGATGCGCGTGGCCTACGTGCTCACCGCCGGACAGGCCGGCGTGCTGCCGCGAACGCCGCTCGAAGTCAAACGCGGCAAGCTGGTGCTGACGCTGCGCGGCAAGTTCCGCGATCTCGCCGGCGAACGACTGGCCAATCGCGTTCGGGCCCTGGGCCGGCTGATCGGGCGGGAGGCCGTGATCGATACATGATCGATACGGGAACCGACCGCTCCGGCCGCAGCGGCAAGGCGCGGGATATGGCGTTGCATGGATCGACGGCGAGCCCGCGACGCGAGGCCGCATGCGGGGGGACGCCTTCGGTCAAGGTGGAGGCAGCGTCACCACGCGACCGTTTCGTACGGCAAGCGCGAGCCGGCCGTGCTTGAGCGCGAGCGCCATCTCCCCGAACAGCTCGCGCCGCCACCCCTTGAGTGCCGGAACATCGGCCTCGTCGTCCGCCGCGATCTGTTCGAGCTCGTCGACCGTCGCAATGACCTTGGCCGCGACGCCGTGGCGGTCCGCAATCATGCGCAGGAGCACCTTGAGCAGCTCGACGACCGCGGCGCCGTTCTGGGAGGCGCGGACCGGGGCGAGCGACGGCAATGTTTTTGGATCGCGGGCAAGTCCGCGCTTGACCGCTGCGACGATTTCGGCGCCCCAATGAGAACGCTCGAAGCCCTTGGGCAACGAGCGCAGGCGACCGAGACTTTCGATCGTCGTCGGGTGCTGGACGGCTATGTCGGCGATGACGTCATCCTTGAGCACGCGCGCGCGCGGCACGTCGCGCGCCTGCGCCTCGCGTTCGCGCCAGGCGGCAACCTCCATGAGCACCGCGAGATCCCTTGGCTTGCGTACACGGCCCCTGAGCCGCTTCCAGGCATGCTCGGGGTCGGCACGGTAGGTCTCGGGCGAGGTGAGGATCTTCATTTCCGCCTCGACCCAACCCGCCCGGCCGCGCGCCTGGAGATCATGGGAGAGCTTGAGATAGATGTCGCGCAGATGCGTGACGTCGGAAAGAGCATAGGCGATCTGCGCGTCGGTAAGCGGGCGGCGCGACCAGTCGGTGAAGCGATGTGATTTGTCGAGCGCGTGACCCGTGATCTTCTGCACCAGCGCGTCATACGAGATCGAATCGCCGTAACCGAGCACCATGGCGGCGATCTGAGTGTCGAAGACCGGATGCGGGATCCTGCCCGTCATGTGCCAGGCGATCTCGATATCCTGGCGCGCGGCGTGGAACACCTTCAACACGTTCCCGTCATTGAGCAGCGCAAAGAACGGATCGAGATCGATGCCCTCGGCAAGCGCATCGATGACGACGGCCTCGTCGGGGCTTGCCAGTTGGGCGACGCATAGCAGCGGGTAATAGGTCGACTCGCGCAAGAATTCCGTGTCGATGGTCACATAGGGATGGCGCGCCATCCGCGCGCAGACCGCGGCCAATGCGTCGGTCGTGGTGATCAGAGACTGTTTCGGCGGCGCGTGCGCAACCATGGGCCGTTTCGGCAGATTTCAGAAGCCGCGCACGCGCGGCATCAGGATGAACTCCCAGGGGCTCGGAAAGGCGCCGACCGGGACCTCGATGAGCGTCGGCTCGCGTCGCGCGATGGCCTCGCGCAAGGCGAGGCGCAGCTCACCGGCATTGCGTGCGCGCCGGCCCGCGGCGCCGAAGCTTTCCGCATATCGGACGAAGTCGGGATTGACGAGATCGCAGCCGATCAGCCGGTTGCCGAACTGTTCCTCCTGGATGCGTCGGACATTGCCGAAGGCGCCGTCGGCAAAGACGATCGCGGTCAACGGAATGTTGTGGCGCAGCGCGGTGGCGAGCTCGTTGGCGGTATAGAGAAACCCGCCGTCGCCGTTGATCGAGACTACCGGCACGTCGGGTCGGGCGTGTTGCGCGCCGAGCGCGGTGGCGTATCCCCAGCCGAGATTGTCCTGATAGCCGGGCGACAGAAAGCTGCGCGGTTTGTAAACCGGGAAGGCAAGCCGCGCGACGAAACCGACCTGCGTCACCTCGTCGACGAATATGCCGTCCTCCGGTAGTTCGGCCCGGATCGCTTCCAGGAAGGCAAGCTGCGGGGCAAGCTTTTGCAGGCGCTTGCGCATGCGGGCCTGGCGCTCCAGCATTTCCTCGCGGCGCGGCGCGCGGCGTTTGTTGGTGCGCGCGAGCGCGTCGATCAGCTGGCGCAGGATCGGCTTGGCGTCGCCGATCAGCGCGACGTCGGGTTTCACGATGCGGCCCGGCTCCTTGGGATCGGCGTCGACGCGGACGATTGACAGGTTGCGATCGACGCCCCAGTGCGTGAGCGTGTAGAGCAGATGCGTGCCGATGCCGAGGACCGCGTCGGCCTCGCCCCACAATTCGCGGCCGAGGGGCAGGTTGACGCTGAAACAGTCGCGGTCGTCAAGGACGCCGCGGCCGCGCCGATAGGACATCACCGGTGCCTGTAGCATGCTGGAGAGCAGTTTGACCTCCAGCGCCGCGTCTTGCGCGCCGCCGCCGACGCAGATGAGCACGCGCTCGGCCTTGCCCAGCAGCCTCGCGGCCTTGCGCACGGCGTCCTCGTCCACTTTCGGCGCGGGCTTGGGGACAAACGGCTTGATCGCGGGCACGGGCCCGCGCTTGCCCCAGACATCCATGGCGCATTCGAGCGCGGCCGGTCCCGGACGCCGCGTGAACATCGCGCGGATCGCCTTTGCCACTTTCCACGGCGCTTCGTCGGGACCGTTGATGATGTCGGCGTGGTCGACCAGGCGCGCAACGATGCCTGCCTGATCGCGGATCTCGTGCAGGTGACCGAGGCCGCGGCCGATGTCGGCGGATGGGATCTGGCCGATGAGCGCGAGTACCGGCGCGTTCGTGCCATAGGCGGTGAGGAGCGCCGCGGACGAATTCAGCAGACCGGGGCCGGGCACCACCGCATAGGCCTGCGGTCTGCCGGTCGCGAGCGCGGCGCCGAGGGCCATATAGGCGGCTCCCTGTTCATGGCGCGCATGCACCAGTTTGAGACGGTCCCGGGCACGCTGGCAGGCGTCGAAGAGGTGGTCGTTGTGGACGCCCGGCAGGGCGTAGACCGTGTCGAGTCCATGCGCCAGCAACGCGGCGACGGTGGCTTCGCCGGTCGACATCTCGGCCGTCGGCGGCCCGGCATGACGTTTCCTGAACCTGAGCGGGGCGGGCATGGGCTTCCGGATACGCGACTGCGCGGCGGGGCGCAAATCGAAGCGGCACGGCAGGCCGTCGTCCCTTCGGTCCCCACCGCGTTTGCCTTGACAAAGCGAATCCTCCATGCGCTTGTCCGCTCGCCTTCGGCCCTTTCGTCGTTCCCGGAACCGCCCATGCATCGCTATCGTACCCATACTTGCGGCGCGCTGCGCCGCGACGACGCGGGCAAGACGGTCCGACTGTCGGGATGGTGTCACCGCATCCGCGACCATGGCGGCGTGCTGTTCATCGACCTGCGCGACCACTACGGCATCACGCAGATCGTCGCCGACCCGGACAGCCCCGCCTTCAAACTGGCCGAGACGCTGCGCGCGGAATGGGTGATACGGGTCGACGGCAAGGTGCGCCTGCGCCCGGCCGGTACGGAAAATCCGGAACTGCCGACCGGCGAGGTCGAGCTCTATGTCAGCGAGATCGAGGTGCTCGGGCCGGCTGCGGAGCTGCCCATGCCGGTGGCCGTGGAACAGGACTATCCCGAGGAGGTCAGGCTCCGCTATCGCTTCCTCGATCTCAGGCGCGAGAAACCGCACAATAACATCATGCTGCGCGGGCGCGTGATCGACTCGATCCGTCGCCGCATGCGGGAGGCCGGGTTCTTCGAATTCCAGACCCCGATCCTCACCGCCTCCTCGCCCGAAGGCGCGCGCGACTATCTCGTGCCCTCGCGCCTGCATCCGGGGAAATTCTACGCGCTGCCGCAGGCTCCGCAGCAGTTCAAGCAGCTCATCATGGTGGCGGGCTTCGACCGCTATTTCCAGATCGCACCCTGTTTCAGGGACGAGGACGCGCGCGCGGATCGTTCTCCCGGCGAGTTCTATCAGCTCGATCTGGAAATGAGCTTCGTCACGCAGGAGGACGTCTTTGCCGCCGTCGAGCCGGTGATCCGTGGCGTTTTCGAGGAATTCGGCAACGGCAAACCGGTCACGCCGCGCTTCCCGCTGATCCCCTATTCCGAGGCGCTGGCGAAATACGGCACCGACAAGCCCGACCTGCGCAATCCCATCGTGATGCAGGACGTGAGCGAGGCTTTTCGTGGTTCCGGCTTCAAGATCTTCGCCACCATCCTGGCAAGCGATCCGGCCGCTGCGGTGTGGGCCATACCGGCGAAGGGCGGCGGCAACCGCGCATTCTGCGACCGCATGAATGCCTGGGCGCAGGGGGAGGGTCAGCCCGGCCTCGGCTATATCTTCTGGCGCGAAGGCGAGGAAGGCGGTGCCGGTCCGATCGCGAAGAATATCGGGCCCGAACGCAGCCGGCGGATCGCCGAGCAGCTCGGGCTCGGAATTGGCGACGCCTGTTTCTTCGTCGCCGGCAAGCGGCAGGATTGCATCAAGTTCGCCGGGCCGGCCCGCACCAGGGTCGCCGAGGAGCTCGGCCTCATTGCGAAGGATCGCTTCGAGTTCTGTTGGATCGTGGACTTCCCGATGTACGAGTGGAACGAGGAGGAGAAGAAAATCGATTTCTCCCACAATCCGTTCTCGATGCCGAATATTGCGGCGGAGGATTTCCTCGCGCTTGATCCGAACGACAAGGAAAAGATCCTTTCGATCAAGGCGGTGCAGTACGATCTGGTCTGCAACGGCGTTGAACTCTCCTCCGGCGCGATTCGCAACCATCGGCCGGAGATCATGAGGAAAGCCTTCGCCATCGCCGGATATGGCGAGGACGTGCTGGAACGCAAGTTCGGCGGCATGCTGCGCGCGCTGTCCCTCGGCGCGCCGCCGCACGGCGGCATCGCCCCGGGGATCGACCGCATCGTGATGCTGCTCGCAGGCGAGGACAATCTCAGGGAAGTGGTGCTGTTCCCCATGAACCAGCGCGCCGAAGATCTGATGATGGGTGCGCCCTCGGAAGTCTCGCCGAAGCAGCTCAAGGAGCTACACATCCGGCTCGATCTGCCCAGGAAGTGACGCCGAGCCCCGCGCCGGGGAACGCCCCGGCTCATGTTTCGGGCAGCGGGATGAACTCGATCTCGTCGCCCGGCACCTTCCCGAATCGACCCGCTTTCCAATCGGCCTTGGCCTGTTCGATGCGCTCCCGGCGCGAGGAGACGAAGTTCCACCAGATATGCCGCGGCCCGTCCATCGGCGCGCCGCCGAGAATGACGAAATGCGCGTCGCCGAGCGCGGTGATCGCCATTGCATCGCCCGGCCTGAAGACGAGCAGCTGGCCGGGCGCGAAGCGGTCGCCCGCGATGGCGATGGCGCCGTCGATCAAATAGAGTGCGCGCTCCTCATAATCCGGATCGAGCGGCAGGGTTGCGCCGGCACCGAGGCGCACGTCGCCCAACACGGTCTCGTGCAGCGTCGGCACCGGCGACCGCGCCCCGAGGAGGGTGCCGACCAGCACGCGTGCCGTGATGCCGCGCTCCGCAATGAGCGGGAATTCGGCCGCGCCATGGTGGTGGAATCCAGCCTCCATCTCCTCTTTGGCGGCCGGCAATGCGACCCACATCTGCAGCCCGTGGATCGGCCGGCCAGAGGCGCGGCGATCGGCGCCGGTCCGTTCCGAATGGACGATCCCGCTGCCCGCCGTCATCCAGTTGACCTCTCCCGGCCTGATGGCCACGGCCGTTCCGAGGCTGTCGCGATGCACGATTTCGCCGGCGAACAAATAGGTCACGGTGGCAAGACCGATGTGCGGATGCGGGCGCACGTCGATGCCTTGACCCGAGCGAAATTCGGCCGGTCCGAAGTGATCGAAGAAGATGAAGGGGCCGACCATGCGCGAGCGCGCCGAGGGCAGGGCGCGCCGCACGGCAAACCCGTCGCCGAGATCGACCGCCCGGGGCACGATCACCTGCGCCACGGCCTCGCAGCTCTGGGCGTCGCCCGGCACCGGATCCTTGGCGGGAAAAAAGCTCATCAAGGCCTCCCTTTCGTGTGCGAGCCGCGCCCGAGGCGGCCGTCGGATCCTTGCCGCATCCGTTCCGGATCATGGCGGATCCTGACCACTTTAGAGCAGCGTCCCATCGGATTGAATGCGCGCCGTCATTGGCGGGGAGCTCCGAATGGGCGGCGAAGCAATCGCGGCGTCGGCATGGTCAATTCCGGATCGCGTCGCCGCGTTCCCAATGACGGGTCGCTGCGAGGGCCATCCGCCTGCCGCCCGGAGCGCTCGCCGCCGCGCGGCGGAAGAGGCCGCGGATCCGCAATTTCTTCTTGATCCATCCGAGAGTTGCGCTTATGTGACGCCTGTTGCGCGACGCGACGGCCGCGGTTGCGCGATGGGGCAAATGTCTAGGTTACTCCGCGAACCGGCGCGCCGGTCTCTCGGGTTCGATCTCTGGTTGGGGAGAGCGGCATGGCTCGAAGTGCCCTCTTGCGATCGGGGAAGGGCTTGGGGACTCCAGGTACCACCCGAAAAAAACGCCAAGCAGATGCGGCAACGGCGAATGCGCCGGCGCTGGACGACCACTTCGTCGAGCGCAACGGCGTTCGTTGCGCGGGTGCGCATCTCGTCATCGATCTCTATCAGGCCGAGCGGCTCGACGATCTCGGTCATATCGAGGCCACGCTGCGGGCCTGCGTCGATGCGGCCGGTGCGACATTGTTGCACATCCATTTGCATCGATTCGAGCCGAGCGGCGGCGTTTCCGGCGTCGCGGTGCTGGCTGAAAGCCACATCTCGATCCACTCCTGGCCGGAGCACGGCTATGCCGCGCTCGATATCTTCATGTGCGGCAATACCAATCCCGACGTCTGCGTGCCCTTGCTGCGCGAGGCCTTCTCGGCGCGCAAGATCTCGGTAAGCGAGCACCTGCGGGGCTGCGGCCTCGGCTAGCGCATGGTCCCCGAGCGCGGGTGCCGGTCTTCGAACAAGACCATGCGCGGCGACGACCCGGGCAAACGGAGCGCTGCGCCGTGAACGCGTCGCGTGCTGGCAAGCGGGTATGACGCTCGGCCGGTGGCCGAGAAGGGGGAGCTGGGTCGGTGGCCGAGAAGCGTTGGATTACCGAGACATTGCACGAATCGATCGGTCTGCGCACGACCTACGCGGCCGAGCGCGTGCTCTACGAGCAGCGGACGGCGCGGCAGCATCTCGTTCTGTTCGAGCACGGGTTCTTCGGCAAGATGCTGATGCTCGACGGCGCCACGCAGATCACGAGCCGCGACGAATTCGTCTACCAGGAAATGATGAGCCACGTGCCGCTGTTTGCGCATGGGCGGGCCGAAAACGTGCTGATCGTCGGCGGCGGCGACTGCGCAATCGCGAAAGAGGTGCTCAAGCACGGATCGGTCAAGCGGCTCACCCAGGTGGAGATCGATCCGACCGTCGTCGAATTCGCCAAGCGGCATTTCCCGGAATTTGCCGGGCCGGTTTTTGCCGATGCGCGCTTTGAAAGCGTCATCGGCGACGGCGCCGAATACGTGGCCCAGAGCAGGCGGCGTTTCGACGTCATCATCGTCGATTCCACCGATCCGCAGGGGCCGGGCGCGGTGTTGTTCACGCGGGAGTTCTACGCGGCCTGCAAGCGCTGCCTCGCCAAAGGCGGCGTGCTGGTGACGCAGAACGGGGTGCCCTTCTTCCAGGCTGACGAGCTGGTGGCCAGCATCGGCCATTTCCGCGCCCTGTTCGCCGACGCCACCTGTTACACGGCGGCGGTGCCGACCTATGTCGGCGGCTTGATGGCGATGGGATTTGCCAGCGACGACCGGCGCTTGCGCCGAACTCCCGTGCGGACGATCGCGGCGCGCTACCGGCGGGCCGGCGCCTTCCCCACGCGCTACTGGACGCCCGAGCTGCATGCCGCCGCTTTCGCCTTGCCGCGTTTCATCGCCGATCTGGTGGACGGGCGCGCGACCCGCGGCTCCTAGGCAATGAACCGTCGCGCTCGGTCGCCGTCGCGCCGCGCGGCGATGCGCGCCGCCGACCGGTTGCCGGCATCGGGGATCGCATGGCAGAGGGAAGGCATGAGAAGGGCGGCCTCGCGGCCGCCCAGTTGAAACGCCACGCGGGAGGAACCTCGGAGCGGATCGGCGCCACGCGACGGCCGGCCCGCGAGACTGAACTGCCATTCTCAGTGCGTCATGGACGCGCTGATTCGTCAACCGGAATTTCCGGATTTGCGGCACGCCGGCGTGCCGGGCCCGTTATCGGGGCGCCGCGTAGGATCCGCATCGCGCTTTCCCCTTCGCCGAATCGACTCCCTTGCCTTCGACCGGTGCCGCAGCTCGCGGCAGGGTCGGCGGCGCAGGTCGTCACCGGCGCTTTTTTTGCGCATTCGAGGCGCGGCGGGCCCGAGTGCGCCGTCATTTGACGTTCGGCGCCGTCGGTTGCTTGCAGGCCTTTCGACCGCTTGAAGCGCGGAATCGATCGCGGCCTCATGAAAGGGGCTTCGACGGGGGTGGGCGCATGCGCGATCGCAATGGCGGCGCCGCCGCCGCATGTTTCATCGAGCCCCGCACCAGGTGCCATCGCGCCGCGGACGCGGAAGCAGCCTATCGGCTCGCGCGGTCGCGGACGGATCGGAAATAACGGATCGGGGAAAGGAGTCGGCCTAACGCCACCATACGCCGCGAAACGAATGTTCTGGTCGAGGGCGCGTGCGCTTAAGCCGACTCCTTGTCTCAGGCGGCGGCGAAATAGACGGTGGTCTCGAAGGCGTAACCGCAGCGCTCGCAGCGCCACAGGTGGCGGACGCGCCCGCCATCGAGATATTCCGACCATTCGGGAATGTAGAGCCGTTCGCCGCATTGGGCGCATTCGAGCACGGGCCGCGAGCGCGCATAACGTTCGGCGTCGCTGGCGTCACGCAGTTCCATGGGGCCTCCCTGTCGTTATATCGCTCTGTCGCGGCCCCCGACCCCGAGTGAATTCATGCTATTCCCGCCTCGCGCGCAGTGAAGCAGCAAGGCTGACATATCGGCCGGCGCGTGCGCGCCGCGCGATGAACCTTGCGCGCGGACGAGGATCCGATCGGGTCGACGATCGAGGAGGATCGGCGCGGAAGCGCTTGCCCTGCCGGCCCGCGCGGTGAATCATGGATACCGCAGCCTTCGAGGATCGCGATGAGCCAAAATCAGACTCTCGTCAAGCCGCGGACCCGGCTCAAACCCAAGACCGAGCGGCCGAAACTCTGGAAGGTCATCCTGCTCAACGACGACTATACGCCGCGCGAGTTCGTCGTGCAGGTACTCAAGGCGGTTTTCCGCATGAGCGACAGCCATGCCTATCGCGTGATGATGACGGCCCATCAGAAAGGGGCCTGCGTTATCGCGGTGTTCACCAAGGATGTGGCCGAAACCAAGGCCAAAGAGGGAACCGAACTCGGCAAGCAGCACGGCTATCCGCTTTACTTCACGACCGAGCCCGAAGAATGACGCCGGATCCGTGCGGTTCCGGCCGGTTTGAGTTTTCGTCTTAATATCGGCAAAGGCACAATCGTCTTTTTACCGGCGCGGGCGGACAATGGCCGTCGCAAGTTCTTGCAGGGGGTAAGCCCATGCGAGACTGGTTTCTGCCGCTGCTGCCGGTGCTGGTGATCGGCTATTTCGTGGCGTTTCCGGATCAGTTTGCCGCGCTGATCGACTGGGCGATCCACTTCATCCGCTGATCTCGGTCGCGAACGGAGCACGACGCTCGGCGGCATCGACGCCAAGGCTATCCGATCCTCCTCATGGGTGGGAGGACGTCTCCCGCTCCGGCCGAGTTCTCGCGGCGAGGCTCTTGTCCCGACGCGCGGGCTCTTCCATGGTACCGCCGTGCCGGGGCAGGAGGCGGCAATGGGATGGCTCAGCGCGTCTTGATCACCGCGGGTGCGGCCGGGATCGGCCGTGAGTTTGCGCATGCGTTTGCGGCCAACGGCGCAAGGGTCTTCGTCTGCGACATCGACGAGCGCGCGCTCGCGCGGATCGGCGAGGAGATTCCCGGACTGATCACGCGGCGCTGCGATCTGTCCCTCCGGTCCGAGATCGAGCGCATGGTGCCGGAAGCGGTCGCCGCGCTCGGCGGTCTGGACGTGTTGATCAACAATGGCGGTATTGCCGGCATGACGCTGCCGGTCGAGCAATATCCGCCCGACGATTGGGACAAGGTGATCGCGGTCAATCTGACCGCCATGTTCGACGTGACGCGGCTTGCCATTCCGCACCTCAAGCAATCGCCGGCGGCCTCGATCATCAACATGTCCTCGATCGCCGGCCGTTACGGATTCCCCAATCGTTCGCCCTATGCCGCAAGCAAATGGGGCGTCATCGGCTTCACCAAGACTTTGGCGATGGAACTGGGGGCCTGGGGCATCCGTGCCAATGCCATCGCACCGGGGGCGGTGGCGGGCGAACGGATCGAGCGTGTTTTTGCCGGTCGCGCCCAGTTGAGCGGCAGGTCGCTCGAGGAGGTGAGGGCGGAGGCCATGGCACAGCAGTCGATCAAGGGCACGATCGACCCCAGGGACATCGCCCAGCTCGCGGTGTTTCTCGCCTCCGACGCGGCCAAGTCGATTTCCGGCCAGGTGATCCCGATCGACAATGACCGTCAGCGTGCCTAGAACGGATTTCGGTGCGA
>JADGGK010000128.1 GCA_019689975.1 Pseudolabrys sp.
GGGCGGGGGGTGGGGCGGCGGGTGCGGGGGTTCCCCTAATTGCGGGGCCACGTTCCCCGTCATTGCGAGCCCGAGCGATGCGAGGGCGAAGCAATCCAGAAACGGAAGTGCCACCATCGCAGGTATGCGACCCGTGGCACGGGCAGTGACTGGATTGCTTCGGCGGCTCGCGCCGCCTCGCAATGACGGCGGTCAGTCATGCCGCCCCTTGCGGCGGCGCCTGTCGCCATGGGGTCGGTCGAACCCGATCGGCACCGGCTGCAGGGCGCGCGGTCGCCTTGACAGCGGACCGCTGTTAGGCCTATAGTCCGCTAACGCCCGAGGGGTGCGACCGCGCCCGCCCGGGCGTTTTTCATTTTTCCCCCACCATTGACGATGGAGCCTCGCCATGGCGAGACGAAACCGCATGTCCGCGCGGCCGCCGCGTGCCGCGCATGCCGCGCGCCGCAAATTCGCGCCCGGCAAAACCCGACGGTCGATCCCGTTTGTCGCCCGCCTGTTGCGCTGGGTGTCGAGGCCGGCGGCACGCGGCGGGCGGGAGGCGCCAAACGGAGGCGCGGCATCGCCCGGCGGTCGCGCGCGACCGGCGCGCCCGCGCGAGGGAAAGCGCAGTCCGCCCGCGCCGCGCGGCCTGCATTTGGCGCCCGAACGGCTGGCGGCCGCGCGCCAGCGCTTCGAGAGCGGAAGCGCCACCATCGCCGCGATCGCGCGCGGCCTCGGCTGCAGTCCGCGCACGGTGCACGCGATCGCTCGGCGCGAGGGCTGGGTGCGCCGCGCGCCGCGCGAGGTGCCGCGGTCGTTGCGGCTGCTCGCCGAGCTCGACCGGCTCGAGGCCACGACGCAGGATGCGACGCAAGATCGGACGCATGTTCCCGACAGACCCGCGCCGCCGGCGGAGGGCGGATCCGACGCCACCGCCGCGGCCTTGCCGCCGATCGCGGAGACCGTCGAGCGCATCTATCGCGCCGCGCTCGAGGAGCTCGCCAAGGTCGAAGCCGCGCACGCGAAATTGCAGCACGCCCCGCGCAGCGCGCTCGAGGCCGAGCGCACCGCGCGCACCCTCGCCACGCTGCAGACGCTGGTGGAACGGCTCGAGCAGCAGAAGATCAGGCTACTCGGCACCGCTTATGACGACGACATCCCCGAAGACATCGACGCATTTCGTGAAGCGCTTGCGCAACGCATTGAGGCCTTTATGGAGAGCCGGCCGGACGAGGAGTTTTCTGAACAGCCTGCCGCCTGCGCAAGCGAGGGCGTTCGGGAGTGACTTCATCCTGTTCGCCCATGGGCACCAGGAGCCGCCGGCCTGCGCCAATAACGGCGGCCCCTGGATCACCTGGCTGATGCTGGGCGGCCGCGGCGCGGGCAAGACCCGGCTCGGCGCCGAATGGGTGCGCGCGCAGGCGCAGGGTCTTTCCCCCTATGCGGAACGGCGCGCGCGGTCCATCGCGCTCGTCGGCGAGACCGCGCACGACGTGCGCGAAGTGATGATCGAGGGACCGGCCGGGCTGTTGCGGGCCTGCCCGCGCCACGAACGCCCGCTCTGGGCGCCGTCGCGCCGGCGGCTCGAATGGCCGAACGGCGCGATCGGCTATGCCTTCTCCTCCGAGGACCCCGAGCAGCTCCGCGGGCCGCAATTCGATGTCGCCTGGTGCGACGAGCTCGCCAAGTGGAAACATCCCGAGCAGACCTTCGACATGCTGCAATTCGGCCTGCGGCTCGGCGGGCGGCCGCGTCAGCTCATCACCACGACGCCGCGCCCGCTCGACCTGATCCGGCGGATCCTCGCCGATCCGCACACCGCGGTGACTCGCGCCTCCACCCATGCCAATGCGCGCTTCCTGGCGCCCGCATTCCTCGAGGCGGTGGTCGAACGCTATGGCGGCACGTGGCTCGGCCGGCAGGAGATCGACGGCGAGATCGTCGAGGAGCGCGCCGACGCGCTGTGGTCGCGCGCCATGATCGAGGCCGCGCGCGTGGGCGCGGCACCCCCGCTCGCGCGCGTCGTCGTCGGCCTCGATCCGCCGGCCTCGCACCGCCCGGCCGCGGGCCTCTGCGGCCTCGTCGCCGCCGGCATCAGCGAGGCCGGCATCGTCTATGTGCTGGAGGACGCCAGCGCCGGCCCGCTCGCGCCCGCACAATGGGCGTCCAGAGCGGTCGCGCTCTACCGCCGCCACCGGGCGGACGCGATCGTGGCCGAGGCGAATATGGGCGGCGACATGGTCGAGGCGGTGCTGCGGCAGGTCGACCGCACCGTGCCGGTCCGGCTGGTGCGGGCCACGCGCGGCAAATATCTTCGCGCCGAACCGGTGGCCGCGCTCTATGCGCAGGGCAAGGTCAAGCATGTCGGCGCGCGCATGGCCGCGCTCGAGGATCAGATGTGCGCCTTCGGCGGCGAGGGTCTCGCCGACGGTCGCTCGCCCGACCGGCTCGACGCGCTGGTGTGGGCGGTGACCGCGCTCACCGCGCGCGGCCTGGCCGGCCCGCGCATCAGGAGTCTCGCCGACGACCCGCATCTCGTGCCCTGGTGGCTCGCCGGCAGGCCGCCGCCATGGGCCTGAGCCGCGCCGGCGGGTGCCTTCTCGGCCATGCGGATGGCGAAAACCCACGGACCGGCCGGCGGCGACGTTCTTCCAGGTGACAAAATTCAGGTGACAAAAATTTCACGTTCATGTGCGGCCGCGGCGGCGTATCCTGCGCGGCAAGGGCGGCGACCGCAGGAGGTCGCGCAATGGACTATCAGCAGAAGCAAGACATCAAGCAGAAGGCGACGATCGCCGGCGCCGGCGTCGTGGTCGGCGCGGTCGCCTGGTGGATCGTGCTCGCCAATGTGTTCGGCTGGATGAGCCCGACCACCGCCGCACAGCAGACGAGCGATGCGGTCGAGGCGAAGCTCGACGAGGCGCTGGCGCCGCTCTGCGCCGATCGCTTCATGGAGAACAAGGCGGCGCTTGCGAAGTTCGCCGCGGCGGGCGCCGATTACGATCGCAACGAGATCGTGCAGAAGGCCGTGCCCAAGCTCGGATCGACGACCGTGGATTACCAGCTTGCCGATCACTGCACCGACGTCATCGCGACGCGGCTCAAGACCGCTTCCCCAAGCCTCGCGCAGGACGCGGGCAAGAAGAGCTGAGCGCGCGCGCGTGGGCGCCGCTCGCCCTGCGGTTGCGGCGGGTCGGTGCGCGTCAGGCCTCGGACAGCGGGCGCGAGGCGGGCAGCGCGCGCGGGCTTGCCCGCGGCGCGCCCACTTGCGCCGCCTCGGCGTCGGACCAGACGATCGCCTTGTAGTTGAAACCCATCTCGATCGTCGGCTTGATGATCGCGAAATAGGGTGAGATGTCGAAGTCGCGCGGCGCGTAAAGCGAACTGTCGCGGATATGGTAGATCTCCTTGCGCGCAGTCTCGCTCTCCACCCGCGTGATCGCCGGCAGGATGGGATAGCCCACGGACTGGAAGGCCCGGGCGATCAGCGTCGAACAGATGAGCCGGGTGGGGTCGCCCGAGCCGAGCGCGATCATGCGCCGTCGCCAGCGCTGCGGTACCGGCAGCGGCACGAGGTAGCGCGCGAGATCGATGATGTTCTTGAGATCGTAGTCCAACCCGATCCGTTCGATGACATAGCGGCAGACGGCGTCGCGGTCGGCGGGGGTGAGGCCGACCGGCCGGCAAATACGGGTGTGGAACTGGAAATAGCGCGAGAGCGGCGCGCAGGTGATGCCGTCCTCGACGTTGGATTCCACAAGCTCGCAGGGTTCCCCGTCGACCGCCGGACGTCCGGGAATCGGCCCGACGAAGATCGCGGCATGCGACCAGGTCGAATGCGTCAGATATTTGATGACGCCCGCGATGTGGCTGCGCCCCTCGACGAGGAGAATGTCGGCGGGCCTGATGCAGGCGCGCAGGGCCGCGGGATCGGCGGGCGTGAACGGCTCGTAGCCGGAGGCCGGCCGCTGCAGATAGGCGGCGATGCGCCGCCCGATGCGGTCGAACAGGCGCGTCATCGCGACAATTCAAGCAGAATTGCGGGACAAGTCGAGCCGTATCCGCCCGCCGCCGCGGCGGGGGCGCGCCTTCTCCCGCCGCCGGCGGCCGGTCGCGATTGTTCCTGCGGCGTCCTTCCCGAAGGCGCCTCAGCCGAGCAGCGAGACCTTGCCCGTCGCGAGATCGTAGTAGGCGGCCACGATCCTGAGCTTGTTGTCCCTGACGAGTCCCGCGAGCACCGGCGATGCCCGGCTCAGGATCGTCGCCTGATGTCTGGCGTTGGCCTTGATCGCGGCCTCCAGGTCGGCGCCCGCCTCGTCCACGGCGGCGCGGATCGGGGCATAGAGCACGCTGATCTGCCCGGGCACCGGCTTGGCGTCGATCGTCGCCTTCACCGCCCCGCAGGCGCTGTGCCCCAGCACCATGATGACCTTGGCGCCGAGCACGAGCGTGCCGAACTCGAGGCTCGCGGTGATCTCCGGCGTGGTCACGTTGCCGGCAACGCGGGTCACGAACAGGTGCCCGATGCTCTGATCGAAGGCGATTTCGACCGGCACGCGCGAGTCGGCGCAGGAGAGGACGGCGGCGAACGGCTCCTGCTTGGCGGCGGTCTTCTGCTTCAGGATGGAAAGATCCTCGTCGAAGGAGGTCAAACGGCCCTCGACATAGCGCCGGTTTCCCTCCATGAGCCGGGCGAGAGCCGCCTCGGGCGTCAGCGTGCTCTGCGCCCGCGCCGGCACCGCCAGGGCAAGGCCTACGGCCGAACCGGCAAGCGCGGCGGCCGCGCCCGTTGCCATGGTCGTGATGAAGCCGCGCCGCGACGGACGCGCGGCGCGCGCGACGCCATCCTCTCCGGGGTGGGATGCGCAGGTGCAGGGAACGAACGGCGACCCCGCACAGCCGTTGGCAGGAATGATCATGGGGCTCCTCGCTTCGATCGTCTTTGCCAGGCCGCACCGCATCGGCCCGCGGGCAGGACGATTGCGGCGGCCGCGCGCCTCACGCGCGCCTCAAGGCAAATCGTCGCGCCGGGCGGGCGGACGGCGCGGGAAAGCTTGCATGACATCGGTTAAGAACCCGGTGAGCGGCGAGGCGTCAATTGTGTTAAAGCTTGGCGGCTCGCCTTAAGCGCCCGGCAAAACCGGCGATGTTTGTTTCGACCGCGGAACGATGCCGCGCCGCGGCCGCGGCATCGTCTCCATGATATTGCGGACGTCGGCGATGGTGCGAACCGGGAGCCTTTGCCTGCGGGGCCGTTCCGTTCTTTTTCGGTCGGCGGCCATGGCGGTCGCGGCCCTCCTGGTGACGGCCGCGGAGGTCGAGGCCGCGCCCGAGCGGATCGTCATCCTGCGGCACGGCGAAAAGCACGATCTTTATCGACTCTGCGATATCGGCATCGAACGGTCGCGCGCCTTGGCGGCAAGCTTGCTCGGCAAGGATGCCGCAGGCTCGCTCTTCGCCGGCCGCGCGCGGCCCGATGCCTTCCTCGCCATAACGCTGCACACGCTCGAATTGGCGGCCCCCTCCGCCGCCGCTTGGGGCAAGCCGGTCATCATGTATCCGGTTCTGCCGACGTCCCGGACCCGCACCGATCTCACGCGGGCGCTTAACGAGCGCACGCGCGAGGCGGCCGCCGACGTGATGCGGAACCGACTGGGCAACACCGTCGTCATGGTCTGGGAGCATCACCATATCGCGGACCGGAAATTGGAGGAGGAGTTCCGGGGGCAGAAGGTGACGCTGCGGCAGCTGCTCAATCTTGATCGGCTCGACGCGGTGCCGCGGGACTGGCCGGACGACGTCTATGATTATTTCTGGATCGTGGATTACCCCGCTTCGGGTGCCGACACGCCGGTTCGTTTCGAGATGCGCAAGCAGGAATTTCCCGATCCCTATCGCGCGCTGCCCGCCAATGACTGGGGACAAGCCCGCAGGCTTCCTCCGCGCTGCCGCGGATAGCGCATCCCGCGGTCGCGTCCTCGCGAGGCGATCCTCATTCCGTCCTTGCGAGAAGCCGCGAAGGCG
>JADGGK010000129.1 GCA_019689975.1 Pseudolabrys sp.
GGCTCGCGATGACGGGGAAGGTGCGCGCGGGAGCGCAATGGCGGGAAAAAAGTCGCGCGGGCGCGCGATAACGCAAAGGGCCGCGCCCACCTCCAACCGGCCTCGCGGCCGATCGCCGCAGGCATCGAGGGAAAGGCCGCGCGCAGCGAGGGGAAGGTCGCACGCAGCGAGGGGAAGGTCGAAGGCGGCTCCGTGATGCCCGGACTATTTTTCGGTCCGCTCCGCCTGCGGCGCGAGAGCAAGATCGATGTCCCCCGGCTCGAGCGGATCCTCGTCGTCGCGCAAGGCCGCATCGTCCGACGGCATCGGCACGGAGAAACCGGGCGGCAGATGGCCCTCGAGAAGACCGGCGCCCTTGAGTTCGTCGAGACCCGGCAGATCGCTCACCGATTCCAGGCCGAAATGCGACAGAAAATCCTCGGTGGTCCCATAGGTGATCGGTCGACCGGGTGCCTTGCGGCGGCCGCGCGGACGGATCCAGCCGGTCCGCAGCAGCACGTCGAGCGTGCCGGCCGCGGTGGCCACGCCGCGAATTTCCTCGATCTCCGCGCGGGTCACCGGCTGATGATAGGCGATGATGGCAAGCGTCTCGATCGCGGCGCGAGACAGCTTGCGGGTCTCGACGGTTTCCTTGGTGAGCAGCCAGCCGAGATCGCTCGCCGTGCGGAAGGTCCATTTCTTCCCGATGCGCACGAGATTGACGCCGCGTGCGGCATAGTCCTCCTGCAGTCGCGCCAGCGCATCCTTGAGGTCGACGCCCTCCGGCAGCCGCTGCGCCAGCGTCGCTTCGTCGAGCGGTTCGCTCGAGGCGAACAACAATGCCTCCAACAGGCGCAATTCCTCCGGCCGGGCCGCGGCGGCGGGCGGCGTTTCGTCCTTCGGCACAATCGCGAGTGTTTTTGCCATGCTCGGCATGGACCGGTTCTCCTCAGGGGTTTTCTTGCGCGTCATGCGTGGGAACAGCGGCATTCGCGTCGACACGCCTGCGCATGTAGATCGGCGCGAATGACTCCTTCTGATGGATTTCGGCCAGCCCCTCGCGCACCAATTCCAGCGCGGAAGCAAATGAGGAGGCGAACACCGTGGCCGCCAGCGACGGCTCGACCACGTAGGAGATCAGGAACTCGTCGAGGCGCGCCCAGTCGCTCGTCTGGCCGATCAACCGTTCGAGCGCCGCCCGCGCTTCGGCGAGCGACCATACCTCGCGCTTCTTGAAACGCACGGTGGACAATGCGCGGCGCTGGCGCTGCCGCGCATAGGCCGAGAGCAGATCGTAGAGCGTCGCCGACCATTCGGGCCGTTTGATCTCGGCGATCGGCTCCGGCTGTCCGCGCGCGAAAACGTCGCGGTTGAGCTGCGGGCGACTCATCAGCCTGCCGGCAACGTCGCGAAAGGCTTCGAGCCGCCGCAAGCGGTAGGCGAGCGCGAGCGCCATGTCTTCCGCGCTCGGTCCTTCGGCCGGCGCGCTCTCCGGCAGCAGCAGGCGCGACTTGAGATAGGCGAGCCAGGCCGCCATCACCAGATAATCGGCGGCAAGTTCGAGACGCAGCTCCCGCGCCGCGTCGATGAAGGCGAGATACTGGTCGGCGAGCGCGAGGATGGAGATTTTGGCAAGGTCGACCTTCTGCTGCCGCGCCAGCATCAGCAGCAGGTCGAGCGGACCCTCGAAGCCTTCGACGTCGACGATCATCGCCGGTTCGCTGACACCGCGTTCCGTGCCGATCGTGCTCGCAAAATCCTCGATGCTCATTGGACCATCCCCGCGCGGGGCCGTGCGTCGGCCAGGGCCTGCGCAACGAGTCGGCGTGCCGCATCGGCATCGAACGCCTCCGGCTCCCTGCGCGCGGCGAGCGCCGCTTCGGCGCGGATCGCGGCATCACCGGACAGCGCCGGGACCGCTTCGGCGAGTTCGCTCATCTCGCGCAGGTCGCCGTTGCAGTGGAGCACGATGTCGCAACCGGCGGCGAGCGCCGCCTCGGCGCGGGCGGCGATCGTCCCGTCGAGGGCCCGCATCGAAATATCGTCAGTCATCAACAGTCCTCGGAACCCGATGAAACCGCGAATCACGTCGCGCACCATTGTGACCGAAGTTGTCGCCGGCGCGACCGGGTCGAAGGCGGAAAACACAACATGCGCGGTCATGCCGAGCGGCAGCCCCGCGAGCGGCCGGAACGCGGCAAAATCCGTGGCCTCGAGCGCGGCGCGCGGCGCATCGACGACCGGCAGAGCGCGGTGACTGTCCACCGTCGCCCGGCCGTGGCCCGGCAGATGCTTCACGACCGGCAGGACGCCGCCCGCCATCAGCCCCTCCGCGAGCGCACTGGCAATCGCGGCGACCTTGGCCGGCTCCGTCCCATAGGCGCGGTCGCCGATCACCGGATCGCTGCCCGCCACGGGCATGTCGGCCACAGGCAGGCAATCCACGTCGATGCCGACCGCATGAAGATCGGCGGCCATCAGCCGCCCGGCGAGGCGCGCCATCGTCAACGCGCGGGTTGCGTCGCGGTCGAACAGCGTGCCGTAGCGGGCGCCGGGCGGATAGGCCGGCCAATGCGGCGGGCCCAGCCGCTGCACGCGGCCGCCCTCCTGATCGACGAGAACCGGCGCGCGCCACCCGACGCAATCACGGAATGAATCAATTAATTCAACAAGTTGATTTGGTGAGCTAATGTTCCTGGAGAAGATGATCAAGCCCCAGGGCGCGGCCCTGCGCAGAAAACTGCGTTCGGCGGCCGACAGCGTCGGTCCGGCCACGCCGGTGACGAACCGTCTTGACGTCATGCGGGCGGGCTTAACCTTGGCCTGCCGGCACCGCAAGCCTCGGCCTGCTAAATCCTCTGGACGAAACAGCTTCCGCCTGCGGCCTTGAGCGCGGCGCAGAACCGGCCGGCCTCATCGGAACTCGCGAAGGGCCCGACCATGGCGCGGTAATAGGTACCCTTGTTCCCGAGCTCGACGCGTCGGATGAGCGGTTTGCGCCCGCCGAGCTGGGCGGGGAACTTGGCCTGCAGACTCTGGAAATCGCCCCGCGCCTCGGCCTCGCTGCGCCGCGCCGAGAGCTGGACCGCGAAGCCGCCATGCGCGACGCCGTCAGGCGTCGCCTGCGCCGCGGCAGGAACGGACGCGGTCCGCGCCGGCGCGCCGGGGCGCTCGGCCCGTTCATTGGGGCTGAGGGACAAGGGGGCATTGGCGGGCGCGGCGGCCACGCGCGGCCGCGGCGCAGGCGCTGGCGGCAAGGGTACGGAGGGCGTCGCGGCCGCATCCGCCGCCGCGGCCGGCGCGTTCGAGGCGGTCGGAGCGGTCGGAGCGGATGGCGCCGAAGAAGCCGTGCTCATGTCGGGGCGGATGGTGATGGTGTGGATCTTCTTCGGCTCGGTGGCGATGACCCCGCTCGCAAGCGGCGCGCCCGGCTGCACGGCCGGCGTCTGCGACACGGCGGAAGACGGGATGTCCGCGCGCATGGTCGCGGGGTCGACCGGCACTTCTTCCCGCGAAACGACCTTTTCCGTCCCCGGCTGGCTGTTCAGGCGCTCCTGGATGAGCTTGGTGTCCTTTTTCGGCGGCACGATCTTGCTCGGCGTCGGATCGGCCTTGATCACGGGCGGAGGCGAAGACCCGTGATCGCCGAATAGCGTGCGGTAACCGAAAGCGCCGGCGACGCCGATCACGACCACCGCAAACACGGCGCCGGCGGCCACGACCGGAGCGCGCCGGCGCGGCGGGGCGGCGTAATAATCGTCGGCGATCTCGTCGTCATAGGCGGCAAGCGCCGGGTCTTCGAGCCCGTGCTGGAAGGGCGGCGGCGGAACGGCATGGGAGGCCGGACGACCCGGCGGCGCGGCGCTGCCATGGCTCTGCGTGGGATGCGCGAATTGTGCGGCCGGCGATGTCGCGCCCGGCGCCGGCGTCGCCGACGGCGACCCGCTTTGTGCGCCGGCCGCGCGCGCCGCTTCCCGCCCGTACTCGCCGAACGGATCGGTCTGACCGATCAGGCGGGCGAGCTCCGCGAGCGGATCGTTGGCACCCGCGGCGGCCGGACGCGCCGAGGGGTCGCTCACGCGGGAGGATCGGTAAGGATCGTCGGCCATCGGCTGCCCGGTTGTGCGCCCATCCCTCGGGTCCCCCCGCGCACGAGCGCTCGTCACATCTCGTCGGGCGCGGAGACCCCAAGCAGGGCAAGCCCCGAAGCAAGCACCTGCACGACCCCCTGAACCAGGGAAAGCCGCGCCCGCGTGGTTTCTGGATCATTCTGGATAATGAAGCGTAAATGAGGCAAGTCCTTTCCCCGCGTCCAGAGCGCATGGAACTCGCTCGCGAGATCATAGAGATAGAACGCCAGCCGGTGCGGTTCATGGGTCGCCGCCGCCCCTTCCACGAGGCGCGGATAAAGGGCGATCCGGCGCATCAGGTCGAGTTCCGCCGGGTCGGTCAGGCGCTCGAGGGGCGCGCCGCGCAGCCAGCGCACCCGTTCGCGCGGCGTCTCGGGAAGGTCGGGGAATTCGGCCCGCGCCTGACGGAACACCGACTGGCCGCGCGCATGCCCGTATTGGACATAGAACACCGGGTTGTCGCGGCTCGCCTCGATCGCCTTGGCGAGGTCGAAGTCGAGCACGGCGTCGTTCTTGCGGAAGAGCATGTCGAAGCGCACCGCGTCGCGACCCACCTCGTCCACGACCTCGCGCAGGGTGACGAACTCGCCGGCCCGCTTCGACATCTTGACCGGTTCGCCGCCGCGCAGGAGCCGCACGAGCTGGACGATCTTCACGTCGAGCCGTGCCGTGCCGCCGCTCAGCGCCTGCACCGCCGCCTGCATGCGCTTGACGTAGCCGCCGTGATCGGCTCCCCAGACGTCGATCAGGTGGCGGAAGCCGCGGTCGACCTTGGATTTGTGATAGGCGATGTCGCTGGCAAAATAGGTATAGCTGCCGTCCGATTTCTTCAGCGGCCGATCGACGTCGTCGCCGAAATCCGTCGAGCGAAACAGCGTCTGCTCGCGGTCTTCCCAATCCTCCGCGGCACCGCTCTTGGGCGGCGGCAGCCGGCCCTCATAGACCTTGCCGCGGCGGCGCAGCGCCTCGATCGCGGCGGCGACGCGATCCTCGCCGTCGGTGAGCGAGCGCTCGGAGAAAAAGACGTCGAAATGAACGTTGAGCGCGGCAAGATCGTCACGGATGGCGTCCATCATCATGCCGACGGCGGTCTCGCGCGCGATGCGCAACCGCTCCGTCTCGGGCATGGCGGCGAGCGCATGGCCGTATTCGGCCGCCAGGGCGGCGCCGACCGGCTTGAGATAAGCGCCGGGATAGAGCCCTTCGGGGATCGGCCCGATCTCCTCGCCCAGCGCCTCGCGGTAACGCAGATAGGCGGAGCGGGCGAGTATCTCGACCTGGGCGCCGGCGTCGTTGATGTAATATTCGCGCGTGACCTTGTAGCCGGCGAAGGCGAGCAGGTTGGCGAGCGCATCGCCGAATACGGCGCCGCGGCAATGACCGACATGCATCGGGCCGGTCGGGTTGGCGGAGACATATTCGACGTTCACCGGCTCGCCCTTGCCGATGTCGCTGCGGCCGTAGTCGCTGCCCGCTTCGAGCGCGGCGCGCAGCGCCTCGCCCCAGACCTGCGGCCTGAGCGTGAGATTGATGAAGCCGGGGCCGGCGACGTCGACCTTGGCGATGGCCGGATCCGCGCGCAGGGTTTCCGCGATCGCTTCCGCGAGCTCGCGCGGCCTGCGACCCGCCGCCTTGGCGAGCACCATGGCGGCGTTGGTCGCCATGTCCCCGTGCGAGGGATCGCGCGGCGATTCCACCACCACGCGGGAGAGCTCCACCTCGGAGGTCACGAAGGGCGCGACGGCCGCGCGTATGCGCGCGAGCACGGCGGCGAAAAGATGGGCGGATTCGGGCGCGGCCGACATCGCCGCTGCGGGTAGTGGAATTTGGACGCGGAGTCAAAGGAGCGCCGGGCGATGGCGCATGAACACCGCGACCGCAAGGCCGGAATTGAAG
>JADGGK010000130.1 GCA_019689975.1 Pseudolabrys sp.
CCTTGCCACGGATCGGCGACGTATCGCGCGAGCACGGGAGACCTCAGTGACATAAATTCATTCCGGCCGAACTGCCTTGTCGCGTCGGGACTCGGCGGCTGATCGCTCGACGCAGTTTCACTGCCATAAGGGGCGCGATCCGATGTCGATCAGGATGTCCGATACGATGTGGTGTCGCCCCTTAAGAGGCCCGGTACGTGGGTTCTAACGCTTCCATGTTCCACGTAGCGCAATGAACGACATTACTATTGTCCAGTGGTTTTTTTATGTGAGCGTAACGCCACAAATGCACACAATCGATTTGCTGAGAGGCATTTGCTCTCGACGAAAACAGCTCATTATGGGGAATGTGCCGCACCATTGTTCGGAGCCCACTTGGCTCTCCGGATCGCATATTCAAACGCGGCATGATCATTGTCATGTTGTGCGATAAATTCCTTTATTGATGGGACCACCGCACTCTCACACCAATCGGTAAGACGGGCACGCTCCTCCTGCCGATTCGGACCATAAAACCTTCGGACTGTACGCAAGGCCCCAATGCGCGCGGTATCCGCAGAACGGATGACGATCCTGGCGGCTTCGGATTTCGGCAGGTCGGAAACAACCTCATCACGAATATGTACCATTAGCGCTTGTATGTCACCCACAGCACTTTTCGTTTTATCGATGATCGAAGGATCAAACTGAGCGCAGTAGAACACAAAATTGTGGGCAATATCGACCCTTGCGAGAATTCGGACGAGAGCTTCGTCGTCAGCAGCAAAAGTCTGCTTGCTCGCAAGAGCCGCGCAGATCAGCCCGAGTGCGATTGTCCAGCGTTGTGTCATTTTGCGCGCCGCAATCTGCGGTAGGCCGGAGCAGTCGCCGGTCGGCAACACGCTCCGTCCCCGCGTTTCCTCACTCATTTCGCCTTTTGTATCTTGGTGATTGTGAAGGCGCCGTTCTCATGTTTCACCTCGAATTGCACCTTCTCGCCGACCTTAACCTGTTTGAGCATGGCTGGGTCTATCACGCGGTAGACCATCGTCATCGGGTTCTCCATGTCGAACGCCTTGATTGGCCCGTGTCGAATGGTGATCTTTTCGGCCGATTGGTCGATCTTCTTGACTTCGCCATTTGCTGTCGCAGTCTGAGCAAGCGCGGCTCCTGTCGATACGACGAGGGCCACAGCGGCGACAGCCGACGTGATGTTTTTCGCTCTCATGAGTTTTCCTTTCGTGGCGTGTGTACGATTACTTGACGATAACGTGCCCGATCATGCCGGCCTCACGATGACCCGGAATGAGGCACGAGAATTCAAACGCGCCTGCCTTCGTGAACTTCCAGACGATTTCGCCGGTCTTCCCGGGAGCAAGACGGATCGCATTCGGATCGTCGTGCTCCATATCAGGGTATTTCTGCATGAGCTTGGCGTGTTCCAGATTTTCGGCGGCCGTGGCCAAAACGAATTCGTGAGCAATGACACCGCCATTCCGAATCACGAATTTGATCTGCTCGCCTTTCTTGACGTCCAATTTGTTCGGAATGAAGCGCATGTTTCCATCAGAATCCTGCATGGTTATCAGCACGATTCGCGAAGGCGCTTTTGTGTTGCCGGGCTCGCCGGCGGAGAAGTTCTCGCCTTCGTGGCTGTAGGCGGTCCAGCGAGGCGACGCCACAGCCACAAATGCAGCTACCGCTGAAGTCAACAGCGCTCTTCGATTCATATGTTAGCTCCTTTCTTCATCAGTACTTCGTGTGATCCATGCCAGGCATCGACATCTTCATGTTCGCTGCCGGCTTTTTTGGGGTTGCCGCGCCGTTCTGCCGCGGCGGCTCGGCAATATCGCTTGTAACTTCATGGGCGACGGTGCCGGGCGGGTGTCTGTATGGGCCGGGGTCCTTGTAGTCATTTGGCGCAAGTTCGTCGCGGACCTTCATCACCGTGAACATGCCGCCCATTTCGATCGGACCGAACTGACCGGTGCCGGTCATCATCGGGAGCGTGTTGTCCGGCATCGGCATTTCCATCGCACCCATCTCGCCCATGCCGGTGCTGCCCATAGCCATTCCGATGTCCGGCGCGAGTTTCGAGACCGCTTTTGCCAAAGCCGTCTTTTTCACTCCAATGAAGTTTCGAACGTTGTGCCCCATTGCATTCATTGCGTGATGCGACTTATGGCAGTGGAATGCCCAATCGCCGGGATAATCGGCTGTGAGGTCAAACGCCCGAACCGCGCCGACCGGCACATCAATCGTGGTTTCCGGCCATTGCGCCGTCTCGGGCACCCAGCCACCGTCGGTGCAGCTCACGGAGAAATGGTGCCCATGCAGATGGATGGGATGATTGGTCATGGTGAGATTGCCCATGCGCACGCGCACCCGATCGCCGCGCCGCACGGGAAGCGGATCGATACCCGGAAACACACGGCTGTTCCACGTCCACATATTGAAATCAGTCATCTCGTTGACCTTCGGCAAATAGCTACCAGGCTCGATCCGATACGCGCTCATGATGAAGACGAAGTCGCGATCGACCGGACGGAATTGTCGATCGCGTGGGTGCACGATGAACATTCCCATCATGCCCATCGCCATCTGTACCATCTCGTCGGAATGCGGGTGGTACATAAATGTGCCGCTTTCCTTGAGCTGAAATTCGTAGACGAAGGTCTTGCCGGGCGGGATGTGCGGCTGCGTCAGACCGCCGACCCCATCCATACCGTTCGGCAGCACCATGCCGTGCCAATGCACCGTGGTGTGCTCGGGCAGCTTGTTGGTGACGAAGATGCGCACCTTGTCGCCTTCGACGGCTTCGATTGTCGGGCCGGGCGCCTGTCCGTTGTAACCCCAGAGGTTTGCCGTCATCCCCGGTGCAAATTCACGAACGACCGGCTCCGCGACGAGATGAAATTCCTTCCAGTCCCCTTTCATCTTCCAAGGCAATGTCCAGCCATTGAGTGTCACTACCGGCTGATAGTCGGGTCCGCTGTTTGGCTTGAGCGGCGGTTGGGTCTGCGGCGAAGAGGTGGTGGGAGCTTCGGGAATCGCTGCGGCTTGAGCGCGCCCGCTCACCAGTCCCGCACTGGTGAGAACGGCTGCCGCACCAAGGAACCTGCGTCGTGAAAGCATTTTTGGTCTCCTAGTCATGGTTTGCATTAACAGCGGCTGTTTGAACGATCGGCACAGGTGCTTCAGTTTCCGGCTCCGCCGATCTCGCACCACCGTAAATCGCCTCTCTCAGTCGGGAAGACGCGAGCCAGAACGCAAGCTTGGCAGCAATCGCTGCTCGGTTGGCGGCAATCCGCTGACGCGCCTCGGCCAGCAGGGCGAATACATCGCTCTGCATGGCGCTGTATTGCAACTGCATCTGTTCGTTGATGATGTTGTGCAGCGGAAGGATCTCCCGCTGATAGTGCTGCGCGACGTCATAAGTCGAGCGATAACCTTGATAGGCCTCTCGTGCTTCCGAACGGACGTTGACGGCCAATTGAAGCAGGCGATTGACAGCCTTAAGATAGGTTTGTTCTGCCTGCCGAATCCGGGTCTCGCCAAAATCGAAAATCGGAATCTCAAACTCGACGTCGACGCCGCTGTCCCGGACAGCCTCGCCCTTTTCCCGATCCCTTGTCGTTTTGAATGCTGGACCGGCCTCTAAAAGGCTGACGAATCGAGTTGCATGCGTCAGCCCATAGGATTTGGCGAGCGCCGCTAATTCAGTCCGGGCTACCTGCAAATCGAGGCGCTTGCGGACGGCGTCGACTTCGACATCCGGTAGATTTAGCGGTCTAAAGGGCAGTGCCGGAAGTACCCACGGCAGTTTCAAATTCGTATCTTTGCCCCACAACCCGAGAACGCGAACCAGCTTTTCATGCTCGGAGGATTCATTTTCGCGCGCCATGGCGAGCTCCGCTGTCGTTTCAGCGTAGAATGCCTGCTCGCGCGCTTGGTCGAGCTTATTCAAAGCGCCGGTTTTGCCGAGTTCCCTCGCGACTTGCGCTGTCGACTCGGCTGCGGACTTTGCTTGCGACAGCAAACGGACAAGCTCCCGCGCGGCGACGGCGCGATAGTAGGCGCGGCGTGCCTCCGCTGCCACACGCAAGGTCTCCTCGGCCGCGTGCAATTGCGCCTGCCGGAAGCGGTCTGCGGCAATATCGGCACGGATCGGGATCGTCGCCAGCGCCAGAACATTGGTGACGATCTGCGTTTCGACCTCCGTCTCCAAACCGCTCGCAATCCGCAGGATCGAGAAACGAGGATTGGGCGGCAGGCTGGAGCCCACCCGGACTGCCTCGGCAATCGCCAGTTCGTTGTAAGCAGCTTGCAGACCGCGATTGTTCAAAAGCGCGATCTGGACGGCAGTGTCGACTGTCAGCGTTTTTTTCAGGAGCGACTCAACGCGGCGGCGAAGCTGAGCCGCTTCTCCTTCACTCTGAACGAATGCTATATTCTTCTTAAGATCCTGCTGGACAATGCCTGCAACATCGCCCAGGCCTTTGTCGGTTGAAAATGTCACACACGCACTCAGACCGAGGCCGCTCGCGACTATTGCGCATATCCGAACGTAAACGGCGAATCGCATAACCTTCATGCTGCCGCCCTCACGGTTTTATTGTTGTACCTGAACGATTTGCTTTTTGCTTTCCTGCTCACTCGGCGGACCTCGACGAAGGAGCGACCTGCCGGTTCTGCTGCTGCCACGGGGCAGGCCCAACCGGTCGCGCGCTGTTGTAAGGACCGATCGTGGATCGGTAGCTCACACGCGGCGCTGGCGTTGAAGGATCGGACACAGCCGGCCCTGCCGAAACGGACGGCGGCAAAGGCGCGGCGCAACCCTGAACAAGAGCCGTGAGCAGCAAAACCGCAATGAAATCGGAATAAGCGCGGAAGTTCGTCGCCCCTAGCCGTACCAAGGCGGTGATATCAGGCGGTCCCCAATGCATAACAAACCCCCTCTAGTCGACAAAGACCGGGCACGAACTCTCTCGAGCCCGCGCCGTGGTTTTCACGACGACTAGAGTGCAATGGGCGGGCGATTCAGACGTTCGGGACCGCGCCCGATAAGACTTTCAACAAGAGTAGGAAATGCGGCCGATGCTAGCCGCCGGTCAAGGGAGAGGACGCCGCCATCACCAATAATGGCCGGAGCAAAGAACAGGCCGCAACAGTCCGTAGCGGTTGCTTGCGTTTCGTCGCCGGTTTTTATCGACGCGGCGATCTCGGTACGACCGTGTAGCGTGTGTAGCGAGCTAGCGGGATGGATGTCTTGCGTGGCGTGGATCACCCTGGCATGCGCATGCGGAGCGACGGCGGCGTCCTTGAAGAGGCAATGTGCCGCGACCGACTCATCCGCAATCGTCAAAGCTACTGAAGGAGCACTTATGCACAAGGCATAAGCCGCGGTCAGAAACCGCACCGCCTGCAGCTTGGTTCGCTTGCTCAACCAACGCAGCATCTGCTCTTCGTGTCAAAATATCGACTGCCCAAGGTTATGAAGCTTAGCAACAAGATCGAGGCCGAACAAGGGCGAATTCCACCACTGGCGTGTACGACCGCGGACGCAATTTTACTGAACCAATTTAGCGGCGCTCGAAGAGACACCAGATGCGGTTCAAGCTTTTCGCTACCTCTTATCGATGATCATGATCGGACCTTCACGGGCTGAGTGCCGATCTCAATAGCGTTGCTGTGGTCGGTCAGCTTTGGCGACAAATGGGTTGTCACGTAAGTTCCCGCTCAATGGCAGATTCACAGAAAATTACTGAACATTGCTTCAGACATCCTCCCGGCGACCGAGGTGAGTCAGGATGCCGTCGGAGAAAGCGCCATGCGCAAACTGATATACGCCGCACTCATTCGGTAAGCCGGAGGCCGTTGCGGCTTGCATAGGACAGGAGTCGAGCACCGAC
>JADGGK010000008.1 GCA_019689975.1 Pseudolabrys sp.
AAAATCAATTGACTGCGGCAGTAATGCCGACCGAGACCATGATCATCGTGACGGCTATCGTGGTGAGCTTCTGATCGCCCCCGGTGTTCCTTGCCCGGGTCGATTTGCGCGCCCGCGGTCCGTCAAATGGGCACCTTGTTCCGATCGGTTTGAATCGGCTGGCTCACGGGCGAGGAACCCGATCAAGGGCGCGGCAGCGATCAAGCCTCGGCATCGTCGACTGCCGATCGCTTCGCCCTCGCGTTGCTCCGGACCGCCATGGCGGACCGTCGCCCGCGCGGACGCTACTCGTCGATCATGAAGGGAAAGCGGCGTTCCGCCATGCGCGCAAGTTCTTTCGCCTCGGCGATTACCTCGGCCGCAGCGCAGAGCGCTGCGGCGAGGCGCGCCAAAGCAACGGACGGCAAGGTCCAGAGCTTGAACCACGGCGGGGAACGGAAGGCCAGGGTAGACATTGCGTGCTCGCTTCGGTCGGGAGGTGTCAACGACGATTAAGGAAGCGGCGCTCGATCTCGCGCTCGGTCTCGTCGGTGAACTTGCCGCCATTCTGCAGGTAAATTGCAATCTCGCGCTCGGCACGCCGCATATTGGCCTCGGCGATGGCATTGAGCAGACGCGTCCAGATGCTCGGCTTGGCGGAGCTGCTCTTGCCGACGGCAAGCGCGGATGCGGCCGGGATCGTACGTGCATGAGCCATGGAACCATTCTCCTTTTCGGCCCCAGGCGTCCCCTCCTCTTTTTCTTTTTATTGCACTGCAATATAGATTATTTTGCACTGCAAAGTAGGGGTTTTCTTGCATGTATTCCATGCGCCAGGCGAGGAACGCGGTTAGCGCACCGTTAACTGCTCGTCATAAGCCAACCCCGCTTCGATCGGGCCGATGTCGCTAGCCAGCCCTGCTCCGATCGGGCTGACGTCCCTGTGATGACCTCGAACTGCCGCTGCGGGAGCCCGGGAGCCGGACCCCCGATCGGCCGGGCCGACGCGCTCCGCTTGCCCTCCGTTACCGACCCAGCGGCACCGCATGGCCTGGACATGTCGCCCTGATTGTGCACTGCAACGCAATTCGGTGGATCTTGCGGTGACGGAACCTGCGCGCCGCATTCCATGCCCATGTGGCATGCTTGGCATGCCAAGCGGCGCGGGATGTCGCGCCTTGCCTGCGTCAACCGCCCAACGATGCGGCCGAGCGGAGGTTTTCGCGCATTTGATCCCGACCAGCGGCGACCGGCCGTTGCGCGAGAGCATGCACTCCGCGCTGTTCGTCAGAGGTCGCGGCGCCATCTTCGCGGGTGTGCTTGATGCTTCGGTTGCGGATAGGGGCCCGCTGCGCCTATTCCCTCAGCTTCTTCGCAAAGAACACGATCGTCTTGCGATAGATCAAGGCCCTGTTCCATTCGCGCATCGCCGCAAAATTGTCCGTGCCCTCGTCATAGGGCGCGCCGGCGCGCCAACCATTCGCTTTCAAAAGATTGGCGGTCGATGCGAGCACGTCGGGAACCGAGTGCCGGAGGTCGACGCGGCCGTCGCCGTCGAAATCGACGCCGTACTTGATGTAGGAGGACGGCAGGAACTGGGTCTGACCGATCTCACCGGCATTGGCACCGACGAGATCGCGCAACGGCAAGTCACCGCGTTGCACGATTCTGAGCGCGGCGATGAGTTCGGACTGGAACAGTTCCGGGCGCCGGCAGTCATGCGCCAGTGTTGCGAGCGTGCGCACGACCGGCAGGTGCCCCATATCGCCGGCGCCGTTGTCGCTCTCGAGCGTCCAGATCGCGACCAGAATTTCCCTCGGCACGCCAAACTGGCGTTCGATGCGCGCGAGCAGTTGCGCGTAGCGTGTCATCATCGCTCTCGCGCGCTTGATGCGCGCTGGCGTGACACGCGTTGCAGCGTAGCGTTCGAAGCTCTGGCGGAAGGTTCCGTGCTGGCGGCGATCAAAGGCGAGCACGGCCGGATCGGGTGCCAGTCCTGCGAAAGCCTCGCGCACGACGCTTGGGGAGATGCCGGCGGCTTCCGCATCTTGGCCCATCGCGGCGAGAAAAGTGCTGAAATTGCCGCCGCAAGGGGCACCTCGGGCCGACATGGCGGTCACGAATAGGCACACTGCGGTCGCACAGACGCGCGAGCTCAGGCAGAGCATCGTCATACTCCTCGTGCGCTCAGCATGGCACGGCGCCTTCGTCCAAAAAAAGGCGCGTGTGTGCGCGATCATTTCCTTTTCTACCTCCGCAGACTTAGATCGGGGGCGTCGGTCGCGTTCCTGCGCCGCTCTCGAGACGCATCACGATGTCGCGCCGTTGCGCCGTATCGGTTCGCGCGCCGAACGCGACGCCGGTTCGTCCTCCCGTCCCTCTAGCGAGCCAATGTCCGAAAGCGCGGCACGAGCTCCCTGCGCCCCCGTCGCATTTCACGCGATGCCGGGCGCCGCCATCCTTCCCGCGGGAATGCGCCTGCTAAGCCGCGATTCGGTCGAATTCCTCGATCGTGACCGCCGGCATGGTCGTGAAGGCGATTCCGGTGAGTTTTGCCAGTGCCGCGGACGTCGCCATCGCGCGCGCGGTATCGGGTAAATCGACGATCATCACCAAGTCGACCTCGCCCAGCGCGGCATAACCCGCTTTCAGTTCGCCTCCGTTCTTCTTGATCAGCGCTTTGACCTCCTCCGTGCGCTTGGCGCTGATGCCTTTCAGACCCTCGACCGAATATCTGCCCAACATCAAATAGGTGGCCATGACGACCTCTCCCACGGACAAGCGGCGCATGCGCCCCGACAGCGCCGAGCAAATTATGCGCAAATTATAGGCCATTTCCGCCCGCAAGAAACATCCCCGGCGACACCAAGAAACGCGGCGCCAGGTCGAAAGGCCGCGGCGCAAGAACCCTAATTCGCCACCACCAACCTTGTTTTAGCCATACCCATGAGACCGTCGCCGTGCCCGTCCCGGCGATGATCATCGCCTTGGAACGGCCGGATCGGCGGTTGCACGGAGCTCGAGCGGCGCGTGGTGACCGGTCTCGGCGACCGCGGACGATTTTGCGAGGAGCTTGATCCGTTGGTCCCGGTCAAAAAGAAAGACCGCCCGGGGACTGTCGTCGCTGTCAGTTATCCAAGAACGAGCGCAGCTTCCGGCTACGGCTCGGGTGCTTGAGCTTGCGCAAGGCCTTGGCCTCGATCTGGCGGATGCGCTCGCGGGTGACCGAGAACTGCTGGCCGACCTCTTCCAAAGTGTGGTCGGTGTTCATGCCGATGCCGAAGCGCATGCGCAGCACGCGCTCTTCGCGCGGGGTGAGCGAAGCGAGCACCCGCGTCGTGGTCTCGCGCAGGTTCGACTGGATCGCAGCATCAATCGGCAGGATGGCGTTCTTGTCCTCGATGAAATCGCCAAGATGCGAATCCTCCTCGTCGCCGATCGGGGTCTCAAGCGAGAGTGGCTCCTTGGCGATCTTGAGAACTTTGCGCACCTTTTCCAGCGGCATCCCGAGCTTCTCGGACAGTTCCTCGGGCGTCGGCTCGCGACCGATCTCGTTCAGCATCTGCCTCGACGTGCGTACGATCTTGTTGATGGTCTCGATCATGTGCACCGGGATGCGGATGGTGCGCGCCTGGTCGGCGATCGAGCGGGTAATCGCCTGCCGGATCCACCAGGTCGCGTAGGTCGAGAACTTGTAGCCGCGGCGGTATTCGAACTTATCGACCGCCTTCATCAGACCGATATTGCCCTCCTGGATGAGGTCCAGGAACTGCAGCCCACGGTTCGTGTATTTCTTGGCGATCGAGATGACGAGGCGCAGGTTCGCCTCCACCATCTCCTTCTTGGCTTGGCGTGCCTCGCGCTCGCCCTTCTGCACCATCTGCACGATCTTGCGGAATTCCTCGATCGATACGCCGGTCTGCGCCGCAAGATCGTGGATCTGCGAACGAATCTCTTTGATGCGCTCCTTCTCGTTGGCCACGAAGGCCTTCCATCCCTTTGCCGAGAGCTTGGAAACGCGGTTGAGCCAACGCGGGTCGAGCTCGTTACCCAGGTATTGCTTGAGGAAATCATCGCGGGCCACGCCGTAGCTCTCCGCGAGCCGCATTAGCCGCCCCTCGCTCGACACGAGGCGCTTGTTGATGTCGTAAAGCTGCTCGACGAGGCTGTCGATGCGCGCTTGGTTGAGGCGCAGCGACTTCACCGCGGTGATGATCTCTTCCTTCAGTTTTTTGTATTTGCGCTCCTGCGCCGGAGAGAGCGAAGCGTTCTTGAGGCGAAACTCGATGTCCTGCTCCTGCAGGCGACGCAGGCGCTTGAATGCGTCGGCGATGGTGTCGAAGGTCTCCAGCACCTTGGGCTTGAGTTCGGCCTCGATCGAAGCGAGCGAAAGCGAGCCCTCCATGTCGTCTTCGTCGAAATCACTCTCGGCGGCAACCTCCGCGGGATCCTTCCCGTCGTCATCCTCGTCCCGCGATCTGAACGGCGTCGCGGCGGGAGGGGCGGCCGGAGGCGCCTGGGTCTGCACAACCTGCAGATGCGGCGCCCCCGAGGCCGGTTGGGCCGCACCCGGATTGGAGGACTTGCCGTCGGTGGAGACCAGCGGCGTCTGCATCTGCTTGGCGTCGGGACCGGCATAGGTCGCCTCGAGATCGATGATGTCGCGCAGAAAGACCTTGCCCTCGTTGAGTTCTTCGCGCCAAATGATGATGGCTTGAAAAGTGAGAGGGCTCTCGCACAATCCGGCGATCATCGCCTCGCGACCTGCCTCGATCCGCTTGGCAATCGCGATCTCCCCCTCGCGCGACAAGAGCTCCACCGATCCCATCTCGCGCAGATACATCCGCACTGGATCATCGGTGCGCTCCGAGGGCTCCCGTTTTTCCGTCGCGGCGATCGGCTTGGCGGAGACTTCGACAAGGTCCCCACCATCCTCTTCGTCGTCCGGATCCTCGGTCTTCTCTTCGTCTGCTTCGTCGGCAGCATCCTCGTTCTCGACCACGTTGATGCCCATGTCGTTGAGCATGGCATAAACGTCTTCGATCTGATCGGAGGAGACTTCGCCCGAGGGCATTACCTCGTTGATCTGGTCAATCGTGACATAGCCGCGCTTTTTGGCGGCCTTGATCATCCGCTTGACGCCGGCATCGGTGAGATCGAGCAGCGGCAATGGCGTATCGGGGGCGCTGTCGGTGTCCTTCTCAGGGGTTTCATCCTTCGCCGGAACCGCTGGCTTGGCTTTGGCCGCGACCACTTTCTCTTGGACCTTCCTGGCCATCGTCTTCATCCGCCCTTTCGCACGCTCGTAAGATCATCCTGGGCAAGAACCTTGGGGCAAGAGCCTTGCCGCCGGAGCCGGCGACTGCCACCCGCGCGGGGGGAGCCGGTCCCGAATCAGGTTCCTCACTGCCATGGAGCCCTTTAAGCTCCGATTAACCCAAAAACACCGCTGAAATCGACTCTCTTCTGCCTTATCTTTGCCGCTCCGCCCCAACGATGGCGGTCCACTCCGGATTCACGGGCCACGGGTACCCCGGCCTGAGGAGGCTCCGAAACCCTCGATCAGGGCCTCGGTCCCCTCCATCCGCTCGAGGCGTGCCTTCACATCCACCAGACGGAGATAGTTGCTCTCGCTGCTGTCTTGGCCGAGCGCCTGTTCGGCAGCCTTGAGTTCCTTAATTAGTGAATGCCATTGGCGATGCAAGCCGATTAATTGGTTCCACGTGACGAGCACGTCTTCGGGCGCGGCCCCCGGCCCGGCGCCCCAAACCGAGGCGGTGGTGATTGCGGCCTCGATGCGAGCGACGACCTCCCCCAGTCCACGCGCGGCCAGTTCCGCCCTTACGTCAGCCGAATCCGCCGCCTCCACATGCGCTGCAATATCGATGAGCGCGGATTTCAATCGTTCGGCCTCGGCATGACGGAACTCTAGCGAGGCCAGCTCCTCCAAATGGTCATGCAGGAGCCAGGGATGATTGAGCGCCGCCTTGAGGATCAAGGCCTCGCGCCGCGGAACGGCGCCGCGCCCGCGATAAAGCGGGCTTGCGGTGAGCTGCTCGCTGACGACGACATAGGATGCGCCCGCGACCGTCGGCCATGAGCCTCCTTGCCGTGGGCCGCCACGCCGGTCTCGCCGCAACCGGCCGTCGCGGGCCGTCACGAGAGGCGCGAAATACCGTGCCAGGCGTGCGCTGAATTCCTGCCGGTAATATCGGCGCACCGTCTCGTCCGCGATGTTGGCAACGATTGAGTTGAGACGTGCCTCGAGCGCCGCCCGCTGTTCCGGCGTGCCGAAGCTGCGGCCCTCGGTTTCCCGAGCCCAAAGCAGGTCGGCAAGCGGGCGGGCAGCTCCGATCAGGTCGGCCGCCGCCTCGCGCCCGCCCGCGCGCACCAGGTCATCCGGATCCTGTCCCGGCGGCAACGCCGCGAACTTCAGGCTCTTGCCGGGCGCGAGCCGTGACAAGGCGAGGTCGGCGGCGCGGTAGGCGGCACGCAGACCCGCCGCATCCCCATCGAAACAGAGCACCGGTTCGTCCGCCATTTTCCAAATGAGCGCCAATTGATCTTCGGTGAGCGCGGTGCCGAGCGGCGCCACGGTGGCCGGGAAACCGGCGTCGACCATGGCGATGACGTCGATATAGCCTTCGACCGCGACGACGGTGGCCCCTTGATGCGCGGCCTGCCGCGCGGCGGCGATATTGTAGAGCGTCGCGCCCTTGCGGAAGAGCGAGGTCTCCGGCGAATTGATGTATTTGGCCGATGCGTCCTTATCCAGCGCACGGCCGCCGAAGGCGATGATGCGGTTGCGCAGATCCGTGATCGGAAACATCACGCGGTCGCGGAAACGGTCGTAAGGCAACGCCACGCCATCGCCCGTCACGAGCAGGCCGGCCTCGACCATGTCCTCGACCGTGACACCTTGATTGCCAAGATGTTCCTTGAGCGCGAAGCGTTCGTTCGGCGCGTAGCCGAGCCGGAACCTGAGCTGGATCGCCGGGTCGAGTCCGCGATCGGCAAGATAACCGCGCGCTCTGGCACCCAGCCGCGAGGCGAGCGTCGCTTCGAAAAACTTGGCTGCCAGCTCCATTACCTCGAAGAGCGTCTTGCGCCGCGCCGCGTCCGCCTCCTCTTCGCGCGAAGGCTTGGGCAGCGGCAGGCCGGCCATCTGCGCAAGGCGCTCGACCGCCTCGGGAAACGTTACCCCTTCGGTCTCCATCACGAAATCGAAGATGCTGCCGTTCTTCTGGGCGGAGAAATCGAACCAGGCCTGTTTCTGATCATTCACGAAGAACGACGGCGTCTTCTCCTTGTTGAAGGGCGACAGGCCTTTCCATTCGCGACCTGCACGCACGAGCTTGACGCGCCGTCCGACGACCTCCGAGACCGGAAGCCGGGCCTTCAGCTCGTCAAGGAATTGCGGCGGAAAACGCATGCCCTGCTCGCGCGAATCAGCGCGCCGATCATACCGCCGCGAATTGCGGCTTGCCGGTGCCCACCCCGGCCGCCAGGAATTCGCAGCCTTTTCCTAGTTTTCCACAGAGGATAAAGGCGGGCGGCGCCTCGCCGGCCGCCGTGCGCGTCTTGGCCCGACAATGGAACCAGCCCAGCGGCCTTGAGCGCGCGGGGGCCGCCGGATCAGCCCGACAGCCTCGCCTTCACCAGCGCGCTCGCCTTGGCCATGTCCATCTGCCCCGCGTGTTTTGCCCGCAGCACGCCGATGACCTTGCCCATGTCCTTGATGCTGGTCGCGCCGATCTCGTTGATGGCGGCGCTGATGGCCGACATCATCTCGGCCTCCGACATCTGTTTCGGCAGATAGCCGGATATGATGGCAATCTCTTCCTCTTCCTGTTGCACCAAGTCGGCGCGACCGCCTTTCTTGTAGAGTTCGACCGATTCCTGCCGCTGCTTGATCATCTTTTGCAGCAGCGCCAGCACCTCCGCGTCGCCGAGCGGCGGCCGACCCTGGCCGCGTGCTTCGACATCGGCATTCTTGAGCGCCGCATTGATCAGGCGCAGCGTCGAAACCGCACGCTCGTTCCTTGCTTTCAACGCCGCGGCCAAGGCCTTGTTGATGTCGTCACGGAGCATGATCTTCCTTCAACGAATTGCGGGAGCGGCCCACGGATCCCGGCACCGCAGCACGAGAACCGGCAGGGTGCAACCCCGGAAAACGCCATCAAAAGCACGGAACTTCGGTCTTGCGGGAGCCGGCTGCATCGCCGCGAATTTCAGGGCGTCAACCCCAAGGCGGGCAGATCGGCCGGCGCACCAACGTTTTGACGCCGACCGCCGAAAGGCCTATCTAGGTTTTGATGACGGTCGAACAAGCCAGTAACGGCTGGAGCGAAACCCCACCCACCGCCCTTCTGGTGTTGGCCGACGGGACCGTGCTTGAAGGCCACGGCCTCGGCGCGTCGGGCCACGCCGTCGGCGAGGTATGTTTCAATACCGCCATGACCGGCTATCAGGAGATCATGACCGACCCCTCCTATGCCGGTCAGATCATTACCTTCACTTTTCCCCATATCGGCAATGTCGGCTCCAACGAGGAGGATATCGAGACCGTCAACCTCGCCGCAACCCCGGGCGCACGCGGCGTCATCCTGCACAGCGCGATCACGCGGCCTTCGAACTATCGGGCCACGCGCCACCTTGACGACTGGCTCAAGGCGCGCGGGATCATCGGTCTTTCCGGCATCGACACGCGCGCGCTCACCGCGTTGATCCGCGAAAAAGGGATGCCCAATGCCGTGATCGCGCACGCGCCGGACGGACGTTTCGATCTTCCGGCGCTCAAGAAGGCAGCGCGTGAATGGCCAGGCCTTGTCGGCATGGATCTCGTGCCGACGGTAACCTGCGGTCAGCGCTTCACCTGGGACGAGACGCCGTGGGTCTGGGGCAAGGGCTACGGGCGACAGCAGGATCCGCAATTCCACGTCGTTGCCATCGATTACGGTATCAAGCGCAACATCCTGCGGATGCTCGCCGGTGCCGGCTGCAAGGTGACGGTGGTGCCGGCGACGACCTCCGCCGAAGATATTCTGGCGTTGCAACCTGACGGGGTGTTCCTGTCGAATGGTCCAGGCGATCCAGCGGCCACGGGCAAATATGCCGTGCCGGTGATCAAGACCATCGTCGAGTCCGGTACGCCGACTTTCGGCATTTGCCTCGGTCATCAATTACTCGGCATCGCGCTGGGCGCCCGAACAATAAAGATGCATCAAGGCCATCACGGCGCCAATCACCCGGTGAAGGATCTCACCACCGGCAAGGTCGAGATCACCTCGATGAATCACGGCTTTGCCATCGACAAGGATACGCTGCCAAACAATGTCGACGAGACTCACGTGTCGCTGTTTGACGGCTCCAATTGCGGTATCGCGCTGAGGGACAGACCGGTATTCTCGGTGCAGTACCATCCCGAAGCCTCGCCGGGACCGCGCGACAGCCATTATCTGTTCGTCCGTTTCATCGACATGATGCGCCAGTCCAAACGGAAAATCGCATAAGGACATCGCCTGAGGATAAGGGGTCGATCTTGCCGCATGCTCGGCAACTCGTGACATCCGCAAGCCGGGCTGCCGCTCGAACTCAGCCTCCGATCGTGAACCGGGGCACGGATCGGATCAAAAAATCCTGACGCGGCTTGATCCGTCCTTTCCTGGGAACGGCTCGAAGCACGAAACGCATAGTGCTCCCGGCCGCATCCGGTCCGGGCGCGGAAATCCTGTTGGCGCTAGAGCGGATTGCGGCAACATTGACCCGTCATTGCCCTTGCAGCATCGGTCGGTCATGGCGGGCCCGAGCAAAGCGACAGCGAGGCAATCCGGAATTGATATACTGGCCCTGGATTGGTGCCTCGCGCCGCTGCGGCGCTTTTCGTCAAGGCGGTGCCGATTCGATGCCATCGGAACCTGACCGGGCAAAAACATGCCGCCGCCGACTCCGCTCGTGTTCCACTTTGCCGACGACGGGCTGGTACCGAACAATCGGCTGCCGCTACTGATCTACAGAGGGGCCTTCGAACTTGCAGACCTGCGTGACCCGGAGGCGATCATCGAGCGGGTATTTCGGGAGAACGGCTGGGGTCGGGAGATGTGGCGCAACGGAATCTATCCGTTTACCCACTTTCACTCGATGATCCACGAGGCGCTCGGGGTCGCGCGCGGCCGCGCCAGGGTGCGCTTCGGCGGAGAGGCTGGAGCGACGCTCGAACTGATCGCGGGGGACGTCGCGGTGTTGCCCGCCGGTACCGGTCATCAGGCGCTTTGGACGAGCCCCGACCTGTCAGTAATAGGGTCTTATCCGCCCGGCGGGACTTACAATCTTTGCCGTGCGGGCGGAGCCGAGCATGCCGCCGCGGTCAAGGTCATCCCGCACGTGCCGCTGCCGACGAGCGATCCGGTGCGGGGCCGGAAGGGCCCCTTGACGGCGTTGTGGCGCGCGTGAGCGTGCCGCGGCTTGGAAGTTTTGGCTTCCGTCCCGCCGCAATTCATGACAGGTGGGCGGGCGAAGGAGGTCGTCGTGCGGGCAATTGACTGGCGCACGGCGCGCTACGAGATGCGATGAGCGACTGGATCAGTTTCTACGATTTCAAGCATTCCGTGATCTATGTGAATGCACGTCATCGCGACGTGCACTATGACTTGATAGCACGGGATATCCGCGCTTTCGTGCCCTCGCCCGATGCGCGCGTGATGGACTACGGCTGCGGTGAGGCGAAATCGGCCGACCTCGTTGCCGCCGCGAGCGGGCACCTCGTTCTCGTAGAGGCGGCCCCCAACGTGCGCGCGGCCTTGAGGGCGCGTTATCAGGATCATCCGAAAATCTCGGTGCTCGCGCCGGAGGAGGCTTTGGCGCTGGCCGATGGCTCCCTGGACCTGATCGTGATGCATTCGGTCGCGCAATATCTGACCTCGGCCGAGCTCGAACGGCTGCTCGCGCAATTCCGTCGACTCACGAAGCCGACCGGCATGCTTGTCATCGGCGATGTGGTTCCACCGCGTTTCTCCGCCCTGGCGGCGGCGTTCGCGCTGCTGCGCTTCGCCGCCGCTCACGGTTTCTTCTGGGCAGCGGTGTTCGGACTCGTGCGGATCTTCGCCTCCGATTATCTGCGGCTGAAGCGTCGGATCGGGCTCGCGCATTATACCGAGGCGCAGATGCTCGCGCGGCTCGCCGCCGCCGGATTTGAGGCTCGCCGCGCGGCGCGCAATATCGGCCACAACCAGCAGCGGATGACATTCGTGGCCCGCCCCGCGAGCCGTTAACCTTGTATTCAATCGCGATGGAATAGACCGCAGGTCGTGACTTCGAGGCCCTTGCGCCTGATATTGTCAACCTGGCCCGGTGGCGGAGTGGCGACGCGGAAAGCCGTGCACGGTCTTCCAAGCCTGGTTCGATTCCAGGCCGGGCCTCCACTGGTTTTCAATGGGCCGCCTCGCGATCCTCCGCGCCGGCAGCGGGCCACACTGCATCTTTCATGAATTGACGGCAATCCAGCCGCACGGCGCTTCGTGCGGCGTTTGCTGACGGCCGGCCAATTCCTGATCGCGCGCGAACGCCGGGGATCGGAATCAAGCCGATGAAAGCGATCGCGCGCCGCACGCGAGGGGACGCCCGGCCGCCGATCTCGATGCTGTTTGCTTCGCCGCCGATTTTGGTTTAAAGACCCTCCGCGCGCGAGGCTCTGGAAGAGCCCTCGGCGCGGTCCGGGGGACGCGCGGCTGGCGCGCCCTTTTTTTGTGTCCAGTCGATCGCGAGCGGATGCCCAAACGAACCGACATCACTTCGATCCTCATCATCGGCGCCGGCCCCATCGTCATCGGTCAAGCCTGCGAATTCGACTATTCCGGCACGCAGGCCTGCAAGGCGTTGAAAGCCGAGGGCTATCGGATCGTGCTCGTCAATTCCAACCCGGCGACGATCATGACCGATCCCGATCTCGCCGACGCCACCTATGTGGAGCCGATCACGCCGGACATCGTGGCCAAGATCATCGCCAAGGAACGTCCTGACGCATTGCTGCCCACCATGGGTGGACAGACCGCACTCAACTGCGCGCTGTCCCTGCGCAAGCTCGGCGTATTGGAGAAATACCGCGTGGAGATGATCGGCGCGACCGCGGAGGCGATCGACAAGGCGGAAGACCGTGAGCTGTTCCGCGAGGCGATGAAGAAGATCGGCCTCCCCACGCCGCGCTCGCATCAAGTCAAGACACTGCCGCAGGCGCTGCAAGCCCTCGACGATATCGGGCTGCCTGCCATTATCCGTCCGTCCTTCACCCTCGGCGGCACCGGCGGCGGCATCGCCTACAACAAGACCGAGTTCATCGACATCGTCGAACGCGGCATCGATGCTTCTCCCACCAATGAGGTGCTGGTCGAAGAGTCGGTGTTGGGCTGGAAGGAATTCGAGATGGAGGTGGTGCGCGACAAGAAGGACAACTGCATCATCGTCTGCTCGATCGAGAATCTCGATCCCATGGGCGTGCATACCGGCGACTCGATCACCATCGCGCCCGCCCTGACGCTGACCGACAAGGAATATCAGATCATGCGCGATGCCGCGATCGCGGTCTTGCGCGAGATCGGCGTGGAAACCGGCGGGTCCAACGTGCAATTTGCCATCAATCCCGAGGACGGCCGCCTCGTCGTCATCGAGATGAATCCGCGCGTGTCACGTTCCTCCGCCCTCGCCTCCAAGGCCACCGGGTTCCCGATCGCCAAGGTCGCGGCCAAGCTCGCGGTGGGATACACGCTCGACGAAATCGACAATGACATCACCGGCGGCGCGACCCCCGCGTCGTTCGAGCCGACCATCGACTACATCGTCACCAAGATCCCGCGCTTCGCTTTCGAGAAATTTCCGGGCGCAGAACCCGTGCTCACCACCTCGATGAAATCGGTCGGCGAGGTCATGGCAATCGGCCGCACGTTCCAGGAGTCGCTGCAGAAGGCGCTGCGTTCGCTGGAAACGGGCCTTACCGGTCTCGACGAGATCGTCATCGACGGCTTCGATCCCGCCAAGGGCATCGATGATACCGACAACAAGGCAGCGATCCGCGCCGCACTCGGTACGCCAACTCCCGATCGGCTGTTGAAAGTCGCGCAGGCCATGCGACTAGGCGCAAGCGACGAGCTCATTCACGGCGCGTGTCGGATCGACCCGTGGTTCCTGGCCGAGATCCGTGGCCTGGTCGAGGCGGAAGCCGAGATCAGATCCAAAGGACTGCCGACAACGGCCGCACAGTTCCGCCGGCTCAAAGCCATGGGCTTCTCCGACAAACGGCTCGGCAAACTCACCGGCCATCCCGAGGAAACCGTGCGTGAGAAGCGTCGTGCGCTCGGCGTGCGGCCGGCGTTCAAGCGCATTGATACCTGCGCCGCCGAATTCGCGTCGCCCACCGCGTACATGTATTCGACCTACGAGACCCCCTTTGCGGGCAGGGTCGCCGACGAGGCGGCACCGTCCGACCGGCGCAAGATCGTCATTCTCGGCGGCGGGCCGAACCGCATCGGCCAGGGAATCGAGTTCGACTATTGCTGCTGCCATGCCGCCTTCGCGCTGAAGGAAGCCGGCTTCGAAACCATTATGGTCAACTGCAATCCCGAGACGGTGTCAACCGATTATGACACTTCGGATCGACTCTATTTCGAGCCGCTCACCCCCGAAGACGTGCTCGAAATTATCGACAAGGAGCGCTCCTGCGGCCAATTGCACGGCGTCATCGTGCAGTTCGGCGGGCAGACGCCGCTCAAACTGGCGCGCCCGCTCGAGGCAGCCGGCGTACGGATCCTCGGCACCTCGCCCGACGCCATCGACCTCGCCGAGGACCGCGAGCGTTTCCAGAAGCTGCTAAAAAAACTCAAGCTGCGGCAGCCGAGAAACGGGATCGCCACGTCACCCGGAGCTGCGCGGGCGATCGCCGATGCGATCGGCTATCCGGTGTTGATCCGCCCGTCCTACGTGCTCGGCGGGCGTGCCATGGAGATCGTGCGCGACGGGACTCAGCTCGACCGTTATGTGGCGAAGCTCGCTAGCGATCTCGACCGGCCGAGCGAGCTCGCCGTTTCCGACAAGAGCCCGCTGCTCATCGACCGCTACCTGTCGGACGCAACGGAAGTGGATGTCGATTGTCTTGCCGACGGCAGGGACACTTTCATCGCCGGCATCATGGAGCACATCGAGGAAGCGGGCATCCATTCGGGCGATTCGGCCTGCGCGCTTCCCCCACATTCGCTGAGCGAGAAGACGATCGCCGAGCTCGAGCGACAGACGCAGGCGCTGGCGCTGGCGCTCAATGTCGGCGGCCTGATGAATGTGCAATACGCAATCAAGGACGGCGAGATCTACGTACTGGAAGTCAACCCGCGCGCCTCACGTACCGTGCCGTTTGTCGCCAAGGTCATCGGCCTTCCGATTGCCAAGATCGCCGCGCGTGTCATGGCAGGCGAGACGCTGGCGGGGTTCGATCTGAGGCGCGAACGGCCGAGACACCGCGCAGTCAAAGAGGCGGTTTTCCCCTTCGCACGGTTTCCCGGCGTCGACACGGTGCTCGGACCGGAGATGAAATCGACGGGGGAGGTGATGGGCATCGATATGTCGTTCGAGATCGCCTTCGCCAAGAGCCAGATCGGCGGCGGCACAACTCTTCCCCGTTCGGGAACCGTGTTCGTCTCGGTCAAGGATGCCGACAAGCCGAGGATCTTGCCGGCCGTGAAGCTGCTCGCCTCGCTGGGCTTCAAGTGCATTGCCACCTCGGGAACCCAGCGCTATCTCGAGCAACACGGTGTGGCGGCCACCAAGATCAACAAGGTCCTGGAGGGCCGGCCCCATATCGTGGACGCGATCAAGAACGGCGGGGTCCAACTGGTCTTCAACACCACCGAGGGAGCCGCGGCGCTCGCCGACAGCCGTTCTTTGCGGCACGCGGCCCTCTTGCATAAAGTACCGTACTACACCACTCTTTCGGGTGCCGTCGCCGCGGCGCAGGGTATCAAGGCCTATCTCGGGGGCGACCTCGAGGTGCGCGCGCTGCAGAGCTATTTTGCTAGCCGGCTCTAAGGGTTGGTTGGAGCCCGGCGTTGGGCGTCGGTGCGAGTTCGGCAAGAGGATTGCGGGTCGTGGGCAGGCAGAGCTGGCCGCGGCACGGGGTCTTCGGCCGAATCTCGGGGTCGGTGGCTCCGGTCGGCGGGGAACCGTGACCGGAGTCGTATTTCGAAAAGGGTGGCCGTTACCGGGCGGAAAAAGGCTTGGCGGAGCGTCGCGCGACGCCCCGTCAGGAGGAGAACAGACGATGGATAAGATCCCGATGACCGCGGAGGGCTATGCTGCGCTCCAGGCTGAACTCAAGTACTGTCAGCAGGTCGAGCGTCCCCGGATCATTCAACTCATCACTGATGCGCGCACGCACGGCGATCTGTCCGAGAATGCCGAATATCACGCTGCCAAAGAAGCGCAATCGCTCAACGAGGGCCGCATTGCCGAGCTTGAAGACAAGCTGGCCCGTGCCGACGTCATTGACGTGTCAAAACTCTCGGGCGACACCGTGACATTCGGCGCCACCGTGACGCTGGTCGACGAGGACACGGACGAGAAGAAGGTATGGCAGATCGTCGGCGAGCCCGAAGCCGACGCCAAGAAAGGCCGCATTTCGATCACGTCGCCAATTGCCCGCGCGCTGATCAACAAGAAGAAGGGCGAGACCGTCGAGGTCAATACGCCGGGCGGCGCCAAAGCCTATGCGATAAAAAAGATCGAATGGCGCTGAGGGGCGCCGCTGCCATCACCCCCGCGCCATGCGCACGAGGGCCTATCCTCGTTAATGCGGCAACGCGGCCGCTTTCCCGGGTCGCATTCGCGAAAGCGACGTGTCCGACGCGGACAGGCGGGTCCGCGCCGGATGCACTTGCCGACGCCCGCCGTCGTCGGGCGAACTCAATCACGTCCTCGCGGTCATGCGGTCATATCGAACCGCAATGTCTGCGCAGATTCGTGCGCGATGCTTGCAGAGGACCCCTGTCCACTGCGGATCCATGGCGGGCGGATTTTGCCGTCACCCGCATGACGCATCCGGACAAGGCGCGCCGGGCACCACGCCCTGCCGACGACGCGGGGATGAAAAAGAACGCGAGGCCTGAATCGCCGAACCGCCAATGCCGACGATTGCCGGAGGCTTGCGGCCGAGAACCCGAATCGCGTGCCGGGAAAGTGAGCTTGGGGTCAGCTACAACACGCGCGGCCCGTCATCTATGGGTTCTCCATCGGCACCATCGCCGCGTCCTTGGAGTTGCGCAACGTGAGCGAGGTCTTCACGTTGCGCACGTGGGGCGCCGAGGTCAGTTTCTCGACGAAGGCTTGGAAGGTCTTTAGATCCGGCGCCACGCATTTGAGCAGGAAATCGATCTCTCCTGACAGCATCCAGCACTCTCGCACCAAAGGTTGCGCACGCACGAAATCTTCAAAGGCGGCGAGATCGGCTTCTGCTTGGCTCGCCAGATGTACCATGGCGAACACGGTAATCTCGTAGCCGAGCTTCTTTTCGTCGAGCAGCGCTCGGTAACCCTTGATAAAGCCGGCCTCCTCCAGCGCCCTCACGCGACGCAGGCATGGCGGCGCGGAAATGCCCACGCGACGGGCGAGTTCCACATTGGTGATGCGTCCGTCGTCCTGCAGTTCCTTCAAGATGCGACGATCGATCGCGTCGAGGCGGGCGGGCACCGCACACTCCCTTGCACGTCCGAAAACCACCTGCGACGGCATCCATACCGCGAAACAATCTTTCGCGAAAGATTATTGCGCAGCCCCGACCCCAACCCGGTTCACGCCTTCGACTTTCGGGGGTTGCGTATCTTGCATAGCTCAGCCAAACACATAGATTGGGGTCAACAAAGAACCGCGCGGCGCCGCAGGCCGCCGCATGAGGTCGATCGCCGAGGGGGGCGACTGCGTCGATGTCCACAGCCACGCATGCCAAAGTCGTGATCATAGGGTCGGGGCCGGCGGGCTACACGGCGGCTATCTACTCGGCGCGCGCAATGCTCGAGCCGGTGCTGATCCAGGGCATCCAGCCGGGCGGTCAACTCACCATCACCACCGATGTCGAGAACTATCCGGGTTTTGCGGATGTCATCCAGGGGCCCTGGCTCATGGAGCAGATGCAGAAGCAAGCCGAACATGTGGGTGCGCGCATCGTCGCTGACCATGTCAACGCTGTCGACCTCAGACAGCGACCGTTCCGGATTGCCTGCGATTCCGGTGCCGTCTATCTCGCCGACAGTCTGATCATTGCGACCGGCGCGCAGGCGCGCTGGCTCGACCTGCCCTCCGAGCAGAAGTTCAAAGGCTATGGCGTGTCCGCCTGCGCCACCTGCGACGGCTTTTTTTATCGCAACAAAGAGGTGGTGGTGGTGGGCGGCGGCAATACCGCAGTCGAAGAAGCGCTGTTCCTCACCAATTTTGCGTCAAAGGTTACGGTCGTGCACCGACGCGACGCGTTGCGCGCGGAGAAAATCCTCCAGGACCGGCTTTTCAAGCACCCCAAGATCGAGGTCCTGTGGGACACGGTATTGATTGACGTGATGGGAAACGACAATCCGCGCAAGGTCAGCGGCGTTAGGTTGAGGAATGTGAAAACGGGCGTCGTCAGCGAGCGCCCGGTGGACGGGGTCTTCATTGCCATCGGCCATCAACCGGCTTCCGAACTGTTCGCGGGTCAAATCGAGATGAAACCTTCAGGCTACATCATCACCAAGGGCTATTCGACCGCAACATCGGTACCCGGCGTGTTTGCGGCCGGCGACGTTACCGACGACGTGTTTCGGCAGGCGGTGACCGCAGCCGGCCAGGGCTGCATGGCGGCGCTGGAAGCCGAAAAGTTCCTCGCCGTCCACGAACATGCAAAGGCAGCGGCGGAATGAGTATTGCAACCTCCTCCAGCGCCAGCATGGACTGGGACAAGCTGAAAGTGTTTCACGCCGCCGCAGAAGCGGGAAGTTTCACGCATGCCGGCGAGCGGCTCGGGCTGTCGCAGTCGGCCGTATCGCGTCAAGTCTCGGCGTTGGAAAGCGAGTTGAACGTGTCGCTGTTCCATCGCCACGCACGCGGGCTCATCCTTACCGAGCAGGGTGAACTGCTGTACCGCACGGCGCACGAGGTATTCATGAAACTCGAGGCCGCGCGCACCAAACTCACCGACAGCCGGGAACGGCCGAACGGCGAACTGAAGGTATCGACGACGCCGGGCATCGGCATTCATTGGCTGTTGCCGCGCCTCGGCGAGTTCATCGATCTGTACCCGGATATCCAGATCACGCTCATTACCACCGACGAGGAACTCGACCTCGGCATGCGCGAAGCCGACGTGGCGATCCGCCTGCGGCAGCCGACCCAACCCGACCTCATTCAGCGCAAGCTGTTCTCGGTCCATTTCCACGCCTATGCCTCCCCGGACTATCTCAAGCGGTTCGGCACCCCGAGGGTGCACGAGGATCTCGACCACCATAGGATCATTCTGCTCGCGGGCGCGGTACCGGCGCATTTGGCCAACCGACGCTGGCTCCTGGAGGTGGCGCGGGAGGGCAAGGGACCGCGCCAGCCGGCATTCACCATCAATAATGTCCTTGGCGTGCTGCGCGCATGTCAGCGCGGCCTCGGCATCGCCATGCTGCCGGATTATCTGGTGGAGGAGAACGGAGGATTGGTGCAGCTCTTCGGCGAAGCCGAGACGCTCGCGCTCGACGCATATTTCGTCTATCCGGAAGAGCTGAAGTCGGTCGCCCGCATCCAGGTGTTTCGCGATTTTCTCGTCGCCAACGCGCAGCGCTGGAATTTCTGAGCCACGCCGCATCCGGCGCCGGTCGGACCGAGGCCGCGCCCGAGCGGGCATTGAGGCAGGGACGACTTTCGCCCGCGCCGGGCTCCCCACGGGCTGCGCGGTCTTGTGCCGGCTCGAGGCACGGCCGCGAGGCGGACGAGCCGGCCCACCGCCCACCGTCTCCTCGCTCCGCCCCTCTTTCCTTCCCGGTTCGGCATGGCTGACATGCGGCGGCCGGCATTGCCCGCAAGGATCGTGAGGCTTAGTCAAAACATGCTGCTGCGTCGGATGTGTCATCCTCCCAGAGTCGCCGGCGCACAGCATGTTCCCCTCTGGAAGATGTTGCCGGTCCCCACACCGGCAAACACTCAAACCGGGCCCCTCGCGGGGCCCGGTTCTTTCGTCCGACGCATGGCCCGACGGTCATCCGCGCCGATGCGGCGGTCCGACCCCCCGCACCTTTTTGGAACGGCAGGCGACGGCAAACCGTTGCCGGTTCGGCCCGCGGAGAAGAAGAATTTCGTTCAAAGCTTGGCTGCCGCGGGCCTTGTGCAATTTGGCCACACTGGCCGGCCTTTGCGTGGGGAGGATTGTGAAAAACGTAACCAAAACCGCGTTATGAGGTAGTATGGGTCACGTCCCCTAAGAACCTTTGTTCCGTCTATGGAATTGGGAGAATCGCAGTGAAAAGGGTCAGAATCGACCGTCTGGCGGCCTCAACGGCGTTGGGGCTCGTTCTCGTTCTGGGCGGCCATGACGGTCGGGCCCAGCAAGCACCGGATGCGACAACCGAACAGCAGATCGACGCGGCGGTTCCCATGCCGGATACCAGCGAGGTGCCGCCGCCGACGGCGCTTGACTTCGGCGTGGTCGTCGCCGGGCCGACCTCGGCCGCCGCGTCGCCGGCGATGGTCGATGAGCACGGGGCCGCGTCGCGCGGCCCGTCTGCGAAGGCCGGCGCCACGCCGACGCAGAACGCCGTTGCGCCGGTGGCGTCCGCCGGGGACGCCGTCGCCGACGCGCTGCGTACGCTGATCGAGACGAAGCTGGATCGCTATGTCCCGCGCAAAACGGATCGTGCCGGGGTTGAGGCCTATTACAAGGCGCACGGCTACAAGCCGTTGTGGGTCGCCGACGGTGGCGCCAGCGCCCGCGCCAAGGCGGCGATCGCCTATCTCGCCAACGTCGATGCCGTCGGCCTTTATCCGAGCGATTATCCGGCTCCCAACTTCGCGGCCGCTACCAGCGCCGAGGCGCTTGCCGAGGCGGAGTTGACACTGACGAACTCGGTGCTGACCTATGCGCGCCACGCGCAGACGGGCCAGATCAGCTTCACACGCGTGGGAGCGGACATTCAATTCGACGTCAACGCACCCGAACCGGTCGAGGTGCTGGCGACACTCGCGGAGGCGGCCGACACGGCTGCCGCACTCGACGCCTATAATCCCCCGCAGCCTGGCTTCAAGGCGCTCAAGGAGAAGCTCGCCGAATTGCGCGAAAAAAAGACGCTCGTGTCCGCGGCGCCCGAAAAGCCCGCTCCGCGCGTCCACATTCCGGAAGGCCGGATCCTGCGCCTGGGCATGAAAGATCCGCGCGTCATCGCGCTACGGCAGCGGCTCGACATTCCGGGCGACAAGGACAACCCGCTCTATGACGAGGCCGTGCGCGACGCGGTCAAGACCTTCCAGACCGAGGCGGATCTGGTCGTCGACGGCAATCTCGGGCCGGCCACGACGCGCGCGCTCAACGGCGAAAGGCGCGAGGCGAGAAATGCAGCCGCCGACCCGATCGACACGGTGCTCGTCAACATGGAGCGCTGGCGCTGGCTGCCGCGACGGCTCGGCAATGCCGAGGGGACCTATGTGATGGTGAACGTGCCCGACTATACGCTCACCCTCTACCACCACGACAAGCCCATCTGGACGACCAAGATCGTCGCCGGCAAGCCGGGCAAGGCGACGCCGATGACGACGGCCGATATGAAGTTCATTACCGTCAATCCGACCTGGAACGTGCCGCCGTCGATCATCGAAAACGAATATCTGCCGGCGCTGCAGCAGGATCCGGAGGCACTCGACCGCATCGGTCTCAAGGTGCGGCAGGATCCTGATGGTACGGTCCACATCTACCAGCCGCCGGGCGCCGGCAACGCGCTCGGCCGCATCCGCTTCAATTTTCCCAACAAGTTCCTGGTTTATCAGCACGATACTCCGGACAAGTATTTATTCGCGCGCGAGAAGCGCGCCTATAGCCACGGCTGCATGCGTGTGCAGGATCCGCTCGTCTATGCGACGAAGCTGCTTGCGATCGAATTACCGCAAGAGCATTACACCCCGGCCAAGCTCGAGAGCATGTTCGGCGGCAATGAAATCAACATCAACTTCCCCAAGCCCATCCCGGTGCATCTGACCTATCAGACGGCCTTCGTGGACGAGAACGGCAAGCTGCAGATCCGCGAGGATGTTTACGGCCGCGATGCACGGATGATCGCGATCCTGAAGAACAACGCCGAGCGCAAAGTGGCGGACATTCCGATCGAGCGACATCTGGAGGCTTCCGCCCGACCGGTTAAGCTCGCGCCCGGCTCACTCGGCGGCGACCGTTACGACTATGACAACGGCGGCGGCTTCTTCGACTGGATCTTCGGCGGCCCTCGCCGCGCTTTCGCGCCTCCCCGCAACCGGCCTTACGGCCCGCAGACGAGCACCAACGGCCGCGACTATTTCTGGCGCTGAGCCTTCGCCAGGACGGACCGAAGGGCGCCGAGCGTGCCGGCGCGCCTGCTCGGTCGTGGGCGGATTCATGCCGCGATGCCGCCCGGGGAGCGATGCCGGGGCCGCGGTGTCGATGTGCGTTCGACGCGAATCGTTTCGCTGCGTCTTGCGAGCGAGTACAGGAATGCCTGATCTCGTGCCGCGAAATGACGCCCGCTTTCGGCGATCGGATCCTGAAGCCGTCCGCGCCGCGATGCATCGGGACGCCAGGGTGCAGCGCCATCCAGCGCGTGAGGGTTCGACGATCGATGCCGTCGCCATCAATGGTCCTTGCGGGCACCGGTCAGAGGCCGGTCGGCAATACAATATATGACGTTATATGACGTTCGGTGACTGTCGGCGGCTCGCCGCGCTCGGCGCGACCGTCCCGGAACGGCAAAATCGATCGTTCAATTCGCGGCGAACTGGTACAGCTGGGTGGACTCGAACCACCGACCTCCTGATCCACAGTCAGGCGCTCTAACCAACTGAGCTACAGCTGCAGAACGCGGCTCGGGGCATCCTACAGGCGCATGGCGTCGTCCGAAAGACCAGTCTCCTCCCGACACCCTGCGCCTGAGACGCCGCGGGGCGAAACTAGGTTCAGGGCCGTGCTTTGGCAAGCTGCTGTCCGGGATCAGGACATATGAGACGGCTGCGTCTCCTGCCTGGGTTCAAATAACTTGCGCGGGCCCGTTGCCGGCGAGCGCGCGGCCGCCGCCATAGGCGAGAGCACGCTCGGTGCAGGAAGACGGTGTGCGGGAGCAAACCCGCCTTCAGGGGCAGCGGCGATCGATCCGCCCGCATTTTCGGCAGGTACGGCGCCGCCGCAAGAAGGACAGGCAGACGACGGCCATGCTGCAGGCCGGGATAGTGCGCCGTCGCCGCCACGTCCCTTTCGCCGCTGGCGCCGCTCATGCGAGCATCTGCCGCCGCCGGCCTCGAGGAAGGGCTACTCGGGTGCCATCCCGAAAGTCCGGTGCCGGGCGGCACTGCCGCCCTCGGGCCGGAATGCCGTGCTCCGGCCACCTGGCTCGAGCAAGGCGCAAGCGGGCTCGACGGGGCCCGGCCCTGCGGCATCGGTGCGGTATCTTACGCGGCCTTCTTCGTGGCAGCAGCAAAACCCTCGCGCACCGGTTCGGCGCACTCGCTGGCGACCTTCTGCGCGTATTCGCCGAGTTCCTTTGCCTGTGCCGTCAGCATATCGAACTGCTTGCGCACGTAACTCGAGGAAAGCTCGATCATCTCGGCGTAGGACTTCGCAGTGAGAAGTTCGGTCATCAATTCGAAGGCCGCATCGGAATTTGCACGCGCCGCTTCGATGACCTTGAGGCCGTAGCCGGAGCAGCCCTTGGCCGCCGCAGCATAAGCCTGTTCAAGCCGGTCGGTCGCTTCTTCGGCAGCCGACCGCCATTTTTCGTAGTTCTCCTTTGCCTGGGCAATGCCCTTTTCGGCCCATTCGCGGAAAGCAGCAGGTATTTCCATCTTCGGCATCTCGATTTTCGGGATTTCGAACTTGGGGAATTCGAACACGGGCGCGAGCGCGCCCGGCTCGGACTTCGGTGTCGTAGCCGTCATTGCATCCTCGACCATTGCAGCGATCCCTTCTATGTCGGCGGCGTTCGCCGCATGCGGGCTACCTTCGCCCCCGAGCAAACCCGCGCCCGGTCGGGTCTTTCAGGTAACATCGCGCGCCAGGCGGCACGGCGACGAACGACGATACCACCGCTATTGATGCACCGCAATATATATATTGCGTCGCACAAACAACACCGCAACCCCTCCGCCCGCCATTGGGCTCGCCGCCGCGGCCTTTGGCCGCAACGCACATCGCTCGGGAGCGGGCGAGGCCGCCTTTCTTGCTTCGCCGCGCTCCGAAAAGTCCGGCGCGGGGGCCGAGGCCAGGGGTGGCGAGCCACCCGCTGCCGGCCTCAATGCACGGCCTGGTTCGCCAGTTCGGCCACCTGGCGGCTCAACGCCTTGGCCTGCTCGCTCAATGCCGCGATCTGGCTGCCGGCGTAATCGGCGTGTAGGTCGATGATCTCCCGTGCGTCCCTGGCGCGGGCGAGCTTCTCCGCAAAAGCGAAGGAGGCCGCGACGTGGTGTTCGACAAAACGCCACGCGAGATGGCCGACCTCCTTGGCACCGCTGCGCGCCGCGGTAACCCGACTGTCCGCCCGATTAAGCGCCCGCTCTGCCGCGGCCAGGAAACTTGCGCAAACGATTTTGGCCTGTTCCAGACCTCTCTCGCCGAGCACCCGCATCTCGGTTGGAATCGCATAGCCGCCGCTGTCATCTGCCATGGCTCCCTCCTTCCCGGAAACGGCGCACACCAAGGAGCCGACCGCCCGTCTCCGCAACTCACCATGCGGGCACCGTGTCGGCGCGATCGGCACCCGCGGGGTTAACCTTACGGGAGAGCGGCCGGGGATGTGCCGGTTTAGCGTCGTAGACGCGTTCGGCCGCCCGCCGTATTAAGGATTTGTTAGCCGCAAATTTTGCAACCAAGATGACGGAAGCGGAGGATCAGATCGCCTGGCTCAGCGATGCACGGCTCGCGGTGCACGCGCTTGGCGCCGCGCCGGTCTGGCTGTGGCGGCACGATGCGACCCGCATCGTGTGGGCCAATCCGGTGGCCGCAGCGATTTTCGAGGCGGCGTCGCCGGCTGCGGTCACGCGGATTGCTTTCGACGCCGCCCATCCCGCGGCGAGCCAGATCAGGCGCCTCGCCGGCGCCCTCCCGCGGGGCGACATGCCGCGCCTCGAGCGCCTCCGCGGCTTCGGCGCCAGCCTCGGCGGCACGTTGGTGTGTCTATGTTCGCGCTTTCCTCTCGAGGGAGGGGACGCCGGCGTGCTCGTGGTCGCGACGGAACGCGCCGGCCTCACCCTCGGCCTGCCCGAGCGCGCCCGGCGGCTCCTCGTCGATTTCGCGCAGCCGGCCATGCTGTTTGCGGCCGACGGCGAGCCGGTCAAAGCAAACGCCGCGGCAAGCGAGCGGTTCGGCGCGACCGCGAGCCTCGGTGCGATCGGTGCCGAGAACCTCGCGCGTGAAGCCGCACGCAGTGATCGCGCCCAGGGCGAGACCGCGTTTGGTCCTGCGCGCGTGCTGAAGCTCGGCGCAGGAGCGACCTTCCTGCTGCTGGTGCTGGTTGACGTGGATGCCCGGTCGCGGGCGACCTCCCCGTCCCTGCCGACAGAGGCTCGCCCTCAGACGCGCGAGGCGGCCAAGGCCGCTGCCTCGATAGACGCCCCGACCCGGAGCCGGACCGAGCCGGTCATGAATGCGGACTCGACCGACGCAGGAGCGGCCGAAACGGCGGTGCCCGCGGAACGGATCCCCCGGAACGGGACATCCGCCGAAGCGCAGATCCATCGGCTTCCCGTGCGTTTCGTCTGGCAGATGGACGCCGCCCAGCGATTCACGCGCGGCATCGAGGACTTCACCCGCCTTCTCGGACCCAAGACCGCCGCCGTGCTGCTGAGCGAACCATGGGGACAGGCGGCTGCGACGCTCAAGATCGACCCGAAGGGCGAAGTCGCTCGCGCGATTGCCGCACAGCAGACCTTCAGCGGTATCGTGCTCGATTGGCCGGTCGACGACACGGACGAACGGCTTGCCATCGAGCTATCCGGCCTGCCGGTGTTCGACCGCGACCGCCGCTTTGCCGGTTTCCGCGGTTTTGCCGTGTGCCGCGACCCCGCAAGGCGCGCGCCCGCGGTATCCGCGGCGTCGCGCGATCGCGTCGTCGACCCGTTCCGGCCCCCGTCGCGAGAATATCCGGAACGCCTCGAGCCCGCCGCGCCAGCGGATGCGCAGCGGCCCGATCATCCCCCCGTCACGCTCAGCCCCGGCGAGCAGAGCGCGTTCCAGGAGCTTGCTCGTGAACTCGGCGCGCGTCTCGGCCGTCCGACGCGGCCGGTCGAAACTCCGCCGTCCGCGTCAACCGTGCCCGAGCCCACGCCGCAAACCCAGGCGGCGTGGGCCCTACTCGACAAACTCCCGGTCGGCATCCTGATCTACCGGCTCGATACATTGCTCTTCGCCAATCGCACTTTTCTCGATTGGACCGGCCACCGCGATCTTGCGGCGCTCGCCGCGGCCGGGGGACTTGACAGCCTGCTGATCGAGATGAAGGAGGAACCGACCCTCGATCCGCACGGAGCACCGACCAGGCTCAGCGTCGCCACCGCAAGCGGCGGCGCGCGGCCGATCGATGCTCATCTGCACAGCCTATCGTGGGACGGAGACCGGGTGTTGATGCTCGTGCTCTCGCCGCCGGCGCACCGCGTGGACGCCGAGCTTGAACGTCTCAGGGCGGAAAGCCGCGAGCTCGCCGCGATTCTCGATACCGCCGCCGACGGCATCCTCGTGCTGGATCGCCGTTCGCAGGTGATTTCCGCCAACCGCAGCGCGCAGGCATTGTTTGGCCTCGATGCGTCCGATTTGACGCGGCATTCACTCGCCGACCTGTTCGCACCCGAGAGCCGGGAAGCGCTTCTCGACGATTGGGCGAGAATTGTGCGCGGAAGCGGCATCGGCGCCTTGGGTGCAAGTCGCGAAGCGCTGGCCCGGCTTCCGCGGGGCGGCGTGGTGCCGCTGCACGTCACGCTGGGTCGTATTGAGGGCGGAGAAAAGCTATGCGCTATCCTGCGCGACGTCACCGCCTCGAAGCGTACCGAGGAGGAACTGATCAATGCGCGGCGCGAGGTTCAGAAAGCTTCTCTCGCCAAATCGGAATTGCTCGCCTGGATAAGCCGCGAGCTTCGCACCCCGCTCAACACCATCATTGGTTTTGCCGAAATCATGGCGGAGGAACGCCTCGGCCCGCTCGGTAACGAACGCTATCGGCAATATCTGAAGGACATTTGCGCGTCCGGCAGCCAACTCGTCTCGCTCGTCAATGACCTGCTTGATCTGTCCAAGATCGAAGCCGGAAGGATCGAACTCTCCTTCGCCAGTGTCAACCTCAACGATCTCGTCCAGCAATGCGTGGCCATGCTGCAACCGGAAGCGAATCGCGAGCGCGTGATCCTGCGGACCTCGCTTGCTCCCGACCTGCCGGAAGTGATCGCCGACGCGCGCTCGGTACGGCAGATCACGCTTAACCTCCTCTCCAATTCGATCAAATTCACCGGCGCGGGTAGTCAGGTGATCGTGTCAACCGCGACCGGCGAGGCGGGCGAGGCGTTCTTGCGCGTTCGCGACACCGGCCGGAGCATGAGCGAAAGAGAACTCCAGACCGCGCTCGAGCCGCTCGCCCAATCCGACACGTCGAGCTCCGGGGCGGGGGGCGGCGCCGGCCTCGGCCTGCCAATCACAAAGGCACTGGCGGAAGCAAACCGCGCACGTTTCCACATCACCAGCCGCCCCGATAGCGGAACGCTGGTCGAGGTTGCGTTTCCCGCGGCCCGCGGCGCGGCGCGATGACGGGACAGGTGCCGATTCCGGACACGCAAATCCGACGCACGCGCGAGGCGGGCCTCCGGGACGCGACCGCTTTGCGCGGCGACAACGGGCTTTCGCGCCTTGAGACGTCATTGCGCATCGGGCGGCGCCCAAAGCGACCGTCCCCGGCCAAAGGGGGTATTGCCGGCCTATCGGGTGGCCTTGAAAGGGTCACAGACGCCAGGCACGGTTGGCGTGAGAACGGCTGATGGTATAAACCCTCGCCGGTGTTCTCGCAGCGAAACAACTGGATTTTCCTTTGTCGCTCGCCGTTGGCTTCAAACGCCTCGGATTTGCCCTCGTCGCGGTGATCGCGGCCGGAGGTAGTCTGCTTTACGCGGCCAACGCGCTGATACCTGCCGACAGCGTACGGACGCAGGTACTCGCCCAATTGCGGGCAGCCACCGGTCTCAAGCCGGTCCTGCGCGGACCGACAACTGTGTCGCTGTTTCCGTCGGAACAGGTCAGCTTTGCCGACGTGGTGCTGGGGGACGGCGACCAGCCGGCCTTGACGGCACGGAGGCTGACCGCGCGCCTGCGCTTCTTCCCGCTGCTGATCGGCAAGATCGAGATCGCCGATCTTTCGCTCGAGCGGCCGACGATCGTCATCGATCTCAAGCCCACGGGCGGTTCGAATTGGTCGACGCTCATCGACGCATTGGCAAGCAGTCAAACCGCGAACGTGCAGGGTTTGGGCACCTTTTCGGAGATGCGGATCACCGGCGGCACTCTCGTGTTGCGTGACCCCGTTCACGAGCTCACCGAGCAGCTGGATGACGTCGAGGCCTCGCTCGCCTGGCCTTCGATCTCCAAGAGCTTCGGAGCCACCGGCCGCTTCATGTGGCATGGCGAGCCGGTCGACGCGAGCCTTACGCTCGCTGATTTCGCCGCCACGCTTGCCGGTAAACGTAGCGGGGTGAAGCTGAGACTGGCCAGCACCCCGATGAAGGGCGCTTTCGAGGGCACGATCAGTCTCGCACCCACCGTGAAGATCGAAGGCTCTGTCGCTGCGGACTCAAAATCGTTGCGCAATGCGCTGATTTGGCTTGGTCAGAAGCCGCTGCCAGGTGGCGGATTCCAGCGTTTCGCAATCAAGGCCCGTACCGATGTGATGGGCGGCACCATTGCACTGACCGGCGTCAGTGTCGAGCTTGACGGCAATACCGCCGAGGGCGTGCTCACCTTCGCGCTCGACGGTCGCAAGACGTTGCAAGGCACGCTGGCATCCGAAACGCTTGATCTCTCGCCCTATGTCTCCACGGTCAGGCTTCTAACCGCCAACGAGCGAGAATGGAACAGCAGCCCGATAACGCTCGACGGCCTCAACGGGATGGATGTCGATCTGCGGCTTTCGGCCGCCAACCTCGTGGTCGGCGATGCCAAGGTGGGCCGTACCGCAATCGCGGCCAACCTGCGCGGCGGTCAACTCGTGGTCACGATCGGCGAATCCCAGGCCTATGGTGGCGTCATCAAGGGTGCGGTCACACTTGCCAATATCGGGACCGGGATCGAGCTGAAATCGCAGCTCCAGTTCACGGACGTCGAGCTTAACAACGCGCTGGCGCAACTTTTCGGGCTGCACCGCGTCGAAGGCAAGGGCAACATCGCCTTTTCCGCAGAGGGGAGCGGTGACAGCGTGCTTGCCGTGGCTCGAACATTGGCCGGCACCGCCGAACTCACGGCCGCGAATGGCGCGCTCGTGGGACTCAATGTCGAACAGTTGCTGCGGCGGCTCGAGCGGCGGCCTTTGTCAGGCGGGGGTGAGTTCCGCAATGGCCGAACCCCGTTCGACAAACTCAACGTCTCGCTAAGAATCGCACAAGGTATCGCCAAAGTGGAGGACATGACTATCGTCGGGCCGACGGTGAAGGTCGTTCTAACCGGATCGGCCTCCATTCCCGCGCGCGAGCTTGATCTGAGTGGAACTGCGGCTCTCGTAGCCGCGAGTCGGGCGGGTGCTCAGCCCTTCGAACTGCCTTTCGTCGTCCAGGGTTCGTGGGATGATCCGGCGATTCTGCCGGACGCCGAGGCTCTGCTCCGCCGCTCCGGCGCAGCGGCGCCGCTTCTCAACGCGGTGCGGGAGCGTAGTGCGCGCGACACCGTTCGCTCGGCGCTGGAGCGACTGACGGGCGCCGCTCCCGCCCAGCCCCCGCCGGCCGCGACCGAGCCTGACGCACCTCTGCAGTAGCAGACGCCTAAAAACGACTTTACTATCTCGCCCCCCGAGTGACTCCCCGGGTCGCCATTTCTCTCCCACGATCCAGCCCGTCGACGCGAACTCAGGATAACGCGTTAGACCTGGGCGGCGAGCGCCGCAGGCTCGCGACGGCGCGCTCCGCGCTTTGCCATGAGCGAGGCGGTGACCGTGCCGAGCGCCACGACGGCGATCATGATCGTGCACACCGCGTTGACTTCCGGCTTCACGCCCAGCCGGACTTCCGAATAGATGCGCATCGGCAAAGTGGTCGCCCCCGGGCCGGAGGTAAAGCTGGCAATCACGAGGTCGTCGAGCGACAAGGAAAAGGCGAGCATCCAGCCGGCGGCGATGGCCGGCAGGATCAACGGCAGGGTGACGATCACGAACGTCTTAAACGGCGGACAGCCGAGATCCATCGCCGCTTCCTCGACGCTGCGGTCAAAATCGACGAGCCTTGACTGCACGATCACCGTAACGAAACACATCGTCAGGGTGGTATGGGCAAGCACCACCGTCCAGAAGCCGCGATCCACATTCAAGGCGACGAACAATAACAGAAGTGACAGTCCGGTAATGACCTCCGGCATAACCAGCGGCGCGTAGATCATGCCGGAGAACGCCACACGGCCGCGAAAGCGGCCGAATCGCGTGAGCGCGATTGCCGCAAGTGTGCCCAGCACCGTCGCCGCGGTCGCCGACAGCGCCGCGATGCGCAGGCTCGTCCAGGCAGCGGCAATCATCGCCTCGTCGCTGAACAACTCGCGATACCAGGCGAGCGACCAGCCGGACCAAACCGTGACAAGGCGTGACGCATTGAAAGAATAGACCACGAGAATGGTGATCGGCAGATAAAGGAACGCGAGGCCGAACACGACCGATGTCACATTGAAGATCGAGATGTTTCGCTTCATTCAAACATCTCCAATTGGCGTCGCTGCAGCCGCTCATAGAGCATAATCGGCGCCACCAAAATGCCCAGCAAGGTGACGGCGATGGCAGAGGCAACCGGCCAATCGCGATTCGCAAAGAATTCGGTCCACAGAGTCTGCCCGATCATCAGACTCTCTGAACTTCCGAGCAGATCGGGAATCACAAATTCGCCGACGATCGGGATAAAACAAAGAAGCACGCCGGCGGTGATCCCGGGAACGGACAACGGAAACGTTACCCTCCAAAACGCCCGCAACGGCGTGCAGCCGAGGTCGGACGCCGCTTCCAGCAGTGTCATGTCGATCTTTTCGAGCGTCGCGTAAAGCGGCAGCACCATGAACGGGAGATAGGAATAGACCATGCCGATATAGATCGCCGTATCCGACGCAAGCCACGCTTGCGGAGCAGCGATGATATGGAGGCGCATCAGGATGTCGTTCAACAGCCCATCGCGTTGCAGGATGTTGATCCACGCGTAAACGCGGATGAGAAACGACGTCCAAAACGGAAGCACGACGGCCATCACCAGTAGCGGCTGCCAATGCCGCGGACTGCGCGCAACTCCGTAGGCGATCGGATAGCCGACCACGAGAAGAATGACTGTAGAGACCGCGGCAACTGTCAGGCTCTTAAGGTAAGAGAGAAGGTAGATCGGGTCCGACACGAGCAGCCGATAGGCGTCAAGCGACAGCGCTGAGAAAAATCCTTCGAGGCCCGCCCAGCCTGCCGACACATCGAGCACGGGCACATAGGGTGGCTGCGCGATCGCGGTCTGCGAGAGGCTAATCTTGACCACGATGACAAAGGGCGCGAGGAAGAACAGCAGCAGCCAGGCATAGGGAAAGAGCAGGATCGCCCGCCGCTGCCAGAGTCTCATGCGACGGCGTTCCTTCATTGTGTCAGCACCACGCCGTTTTCTTTCGGCCAAGAGACCCAAATCGTCGCGCCAATCGACACCTCGAGCCGCGAGGAGGGACCGCTGTTCGACAAGGCCACCTTGATCAGCGACTGATCGGCAAGCCGTACCTTGTAGATCGAGACGCCGCCGCGGTAGCCGATTTCGGACACCGTTCCGGAAAGCGCGTTGAGATCACCCTCCGGGCGCGTTGTACTCAGCCGCAGTTTCTCCGGTCGAAGTGCCAGCCACACCTTGCCGCGCGCCGTCTGGTTCGGCGGCACGCGTAACGGTCCGAAAACGCTATCGAGAATGCCGCCGGCCCGCAGCGCCCCCTCGATCAGACTGACCTCGCCGATGAACTCGGCGACCCAACGAGAATTGGGCCGCTCGTAGATGTCGTTCGGCGGCGCCACTTGCCGGAGACGTCCGCGATCCATCACCGCGATGCGATCAGCCACGATCATGGCCTCCTCCTGATCGTGGGTCACGATGACGAAGGTGGTTCCCAGTTTGCGTTGCAATTCCATCAGCTCAAACTGCGTTTCCGCACGCAATTTCTTGTCGAGTGCCGCAAGCGGTTCATCAAGCAGCAGCACACGCGGTCGCTTGACCAGCGAACGCGCAAGCGCAACACGCTGCCGCTGCCCACCCGAAAGATGATCGATCCGCCGCCGGTTGAATCCTTTGAGGCGCACAAGCGCCAGCATCTCTTCGACGCGCGTTGCAATCTCTGCGCGGCTCAGACGCTCCTGGCGCAGACCAAATGCAACGTTACCCTCGACCGTCAAGTGCGGAAACAAAGCATAGTTCTGGAACATCATGTTGATTGGCCGCCGATGCGGGGGAACCGCAACGATATCTTCTCCATCGAGCAGAATGCGGCCGCTGCTCGGCGTCTCGAAGCCCGCGAGCATCCGTAGCAGCGTCGTCTTGCCGCATCCCGAGGGACCCAACAAGGCGAAGAACTCGCCGTGTCCGATCTCGAGCGATAGCGAGTCCACAGCGGTGAGGGGCCCGAATTGTTTGCTGACATTCTCGATGCGCAAGAGCGCCGCTGGCTTGTCCATCTCTCCCACTTTCGTCGTCAGCCAACCTCGTCCGGCCGCTGTCGGCGGCGGGGCGACCATCCTTTAAGGCTTTGGGCGGACTTATCAAGCGTGTGTGAGGGTTCGATGCACGGCATCTTTCCAACCGGCGTATTTGCGCGCGCGAACCTCCTCATCCATGCGCGGCTCGAAGCGCCGGACGACTTCCTGCCGGCGAGCGAAGCTTTCGGCGTCGGGGCAGAGTCCCGCCGCGTAGCCGGCAAGCCACGCCGCTCCGAGCGCCGTCGCCTCCGTGATCTGCGGGCGATCGACCGGAAAACCAAGAACATCGGCAAGGAATTGCATGGCGACATCGCTCGCCGCGACACCCCCATCGACGCGCAGCAGCGGCGCCTCCGTCAGGACCGATGGACAATCGGCACGCATGGCTTCGAACAAATCGCGGCTCTGATAACCGATCGACTCAATGGCTGCGAGAGCGATCTCGGCGGCACCGGCGCTGCGCGTAAGACCGAACAGGGCGCCGCGCGCCTCGGCGTCCCAGTAGGGCGCGCCGAGGCCGACAAAGGCGGGCACCAAATAGACCTGCTCGGATGCAGTGGCCTGCTTCGCGAGGGCGTCGACCTCGGCGGCCGCGCCGATGATTTTGAGCGCGTCACGTAGCCACTGTATCGCCGCGCCGGCAACAAACAGCGCACCCTCCAGGGCATAGCAGCGTTGACCTGACAACTGGTAGGCGATGGTCGTGAGCAGGCGATGGCGCGACGTGACGCGTTCGGCGCCAGTATTGAGCACCATGAAGCAGCCGGTGCCGTAGGTCGATTTGATCGTACCGGGCTTGAAGCAGCCGTGGCCGACCAGCGCTGCTTGCTGATCGCCGGCCATGCCGAGCACGCGAATCGGCGCGCCGAACAGGTCGGGCGTGGTGGTTCCGAAATGCCCGGCACAGTCACGGACGGTCGGCAGTAACGAGGTCGGCACGCCGAAGAGTCGGCACAGATCGTCGTCCCAACGACCCTTGTCGATGTCGAACAACGCGGTGCGCGCGGCGTTCGTGGCATCGGTCGCGTGCGCCCTTCCGCCGGTCAGGCGCCAGAGCAGGAACGTGTCGATGGTCCCAAACGCAAGTCTGCCTGCATCGGCCGCGGCACGCGCTCCGGACACATGATCCAGGAGCCAGGCGACCTTGCTGGCGGAGAAATACGGATCGAGCAAGAGGCCGGTCTTTGCCGCCACCTCCGCCTCGTAACCGCTTTCGCGCAGCGCGCCGCAGAAACGAGCCGTGCGCCGGTCCTGCCAGACGATGGCCCGGTAAATCGGTCTCCCGGTCGCGCGCTCCCAGATGACGGTCGTCTCGCGCTGATTGGCAATACCGATACCGGCAATTTCGTTCGCCGAAAGCCCCGCACGAGCCATTGCTTCGCGCGTCACGGCGACGACCGCGTCCCAGATCTCCTCGACATCATGCTCAACCTCACCCGGCGCCGGGTAGATCTGACGTAACTCGCGTTGCGCGGCCGCACGCGGGACGAGCGTTGCGTCGTAAACGACGGCCCGGGTCGAGGTCGTCCCCTGATCGATGGCAATGAGCGCCATGTCGAACCCCGCTGATCGCTCGTCAATGACGCGTGGCCCGCTCTGCGCGCAGATCGGCGAGGAACCGCGCAAGCACCGCAATTTCGGCCTCCGTGGCCGTCAAACCGAGCTTGCTCCTACGCCAAAGCACGTCCTCGGCCGTTTCCGCCCATTCATGTGCAACCAGATACCGAACTTCCGCGGCGGTCAGATCGGAGGTGAAGCGCACGCCGAGATCATCGATACGCCGGGCGCCCCCCAGGATGCGCTCCACCCGGCTGCCGTAGGCGTAAACCAGGCGGCGTGCGTGGCGTTCGGAAAGAAACGGCCACCGCGCCATGGTCTGTGCAACCTTCTCGGAAAGGTTGTCGGGCGCAAAATCGCCGCCCGGCAGAGCGGTACCCGCGGTCCACGACCGCCGCGTCGCAACAAAGGGCGCGATCCGCGTCATCACGGCCTCCGCCAGCCGGCGATAGGTCGTGATCTTGCCGCCGTAGATGGTGAGCAGCGGAGCCGATGACGGAGCCGCGTCGAGCGCGATCACGTAATCGCGCGTGACGTCTTCGGGCTTGCCGGCCCGGTCGTCATAGAGAGCGCGCACGCCAGCAAACGACCAGACCACCTCGTCCGGCATGATCCTGTCGCGAAAATAGTCGTTTACGGTCTCACACAGATAGAGAATTTCGTCGGAGGTCGGAGCCGGCGCGGCGAGGTCGCCGACGAAGGCCTGATCGGTCGTGCCAATGAGGGTGAATTCTTCGGCAAAAGGTAACACGAACACGACGCGCCCGTCGCGCGCCTGCAGCAGATAGCCCATGCCGGACGCGAGAGGCCGTTTAAGGACGATATGACTGCCTTTGATCAACCGTACCGGCGTCTTGAGCGGCATGCGAATGACGGTCTCGGCAACGGTGCCGATCCAGGGCCCGGCGGCGTTGACCAATATCCGCGCGCTCGTCTGCTCCCGGCGGCCTCTGTTGTTTAGAATCAAGGTCCAGACGTCGTCGCGCTCCGCGCGCACCAGGCGCGAACGCGTACGGATGACGGCGCCGCGCTCGGCGGCATCAAGCGCGTTCAAAATCACGAGGCGCGAGTCGTCCACCCAACAATCCGAGTATTCGAAACCTAATCGGAGCGATCGTTTGAGCAGGCCGGCCGATGGATGATGCGTCAGGTCGACGACGCGACTGCGGGGCAATAGGCGTCGTGCGCCCAGCAGATCGTAGAGAAGCAGGCCGCAGCGCAGCACAAGCGGCGAGCGCCCGTGAGAGACCGCCGGCATGAGCAGCCGCAGCGGCTGCACGAGATGCGGCGCGATGCGCAACAAGACCTCGCGCTCCGTCAACGCCTCTCGCACCAAGCGAAAGGCACCATGCTCGAGATAGCGCAGCCCGCCGTGGATCATCTTCGAAGAAGCCGACGAAGTGCCCGAAGCCAGATCGCTCATCTCGACCAACAACACGCGCAGACCGCGACCCACGGCGTCGCGCGCAAGTCCGACGCCGTTGATGCCGCCGCCAATGATGGCAAGATCATACTCGGCCATAGCGGTACGAGGCGTCCGTCAGTGTCCCAGCATGGGGAGATCGTGATGTGAGCTCAAGGCCGGCACCGCAAGTACGGAGCGTGTCACGCCGCGATTGCAATCCCATCCCAATGTTGCCATATCAGCCGCGCGTGGGATATCGCCTCCCGCCGGCCTCGCCACTCCGACCGACTTCGAATATCGCCAATGGCTTCCCCTCGTCTGCTCGTCATCGAAGGCAATTCGCCGCAGACCACGGCCGAGCATGTGGCAGCCGGCGGCATTCCGGCAAGCCAAGGTTATTCCGACCTGTTGCGTGAATTGCTGCCCGGCGCAATCGTCGACATTTGCTTTCCGGGCGATCCTGGTGCCACGCTTCCGCCCGGCGAAGCGCTTGAGGGCTATGATGGTATCGCCATTACCGGTTCGGCATTGCACATCTACAATGGCGGTTCCGAAGTGATGCGGCAAGTGGACCTTGTTCGCACCGCGCTGGCCAGCGGGACACCGATCTTCGGCTCATGCTGGGGGCTGCAGGTCATTGCCGTGGCAGCGGGCGGCAGCGTACGCAGGAATCCGCAAGGGCGAGAGATCGGATTTGCCCGCGGCATTCGACTGACCGAGGCCGGTCGCAAACATCCGATGTACGTAGGCAAGCTTGACGTGTTCAACGCACCGACCGTCCACCTTGACGAAGTGGAAACGCTTCCGCCCGGGGCAACGGTGCTCGCGAGCAATGCAATGTCGGCGGTGCAGGCTGCCGAGATCCGCACCAACGGGTCTACCGCCTGGGGAGTGCAGTATCATCCGGAATATCCCTTGCGGGAACTCGCGGCGATCGTGCGCCGCATCGGCACGCGGCTGATCGGCGAAGGCTTCTTCGCCGATGAAAAGGACATGATCCATTTTGCCCAGGACCTTGACGCGCTCGACCGAAACCCCGCATGCAAGCGCTTGTCCTGGCGCCACGGTATCAGCAAGAATGTGCTCGACAGGAAACTGCGGGTGAGCGAAGTGGCGAATTGGATCGAATTCCAGGTGTTGCCGACGCGCGTCAAGCGGGGGCGTGGTTGATGGACTTTTCCGACAAACCGGTCGTCGTCACCGGCGGCACTGGGGCGCTTGGTACAGCGGTCGTCGACGTGCTGATCAACCATGGTGCGCGCTGTATCGTGCCTTTCGTGCATCTGAGCCAGGCACAACGCTTTGCCCATCGTGAACACGAGAACGTCACGCTCATTGCCGTAACCGACCTGTCCGACGAGGTCGACGTCGCCAAGGTCTATGCCGGCACCACGCCATGGGCGTCGATCCACATCGCCGGCGGCTTTGCGCCGGGTCACGTCGCGGACACCGACAAGGCCGCCTTGATGGCGCAGATCGACAGCAATCTGGTGTCATGCTTCCTGTGTTGCCGCGCGGCCGTGAGCGCCATGCGAGCGGCGAATCAGGCCGGGCGCATCGTCAATGTCGCGGCACGTCCGGCGCTCGAGCCGCGGCTCGGCGCGGGGATGAGCGCCTACACCGTGGCCAAAAGCGGGGTCGCTGCACTCACCGTTGCGCTAGCCGAGGAAGTCGCCGAACACGGGATTCTGGTCAACGCGGTGGCGCCCTCGATCATGGACACGCCGGCAAACCGGAAGGCGATGCCGGATGCAAATTTCGATGCCTGGCCCAAGGTCGAGGAGGTGGCGGCGACGATCGCGTTTTTGGCGTCTTCCGACAACACGGTCACGCGCGGCGCCGTCGTGCCGGTATATGGGAAATCGTAGTTTTCGCCACTTGGCCCGTCCGCCAGGGCGGACCGGAATGGCATTTCTCGCCACGGCGGCCATTTTGGCGCCAATCCCGCAAGGCCGCCTCGGAGGGGACGCAAGGGTGATCAGCCCGCGATGGGGACAAGCTCGAGCGGCGGTCGAAGGAGGCGCTGCACGGCGCTAGCGGCCACCACGGTGCGGCCTTCGGCATAGGCCTCATGGTTCTTCTCGATTTCGGCGAGATCGTAGAGGTAGTTGACCATCAATCCATGGCTCTGCGCGATCGCCTTCTCCGAGTCATCAGCCATCCAGTTGATACGTTCGAGCCGCGCGCCGTTGCCGAGGTGAAAACGCGCAACCGGATCAAGCGGCATGCCGCGGCTATTGCGTGCCCGCAGGAAATACCATGCCGCCGCTCGCATCAACGGATCGCGCAGCGTCTCCGCGAGCTGCGGATCGCGCCACCAGTTCGGTCGATCGAGCCCGGCAAGCTGGGCCTTGTCGGCATCGCTCAAGGCCGCCGAATCCTGGCGCGCGCGCTCCTGTCTGAGCCAGGCCGCGAATCCCGGTACCGGCGATAGCGTGACGAAGGTCGAAAGCTTCGGCTGCTCGCGGCTGATTTCTTCGACCACCTGCTTGATCAGGAAGCTGCCGAACGAGACGCCGGTAAGACCGCGCTGGCAGTTGGAGATCGAATAAAACACGGCGGTGCGCGCCTTGTCCGCGTCGATCATTTCCCGGTCCTTGGCAAGGATCGGCGCAATCGCCCCCGCAATGTCGCGGGTGAGCGCGACTTCGACGAATATCAGCGGCTCATCGACCAGCGCCGGATGGAAAAACGCGTAGCAACGCCGATCAGGCGGATCGATGCGGCGGCGCAGGTCGTCCCAATCGCGGATTTCGTGCACTGCTTCGTAGCGGATGATCTTTTCCAGCACGATTGCCGGTGTCGACCAGTCGATACGGCGCAGCACGAGAAAGCCGCGATTGAACCACGACGAGAAGAGATGCACGAAATCGTCGTCCACCGCGCCGAGATCCGCGCGATGGGACAGCACGTCCATCAGTTGCTCGCGCATCCGCACAAGCGCAAGCGTGCCTCCTGGCGCCAGATTGAGGCGGCGGAACAGTTCCTGCCGGCGCGGCTCCGACGCCGCGTGCACTTCCGCCGCGGTGTCGTCGGTCGGCGCATCGCGCCAGCGCGCGATCGCCGTCTCCAGGCGATCACGGTCGGGCCCGAAGCGCTGCGCCAGGGCCTCGAAGAAGGCAATGCGCGGGCCGGTCGTCAGCTCGCCGTACCGGCTGAGGATCTCGCGCGCGAGCGCAACCCCCGACGCTTCGCCGCGGCCGGACAGAAGATGCTCGGCGAGTTCGACCAGGTTTTCCGAACGGGCAGCATCCGCCGCGCGACGCTCGCGCGCACCGAGCAATGCGCGCCCGCGTTCGGAGATGGCCTGCAACAACTCGCCGAAAAACGAAACATTCATGCCCTGCTCCCGCGGAACCGCCCGGCTGCCCGGCAGGGGACCGTCATCGGCCCGGGCCCATCAGGTGGTTCGGAAGCCATGTGGCTATTTCAGGGAATATACACAAGATCACGATCGCCAGCATCATGCAAAGCACGTATGGCAGTGTTCCCCACATGACTCGGACCACGGGAACGTCGGGCGCAATGGCGTTAACGATGTAGATGTTGAGCCCGACGGGCGGATGTATCAATCCGATTTCCATATTGATCGTGAGAATCACGCCGAACCAGACTGGATCGAAACCGGCCGCGGTGATGATCGGCAGAAGAATGGGAGAGGTCATTAGAATGATCGCCGCCGGAGGGATGAAAAAGCCGCAAACAAGCAGAAAGAGATTGATCATGAACATCAGCACCCAGCGGTTGAAATGCGCGTCGGCGATCGCCTGCGCCAGCGTCTGGGTAAGATAAAGCGACGTAAGCATGTAGCCGAACAGCACGGCGGCGGCGATGATGGTGAGGATCATCACCGACTCGCGCATCGTGTCGCGCAGGATCTGCCAGACCTGCGCCGGTTGCCAAAGCTTGTAGATCGCGATCGCCAGAACGAGACACAGCGCTGCGCCGACCCCCGCGGCTTCCGACGGCGTCGCGATGCCGCCGTACAGGGCGTACATGACGCCGAGGATGATCAGAATGAACGGCGCAATCTTGGGGATTGCGGAGAACTTCTCCTTCCAGGAATAACGGAAGTCGGCGGCGTGCGATTTGAATCCGCTTCTCCAGATCGCGAACATTGACCAGAGCATGAACATGCCGGTGAGCATGATGCCGGGCAGGACGCCGGCCACGAACAGGCGACCGATCGATGTCTCGGTCGCGATGCCATAAAGGATGAACGTGACCGACGGAGGAATGAGGATACCGAGAGTCCCGCCGGCGCAGATCGAACCGGTGGCGATCTCGTCGGGATATCCGCGCCGGCGCATTTCCGGAATGCCCATCTTGCCGATGGCGGCGCAGCAGGCGGGCGAAGAGCCGGTGAGCGCCGCAAAGATCGCACAGGCGCCGAGATTGGACAGCACCAGACCGCCCGGCAAACGGTAAAGCCAGCGATCGAGCGCCTCATACAGGTCCTTGCCGGCGGGCGAGGAACCGATCGCGGCGCCCATCATCACGAACATTGGGATTGCCACGAGCGTGAACTCGTCGAGGCCGGAATAGAAAGTCTCCGCCACGACATGCATGCTGTCGAGTCCCTGGAATGCCAGGAGGAAGATGACGGAGATTGCGCCAAGGCCGAAGGCCACGGGGATCCCCGACAGCAGCATCAGCAAAGTGACGATGAGAACGAGCGTACCCTCAGTCGTCGGGCTCACCCTGCACCTCCGAGTGCCTCTCGCGCCTGCTCGCGCGCGATTTCAGCGGCATCGGCCTGTTCGGAAATGCCGAACGGCGGCACGCGACCCGTGACGAGGCAGACGAGCTCGACCACGTATTGGAGGACAAGCAACCCGAGACCGACGGGCATCGAGAAGTAGGGAATCCACAACGGTGCGCGCCACACCGTGTCGGAATGCCAGTCCTTGCTCCATGCCTCCCACCAATAAGCCGTGCAGAGGACGAACAGCACCACGACGAAGGCCATACCGAGAATGACGGTGAATAATGCGAGCCAATAACGCGCGCGGCCACCGAGGTGAAGCGGCAGAACGTCCACGTTCACATGCCCTCGCGTCATCAGCACATAGGCGCTGCCGATGAAGGTGGCGGCAACAATGGCGTAGGTGACGACATCGATCTGCCAGATGGTGGTGCGGTTGAGTAGATAGCGCTCGATCACCATGTCGCAGATCACGATGACGGCAAAACCGATGAGAAACGCGGCGGCGACGCCGGCGACGCGCGAAAGGAAAGCGATCGACCGGATGAAGGTGTCCATGGACAGTCGGATGGCTGCAGGCGCGACGATTGGACGAATGATCGACGACGGGCGGGTCGGCAGGTCGTGGCGCCTGCCGACCCCTGTCTTATATTTTATTTCACCGCGAGCGCCTCGTCGATCAGCTTTTGACCGTTCGGCACGTCCTTGGCGAATTTGGCATAGGAGCTTTTCTTGGCAATCTCGATCCAGGCTTGGTACTCCGCATCGTTGAGCGTGACAACTTTGACGTTGTGATCGCGGAAGGCCTTGATCGCTTCCTCGTTCACATCCTCGGCCTTGGACTCGTAATAGGCCTGTGCCTTCTTGCCCGCATTGATGACGGCGTCCTGCTGTTGCTTGTTGAGCTTCTCAAAGCTCTTCTTTGACATCAACACCGGCTCATACATGAACCAGAGCGCGTTGTTGCCGGGTGCCGTGAGGCACTTGGTCACTTCGTAAAGCCGCATCGAGGCGAACGTGCCGAGGCTGGTGTCGGTGCCGGTCACAACACCGGTCTGGAATGCGTTGTAAATTTCATTCGACGGCGGACTTACGATGCTCGCCCCGGCCGCCTGCCACATCGCGGCAAAGGTTGGCCCCGCAGCGCGGAACTTCATGCCGGCCATGTCCTTGGGATCCTGGATGCACTTATCCCGGGCCGCCATGCCGCCGGCGAACCAAGCATCCGACAGAACGATGACCCCATGCTTCTCGATCTCCGCGCGGACGTCCTTCATGAATTGCGAATTGTTGATGCGCTTGGCACGCTCTTGGCTGCGGATCAGACCCGGCATCAGCGTGGCGCTGAACGTGGGGACCTTGCCGCTCGCGTAGTCGAGCGGGAACAGCGAGATGTCGAGCTGACCATCGACCATCGCGTTCCATTGCGCATTGGGTTTGAACAGCGAAGCGCCGGGGTAGACCTGGATGTTGACGCCGACATTGGCCGCACCGACCTCCTTGGCAATCATCTGCACCATGTCGTCGCGCACGTCGCCTTTGCCGCCCGGAAACTGATGGGACGCCCGCAGGGTGACTTGCGCCTGCGCCGAGGCCGTCAGCAGCACCGCGGCGGCTACGGCCGTCAGAACGATGTTTGTGCTCCTCATCGGTGATTCCTCCATCTCGGTCGTGATTGGTCTGGCGACGGGGATGCTCGCCGCATTCGATCGATGCCCGATAGAATAGCGAAAAAATCCCCGCGTCACCCCCTGTCCCACCTTAAACGCGGGCGCGACCTTATGCCATAGCCGCGAGGGCCGATCGGCTGTCAAGCCCATGGGGTCGCGGCGATTCCGGCTCTGGAAAGCCCGCGGACTTGCCTCTATAACCCCGCCCGCATCCCACCATTCCGATCGTCAAGACCGGGAGCATCAATCCATGGCAAAACCTCTGGCCGGTCTGCGCGTCCTCGAACTCGCCCGCATCCTGGCCGGCCCCTGGGCCGGACAGATGCTGGCCGATCTCGGCGCGGACGTGATCAAGGTCGAACGCGCGGGTGTCGGAGATGACACGCGCGGCTGGGGTCCGCCTTTCGTCGAAGGAGCCGACGGCAAGCATATCGGCTCCGCCTATTTTCACTCCGCCAATCGCGGCAAGCGTTCGATCGAGCTCGATTTCGAGAGCGAGGAGGGCCGCCGCATCGTGCGCAAGCTCGCCGCGCGTTCCGATGTTCTGATCGAGAACTTCAAGGTCGGAGGCCTGGCGAAGTTCGGTCTGGATTACCAGAGCTTGGCGGCTGAATGCCCGCGGCTGATCTACTGTTCGGTGACGGGATTCGGCCAGGATGGTCCCTATGCCAAACGTGCAGGCTACGACCTGATGGCGCAAGGTATGGGCGGCATGATGGATCTGACCGGATTCTCCGACGGCCCGCCGACGCGGGTGGGTGTCGCCATTTCCGACATCTTCACCGGCTGCTACGCCGTGATCGGCATTCTCGCCGCCCTGGCGCAGCGGGAAAAGACCGGCAAAGGCTGTCACATCGACACTGCATTGGTTGATTCCACCGTCGGCGTGCTCGCCAATCAGGCGCTAAATTTTCTCGTCTCCGGTGAGGTTCCCAAGCGGATCGGCAATGCGCATCCCAATATCGTGCCATATCAGGAATTTCCGGTGGCGGACGGCCATGTCATCGTCGCCACCGGCAACGACAATCAATTTGTCAAATTCTGTCATGTCATCGGCGGCGCCGATCTCGCGCGGGATCCGGCCTACAAAGACAATGCCAGCCGATTGAAACATCGCCAGGAACTGGTCGACAAGCTGTCGGCCTTGACCGCCAAAATGAAGCGTGAGGAACTCCTTGCCAAGCTGGAGGCACAGGGCGTGCCCGCCGGACCGATCAACAACTTGGCGCAGGTGTTCGGCGACCCGCAGGTGAAGTACCGCGGCATGAAGCTCGATCTGCCGAGCAAGGCAGCCAAAACCGGCTCCATCCCCGGCGTACGCACGCCGATCGTCATGGACGGCTGGCGCGCGGCGTCGGATCGCCCGGCCCCGTTGCTTGGTGAGCACACGGCCGAGATTCTGCGCGAGATCGGCGAAGCCTGAAGCGCGGTCGCTACGGACGGGATCGATTCCATCGCCTCGCCTGCGCGCGGCGCAGCGTGCCACGCAAAGACGGAGATCGGTACCGGATCATGGATTCGAATCGCCTTTGCTATTCCGCCGCCGCAGCCGAGCGGCGCAGGCTCGCCGTCTTCACCGCTTCGGCGATGTGCTGGCGCAATCCCTCGAGATCATAAGGCTTTTGCAGTACCACGACACCGTGGCGGACGGCTTCCTGCGCACTCGCGCTGTAGCCCGTCGTCAGCAGCACCGGGATGTGCGGGAAACGCTCGCGAATCTGCCGCGCAAGGTCGAGCCCGTTCCGGTTGCCCGGCATCAGGATGTCGGAGAACACCAGATCGACCCGGGGGTCGAGCTGCAGCGCTGCCATCGCCGCTTGAGCATCGGCGACACTGCGCACACGGTAGCCGAGTTGTCGAAGATAACCGGTGCCGACCTCGGCCACGTCAGCATTGTCTTCGACGAGGAGGACGGTGCCGGCGGCCTTCACCGCCGGCACCGTGATCTGCTGCGACTGCGAGAGCGCCTCGGGAACCTCGTTCGAACGCGGCAGATAGATCGTTACCGCCGTGCCGCGCCCGACGGTGCTCGTAATGGTCGCGGTGCCTCCGCTCTGCTGCGCGAATCCGTAGACCTGGCTCAAGCCTAGCCCCGTGCCCTTGCCCACCTCCTTGGTGGTGAAGAACGGTTCAAATACGCGTTGCAGCACTTCGGGCGAAATACCCTCGCCGGTATCCGACACACGCACGGCAACGAACTCGCCCGCAAGCCCCTCCTCGCTCGCCTCGCCCTTGAGGGTCACGGGTCTTGCACGAATCGACAGCGTGCCGCCACGGGGCATCGCGTCCTTGGCATTGACCGCGAGGTTGAGAATCGCGAGCTCGAATTCACCGGGGTCGACCCTGACCGCACATACCGCGTCCGGTACCTCAACCTTGATCTCGATGTTGGCGTTTGATTGCAGCGATCGCAGCAACAAATCCCGAATCAAAGGCAGGCGCTGCGACAGATCGATCACCTGCGGCGTGAGCGTCTGCTGGCGCGAGTAGGTCAACAATTGCCGGGTGAGGGTCTCGCCCCGCCGCGTCGCGGTGGCGATCATGTCGAGCAGGCGTAAATATTTGAGATCGCTTAACTCGTTGCGCAGGCGCTCGACGTTACCGCTGATGATCATGAGCAGATTGTTGAAATCATGCGCGACGCCGCCGGTAAGCTGGCCGAGCGCCTTGAGACGTTCAGCCTGGCGCACCGCAACCTCGGCCGCTTCGCGACGGTCGGCCTCCTCGTAGAGTCGCTTCGTACGCCGCAGCGCCAGTGCCAATCCCGAAAACAAAAACGCCGTTGCCGGAATGCCGAAGATCAAATGTGTCGCCAGATAGTCCAGCCATTCGCTGATCGTCGCTGAACGCTCGCTTCCGGCCATTACGTAGAGCGGAAAACCGGCCAGCTTGCGATAGCCGATGCGGCGTTCTACGCCATCGATCTGGGAATCGACAGTGAAAACATGGCTCGCAAGCCCACGCGCGACGCCACGACGAAACTCGCTGTGATCGTTGAGTTTGGCAAATCGTGTCTTCGGCAAAGGAATCCGCGCCAGAAAGCTGCCGTCGTCGCGCACCAACGCGAAATAGCCGCCTTCGCCGCGACCTAACCGCGCATAGAAGGCGTCAAAATAGCTCGGCAACAGCGCGACCGATACAATGCCGTTGAAATTTCCGTCGTCGGAAGAACGGCGCTGCGACACCGCAAAGAAGTCGCTGTCGATGCCGGCCATGCGTGGGGAATGCACCGCACTCACAAAAAGCCCGGCGTTCCGCTGCGTTTGGACCTTGAAGTAGTCGAGGTCGGAGAAATTGAGATTCCTTGACACCGGCGTAACGCTGGACGACACCAACGGATGACCGTCCCGATCGATGATCATCACGCTTTGCACCTGCGGCAAGGCGTCGACGGTCTCTTTAAGCCGCTCGTGGAGCGGTCCCTCATTGAGACGAATCTCGTCGTCCGACATGGAGTGGGTGATCGCATCGACCTCGCCCAGGGTCACCTGAACGATCTGCAGGACCTTAAGCGCATGTTCGTGCAGAATGTCGAGCAGCCGATCGATGCGCTCGTCGGCGACCTGCTCGAAATTGCGGTAGCTGATCCAGGCGCCAAAACCAAACAGCGTCGTCGGCAGCACGAGTGATGCCGCCATCATCAGCTTCAATAATCGAATGGCCGCACGGCGTTCCGTCTGCATGCACCTATCGCACGTCAACTCCGACTGGAACCGGAGGCCAGGCCCGTGTCACGCCACGTCAGACAGGGGGAACCCCCTTCGCCTCCGGATACCTTCGTCTCCAAAAAAAATGCATCGATCGACAGGACCCTGTAGCCGAATTTGGACGAGAATCCGCCATCGCGCCCTCCCATGGCGCAATAGCTGCGACGGAACCCCCGGGTTCCCTGCGCACTGGATCAAAAATTCGTTCGCGGAGGTTCGATCAAGCAACGGCGACAGGCGCCATGACGTCGATGTCGGTCGCGACGTCGATCACGGCCGGTCGTTGGGCGGCAAGCGCATGAGCGAGCGCGGGCGCAATGTCGGCGCCACGCTCGACGCGGATGCCGAGCGCGCCCATTTCCTGCGCCAGTCGGGCAAAATTCGTGGGCCGGTAGGTCCACAATTCGCGTGCTTTTTGTGTCTGCGTTCCGCCATAGGCGCGGTCGAAACCGCGCTTGCTTTGATTGCCGCCGCCGTTGTTGTTGACGATCGTGACCGACGCAATGTTCCAGCGCACCGCGGTCTCGACTTCCGCGATATGGTACCAGAAGCCGGCATCGCCGGTGAAAACCACCACCGGCCGTTCGGGGCAGGCCGCCTTGGCGCCGATCCCCGCTGGAAAGGCCCAACCGAGATGGCCGGCGCTGCGTATATAGCTCTGATTGGGCGTGCGCAGATCATACATGCCGCCCATCCACATCCCTGCGTGGCCGGTATCAACCACAACGATCGCGTCCTCCGGCATTGACTGCGTCAACTCGTGGCATATGCGCGCCGGATGAATGGGCACAGCCTCGGAATGCAAGTCGTCCCGGTATTTCGTGTACCATTCCTCGCGCAAGGCGGCGATTTCCCGCAGCCAGGATGCGCGCTTTGCCGCGGTGGACGCGTCGGCGCTTGCCAGCATCGCCGCGAGCACGGCCCGCGCATCGCCGAGCACGCCCGCCCGCAAAGGATAATTTCGGCCCAATGCTTCCGCCGCGATGTCGATCTGAATCGCGGGAGTGCCGATCCTGGGGACCGTCCAGAAATGCGTGGTCATCCCGCCCGTTTCCGTTCCGACAAAGCAGACGAGATCGGCGCGGCTCACCGCGCGGTTGGCGCTTTCGCGCGAATAGGTACCGACCACACCGATCGACAATGGGTGCGTAGCCGGGATGCTATCCTTGCCGTTGAGCGAGGTGGCGACCGGAATATTCAACGCTTCCGCAAGTGCGACGAGCTCGCGCCCGGCATTGGACGCGCGCACGCCGCCGCCGGCGACGAAGATCGGTCGCTCCGCGCGCTGCAGGAGATCGAGCGCCGCCTGCACGTGTGCGGCCTCGGGCTGCGGTCGGAATGGCGGCACACGGGCAAACTGCGGCTCCACCAGAGGCTCAACGTCGGTCTCCTCGACGTCGATCTGACCTTCGTTTCCCCGAAACTGGAGATGCACCGGACCCGGCGTGCCGGAGGTAGCGACGCGAAATGCTTGCCGCAGCATATCGGGGATGCGCGATACATCGTCGAGCGTCGCGTTGAACTTGGTCACCGGCTCGAAAGCCGGCATGTCGTCCACCTCCTGATAGACCTTGCGAAACTTGGTCTTGGGATCGCGACCACCGGTGAAGGCAATCACCGGCGAATGCGCGAGATAGGCGTCGCGCAGACCTGCGGCAAGATTGAGCGCGCCGACAACCTGCGCCGCGCAGACACCGGGCCTACCGCACGCGCGTGCATAGCCGTCGGCCATGTAGGCCGCCGCTTTTTCGCCGTGACAGTGAATGCGCGCGATCCTCGTGCGGCGTTCCATTTCGGCGAAAGTCCGCCTCAGGACCGCCGGCACCATGAAGACATGGGTAACGCCATAGCCCGCCAGCATATCGGCGAGCACCTCGGCGCCCACGCGCTTGGCATTGTGCCCCGGAGTGGTCATCCGGCGCTCAAGCGGGCTTGAAGTTCAGTGCCACGCCGTTGATGCAATACCGTAGTCCGGTCGGAGGCGGCCCATCAGGGAAGACATGGCCGAGATGGCTGCCGCAGCGGCTGCAATGGACCTCGGTCCGTATCATGCCATGGCTGGTGTCGGTCTCCGTTTCAACCGCACCCGGAATGGGATCGTTAAAGCTTGGCCAGCCCGTCCCGCTCTCGAACTTGCGCTTGGACGCGAACAGCGGCTGACTGCAGGCGGCGCAGTAGAAGGTTCCCGCCCGCTTCTCGTGCAGGAGCGCGCAACTGCCGGGCGGTTCCGTTCCATGTTCGCGCATGATCGCATACTGCTCGGGCGTCAGGATCCTGCGCCATTCGGCCTCGCTGCGGGTTACCGGATAGGGCTTCGGCATCGCCAACATACTCCTCGTTTTTTTCATTCATCCGCGGGGCGGGAGCGCTGCGCCGGGGGCCTCGCGTCTCGGTTCGATCGCCGACCGCACGCGTCGGGATAAACCCGGCGGCCTGCGCCGACCACCGGCGCCCGACCGCTATTTAATGGCGAGCGGGTTGACCGGCGAGCCCACCGCGCCAGTAATGGGAAGCGCCGGCGCGACGAACAAAAATTCGTAGACGCCGTCGGCGGCGCAATCGTCGGCCAGTTCCTTCACCTGAAAGATCTCCCCCATGGTCATGCCCATGATCGGGATCGTAATCCAATGCCAGGGCTGGTTGATGCCTTCTTCGCTCTCGTTCGGGCGCACCTCACAGCCCCAGGTATCCGTGGCAAGTGCCGCGAGTTCGGTCTTCTGGATAAATTCGAGCGTCTCGAAGGCGAGACCGGGGGCATCGCCGCCGGGATAGCCGTCCCAGCTACCGAGTTTCTGGCAGCGTTCCATCATGCCGGTGCGCACGATAATGTAATCGCCGCGCCGGAGCGCGACGTTCTGCTTTTTCGCGGTATTGAAGAGGTCGTCGTTGGTGATTCCGTAGCCGTCGTCGAGCCATTCCACGCCTTTGTAGCGGGCGACATCAAGCAGCACGCCGCGACCCACCATCTTGTTCTTGGTCTTTTCAATGCCGCATTTCTGCGCGCCGGCGCTCGTCACCTCGCGGCAGTCGTAGCCGTTCCACATATAGTTTTCATAGAAGACGTGGCCGAGCCCGTCCCATTGCGTGCCGCACTGCAGCGGCATGGTCACCATGTCGTCGGCGGCGCGGATCCCTCGCTTGTCGAGCACGCCGGCATAGGCGTCGGTGCCGGTGCGGAGCATGGTATGGATCGGGTTGGTCCGTCCCATCGCCGGATAGTTGCTCTTTGCACCCTGCGGGCCAGTGTGATCAAAATTGAGCGCGAGCGAGATGACCTTGCCTTTTTTCACGAGCCGGGCGGCGGCGACGATGTCCTCGGGCGTCGTGTAATTGAGCGTGCCGATTTCGTCGTCGGGACCCCACTTGCCCCAGTTCTTGTATCGTTCGGCGGCCTTGCGCAGATCCTCTCGCGTGATCTTTCGAGCAGGCATCGAATTTCCTCTGATGAAAAATAAGCATCGCTGCGGCGGCGAATTGAGCCTCGGCAGCGTCGGGAATGCAAGACCTGCTGGTCCAATGCCCCGACGCGTTGCTACGATAGAACCGCAACCGTGCGGAGGATACCCATGCGATCGCCGTTTGCTTTGGTTCTGAGCGCCGTCGCCCTGCTGGCCGCGGCAAGCCCCGTATCCGCGGCCGACTTTCCGGAGCGACCGGTCAAGCTAATCGTGCCATTTGCGCCTGCGGGGCCGACGGACGTCATGGCACGGCTCATCGCGCAGAAATTGTCTGACCGCTTCAAGCAGCAGTTCTATGTCGAGAACCACGCGGGAGCCGGCGGGAATATCGGCATGGCGATGGCTGCCAAAGCCGCCCCCGACGGCTACACGATCCTCGTCGCCAGTTCGAGCTTCGTGGTCAATCCGAGCCTTTACGCCCATAATCCCTATGATCCTTACAAGGATTTTGCCCCGGTCACACGGGCGGCAGCCACCCCCAATGTGCTGGTCGTGCACGACTCGATACCGGCAAGGTCGGTGAAAGAGCTTATCGCGCTCCTCAGCAAGGAGCCGGGCAAATACACCATCGCCAATCCCGGCATTGGCACGACGCCGCAGCTCGCGGCCGAGTTGTTCAAGCTCAGTTTCAAGCTCGATGCCGCAAGCGTACCTTTCCAAGGCGCGGGGCCGGCGATGCAGTCGGCGATCGCCGGCCACACTCCGATCGCCTTCAGCGCCTTGCCTCCGGCCGCGCCGATGGTGCAAGCGGGGAAATTGCGCGCGCTCGCAGTCACCTCGGCCAAACGGTCCGCCGCCTTGCCCAACGTGCCGACCATGACCGAAGCCGGCGTTCCGGGGCAGGAATCCGAGACCATGCAGGGCATCTTCGTGCCCGCCGGCACGCCGCCGGCCATCGTCAAGCAACTGCACGATGCCATCGTCGAAGTGATGGCGCTGCCCGATGTCCAAGCCAAATGCGCGCAGCTTGGGTTCGACGTGGTGGCAGACACGCCCGAGGAATTCTCGGCCTATATCAGGAAAGAGGTGGAGAAGTGGGCGCGCGTCATCAGGGACGCGAAGATCCAGCAGATCCAGTGACCTCGGATTCGCCCGTGCCCGCGCAAGTCGGCAAGATTAGTTCGCAAACACGCGGCGCATTGCATGCGTCGTCCTGCGCCGACCTGTGTCGAGTTCTCGCCTCGCCTTGTTGAGCTGCATCCATGATCGACGACATCGTCTCGATCACCGTGCGCGACGGCACCCCGATCGCGGCACGGATCTATCGTCCCGAAGGGTCCGGACCTTATCCGGCCTTGCTGGCGGCGTCGCCCTATCGCTTCGACAACAACCGCTTGCCGGCAAGCGCGCAATTTCTCTGGCGCGAAACCGGGCCCATCGCATGGTACGTCGAACAAGGTTACGCCTATGTGCACATGGACGTGCGCGGCAGCGGACGCTCCGGCGGCGTGTTCGAATTCATGGGCAAGAACGAGCAGGCAGACCTTTATGACGTGATTGAGTGGATCGGCAGGCAAACGTGGTGCAACGGCAAGGTTGGCGGCATCGGACAGTCCTATTACTGCATGCTGCAATGGTTTATGGGCGCCTTGGCGCCGCCGAGTCTGGCGTGTCTTGCCGCACACGACGGTCTTGCCGACGTCTATCGCGCGGGTGTGTATCACGGCGGCATTCCTTGCGATTTCTTCCCGGGCTACTGGTGGTACCAGAACCGCTTCATCAACCGCTTCCCCGCCGAGGGCCCGGCGCGGGAGCAGACGACGGATCTCGGGGCTCTATGTGCCGCGCATCCGCTGTTCGACGATTTTTGGCGCGAACGCAGTGCCCGGGAGGTACTCGAGCGGATCAAGGTTCCTCTCTATTCGAGCGGCGTCTGGGGCAAGATCCAACTGCATACACGCGGCAACATCGACGGCTATGCCCTCGCGCAGGGACCGAAGAAACTGCGCATGTCGGGAGCGCCGAACGCCTGGGCGGCGGCGGCCGAATTCGCTAGCGTCGACTTCCACAAACGCGTGATGCTGCCCTTCTACGACTACTATCTCAAAGGCATCAGCACCGATTATCCCTCGCGCCCCAACGTGGAATACGCCGTGCGCGGCACGAACATCGTGCGGAGTGCGGAGAGTTGGCCGCCGCCGGGAACGAAATACGTGCGCTGGCTGTTGAACGGATTGCCGACGGGCAGCGTGGTGTCACTCAACGATGGCGGGCTGGCACCGCAGCCCGCGAGCGGTCCTGCGGCGACCACCTACCACTATCCGGATCCCGGCTGGGTTGCGGGCGTGGTCGGGTTCGGCCCGGAAGGACCCCGCGGCGGCTTCGACCCGGTACGGCGCGTTCTCACTTTCACCAGCGCGCCGCTTGCGAAAGACATGGAGATCGCCGGCCCCGGCAAGGTGGTTCTCTATGCATCGTCGACGGCGCGCGACACCGATTTCTTCATCAAGCTATCGGACCAATTTCCGCAATCGGCCGAGGATCGCGCGAAAGGGGGCAATCCGCTCGCCGAACTCATAACGCGCGGATGGCTGCGCGCCTCGCATCGTGCACTCGACCCGGAACGCTCGACCGACGTCGTCCCTTATCATAGCCACACCGCCCCGCAGCCGCTTACGCCGGGCGAGATCTACAAGTTCGAGATCAGCCTCGAGCCCATGGCCTATCTCGTTAAGGCAGGACATCGCCTGCGGCTCGAGATTGTCAATGGCGATTCGCCCGTCAGCGAACAGCTCTGGGTGCATTATTACCGGCCCGACAAGATCGGCGCCGACACCATTCATCATGACACCGCCCACCCGTCGGCGCTGCTCCTGCCCATCAGCGGGGCTGGAGCATGATGCGGGGCCGCTTCTCAATGCCCAGGGTCTCGCATAGCATGCTGGCGCCGCGGCGGCGGCTGTCCATGGGGGGCGGCAATTCCGGGGGGAGGACGAAATGGCGGAGCAACCGGTCGTCGAGGTTTCGCGCTTGCTCGATCAGCGCGGTTTGTGCTCGTTCCACTACAATCTGATCTTCTGGTCCGTGCTGCTGTCGTTGATCGACGGCTACGACATTGCGGCGATCGCATTTGCGGCACCGCATTTGATCCGGGAATGGGGTCTGCGGCCCGGCGGGCTGGGGCCCGTGTTCAGCGCCAGTCTGATCGGCATCCTGTTCGGTTCGGCCTTGTTCGGCTGGGTGGGCGACCGTTTCGGCCGCAAAGCGGCCTTGCTCGTCTCGAACATGTGGTTCGGTGTCTTCACTCTGGCCGCCGCCTGGTCGACCAATCTTGATCAACTGTTCTGGCTGCGGCTTCTTGCCGGCCTCGGCATCGGCGGCGTCATCCCCAACGTCGTTGCCATCAACAGCGAGTCGTCCTCGCGCCGATATCGCGCGACGCTCGCATCGATCGCCGTCGGCTTCGTACCGATCGGCGGCGCCCTTCCGGGGCTGGTCGCCGGCGCATGGGTGCCGACGCACGGCTGGCCGATTCTGTTCACGCTGGGCGGCGTCATTCCGATCATTCTTGCGTTGATCGGCCTGTTCACCCTGCCCGAGTCGATCAAGTTCATGGCACTGCATGAAAGCCAGCGTCGCAAGATGGAACGCACCATCGCCGCCCTCGACCCCGACTTCCGGGTACCGCCGAACGCCAAATTCGTGATCGAGGACGAGCAGCAATTTCCCGGCTTCAACCCCGTCTATCTGTTCCGTCAGGGGCTGTGGCTCATCACGCCGCTGTTGTGGCTGCTGTTCGCGCTCAATCTGATGGGCTATTTTTTCCTCCTGTCGTGGACGCCGACCTTGATGCAGGTGCTGAAGCTGCCGTCGTCGGTTGGGGCCCTCGCCGGTTCCATGATCCAGGTCGGCGGGACGGTCGGCTCGCTTTTGCTCGCGCGGTGGTTCGACAAATATCGGTTCTTTGCCATCGCGGTCGTGTTTGTGGTCACGGTGCCGATTGTTGCATCGATCGGCTATGCGGGCCTCACGTCGACGGCGGCACTCGCGCTTGCAACTTTTTTCGCCGGCTTCTGCGTGCTCGGTATCCAAACCGGCATCAACGTGGCGGGCGCATTGGTCTATCCCACGTCGCTGCGGGCGAACGGCTCCGGCTGGGAATTGGGCGTCGGTCGGGTCGGCTCGATTATCGGGCCGCTCGTCGGCGCGCTATTTGTCGGATTGCCGGTGGAGAAACTCTACATGTGGTCCGCTCTGCCCTTCGCGGCGGGCGCCGTCGTATGTTTCGCAATTTGGAAGCTCAACGAAGCAAGACTCCAGGCGCGACCCGAGCTTGGCGCTGCGCAGGCGGCCGCGTGAGCGGCGCCCAACCTCGGCGGTCAGGCGCTAAAACGGCTCGTAATCGCGCAGCGCCGGTATAACTTTCTCGCCGAACAGGCGTATCGATCGCATCAGGTCGGCTTCGGGCAGGTCGGAGAAGTTGAACTCGCCCATGCAGACGTTATAAACGCCTGCCTCCGCGGTCTTGCGAATCTTCGCGGCCACCGTCTCGGGCGAACCGATGAACACAAGATCGTGCTTCATCAGATAGTCGGGATCGAACAGATTGGCCATGATTTCCGATGCGCCTGGCTCGCCGCGACCGATGAATTTCCTGGCATGCTCGCGCACGCGGTCTTCGAATGTCTCGCCCGGCTTCGGCTTCGGAAGAAAACCTTCATAGGCGCGCGCGGCGCGCTTCAGCGCCACCTCGAGCGCCCTGTCATCGTTCTCGTCAACATAGATGATCGTGCAATAGGCGATCTTCGGCTTGTTCGGCCATCCCGCCTTCGCCCACGCGTCGAGGAAAACGCGGTATCGCGGCGCCGCATCGGCGCGCGGATAAACCAGAAAGTAGCCGGGATTGACGCCGTTCTTGGCACAAAACGCGAGAGTCTGGGGATCGCGGCTCATCATCCACAGCGGGGGATGCGGCTTCTGCAGCGGCCGAACCGCCAGTTCCGCCGCCTCTGTTCTGTGGTTCTCGCCGTGAAACGAAAATGGCTGCTGTTCCCCGAAAGCGGCACGGATATAGTCTACAAATTCGAGCGTTGGCGATTTGCGAAAATTGTAATCAACCCCGAACGGCTTAAAATAATCGGGGCTGATGCCCGGCACCAGTCCGAGCTCAAGCCGTCCGCCCAACATTTGATCCACGATCGCGATCTCCTCCGCGAGCCGCAGAGGATGATAAAGCGGCACAATGTACCCCATCGGTCCGACCCGCATGCGCTTCGTATGCGCGCCCGCACCAACGGCATAGAGACTGGGCGACGACATCCAGCTTTCATCGGGCCGGAAGTGGTGCTCGACACAAAAGGAATAATCGAAGCCAAGCGCGTCGCAGAGCGCAAGCTCGCGCCACAATTGCAAATAGCGCTCGTGCGGCGTCATGCCGGGTTTTGCCCAAACATGCGAGAAATGCGCAAATTTCATTGCCGCCGTCTCCCGAATGACCTTTGTGTGGCTTAACCGAGCCAACCGCCGATGCCAAGCCTCGGGTACTGATCAGACTTTGGTGGGCAGTCTCCCGTTTTTCGCTTGCGCAGACGTGCGTCGATAATAGATTGCCGCACATGGCAAATGGCGATGTCGATGTCGTGGTGATCGGCGGTGGCGCGGCCGGCATCGCGGCGACGCGTCGGCTGCAAGAGGCCGGCGTGCGCTGTAGACTTATCGAGGCGCGCGCGCGGCTTGGCGGGCGCGCGTTTACGGCGACCTGTGGTGGTTACCCGCTCGATCTCGGCTGCGGCTGGCTTCACTCGGCCGATCGCAATCCCTGGGTCGCAATTGCCGAATCGCAAGGCCGTACGCTCGACAAGACGCCGCCGCCATGGGCCGAAAAACCGTCATTGCCCCACGGCTTTCCGATCGAGGAGCAGGAGCAATTCATCGACGCATTGAATGCCTTCTTCGATCGCGTGCGCGCGTCGGGAAATGGACCCGACCGGCCGGCCTCCGAACTGCTGGAACCGGGTTGCCGCTGGAACGGCCTGATCGGCGCAATCAATACCTACATTAGCGGCGTAGAATTGCCTTTGGTGTCGGCGCACGATCTCAACAACTATGGTGCCACCAATGTCAACTGGCGAATTGTCGAAGGCTACGGCGCGACCATCGTCGCGCACGGAGCGGAATTGCCGGTAACGCTCGAATGCGCCGCGCGCGTCATCGACCATAGCGGTACGCGTCTCAGGATCGAGACCGAACGCGGCACGCTTGCAGCGGATCAGGTGATCATCACGGTCCCGACGGACCTCCTCGCCGATGAGACGCTCAGATTTGCGCCCGCACTGCCGGCAAAGATCGAGGCCGCTCGGGGTCTCCCGCTCGGACTTGCCGACAAATTGTTTATCGCGCTGCGGCACGCCGAAGAGTTTCCCAAGGACAGCCGGGTGTTCGGCCGTACCGACCGCGTCGAGACTGGCGCCTACCACCTACGCCCGTTCGGACGGCCGATGATCGAAGCCTATCTTGGCGGCCGCAACGCCGCCTGCCTCGAAGCAGGCGGCGACAATGCCTTTTTCGATTTTGCGGTTGGCGAACTCACGGGCATCTTCGGCAACGCATTCGCCAAGCGCCTGACCCCACTCCGCATTCATCGCTGGGGCCAGGACCCTTTCGCGCGCGGTTCCTACTCCTCCGCATTGCCGGATCATGCGGGCGACCGCGCCAAGCTTGCCGCGCCGGTCGACAACCGCCTGTTTTTCGCCGGCGAGGCCTGTTCGCCGCACGATTTTTCCACCGCCCACGGCGCATATCTGACGGGTCTGTCGGCCGCGGAAGCGGTGTTGGCAGCGCGCGCAACGTAAATCGGGTTAGTCGGCATCAACGAAGGTCAACGGCCTTGCCACCGCCTCGAGCGGCTTGCGTTCGGCCGCAATCCCCCAGCGCCAGGCGATGAGACCGGCAAGGATCATCAACACGCTGCCGAGAAGATAGCCGGCGGACACGCTCAGGCGCGAGCCGGTGTCGATCAATACGCCGAACAAGGCCGGGGCAACAACGCCGCCGATGCCGGTACCAATCGCATAAAAGAAAGCGATCGCGAGGGCCCGTATTTCGAGCGGGAAGATCTCGCTTGCGGTGAGATAAGCCGAGCTTGCCGCGGCCGACGCGAAAAAGAACACCACCATCCACGCAAGCGTCAGCGTGTCTGCGTCAATCAATCGGCACGAGAACAAAACACCTACTCCGGCCAGCAACAAACCGGAGATGATATAAGTTAAAGCGATCATCGATCGGCGGCCTAGCGTGTCGAAAAGGCGACCGATTAGCACCGGCCCGAGAAAATTTCCCGCTGCGAAGGGCAGAAGATACCAACCGACCCGGTCGGAGGGCACGTCATAGAAATCGGTGAGCACCAGCGCGAAAGTGAAAAAGATGGCGTTATAGAAAAATGCCTGCGCCGCCATCAAGGCGAGCGCAACCCCGGTACGCCGCGGATGACGGGAGAACAATGTCTGTGCCACCTCCCACAGCGGCGTCGAGGTGCGAGTACGTAGTCGTGCGCGCGGCAGATCTTTTGCCGGCGGGAGAGTCGCAAAATCCGCTTCGATCGCCTCGACCACGCGGTTGGCTTCGGCGGCGCGACCGTGGGTCATCAGCCAACGAGGACTCTCGGGCAGCCAGAACCGCATGAAGAAGATAACCAGCGCCAGGCCTGCGCCGATCAGAAAAGCCATTCGCCAGCCAAGGTCGGGGGCGACGTGGCGCGGATCGAGCAGCACCAGCGAGCCGAGCGCGCCCATCGCCGCCCCCACCCAGAAGCTGCCATTGATGCAAAGGTCGCTCCAGCCGCGAACACGCGCCGGGATCAGCTCCTGAATCGCGGAGTTTATTGCGGCATATTCGCCGCCGATTCCCGCACCGGTCACGAAGCGGAATAGGGAAAAACTCCCGACATTCCATGACAGGGCCGTTGCCGCGGTGGCGATGAGGTAAACCGTCAGCGTCGTGAAAAACAGTTTTTTGCGGCCGAGCCGGTCGGTAAGCCAGCCGAAGAACAAAGCGCCCAGGACAGCGCCGGCGAGATAAGCGCTCGACGCGAGACCCACATCCGTATTGGTGAACTTGAGTGTCGGGCTTTCCTTCAGCGCGCCGGCGAGAGCGCCGGCAAGCGTCACTTCGAGCCCGTCGAGAATCCAGGTGATTCCGAGCGCCGCCACCACAAGCGTGTGGAACCGACCCCAAGGCAGCCGGTCGAGCCGCGCCGGGATGTCGCTTTCAATGATCTCGTCAGACGCCATCGCGGGCCTCGTCGCTCGCCCAGGTTAAACGCGCCGGCGGCCGACACCGTTCACCATGCTTGGCGCGGAAGCGTAACGGCGATAGTGTCGACCGCACAGGCCTCCCCATGCACGCCGACACCCTTCGCCGTCTGCACTATGCCGCTGCAATCGCCTGCGGGGTATTCGCCGCTTTGGTGGTCCATATCGCGCTGACCATTCTTGGCGGCGGGCTCGATACGGCGCTGCGCGGGGACGCCGACGAACGACCCGCGACGATCGCGGCGCTAGCCTGGTGGGCGGTTGCCAGCGCCGGTTTCATCGGCGGTTGGGGCGCCGGTGCCTATCTCATTGCGGCGGCGCGCGGCCGCGATTTCGTCTACCGCCTGGCGCGCCGCTTCTTGATCGCACTTGTCTTCGTCGCCGCAACCGCCGGGGGCCTCATGAGCAAGATGGACAGTAACGGCGGCACGGCGGGCGTCATCGTCGGCCTCGTCGTGTTGGGCTTGGGCGCGGTCTGCGCCTTTTGCGGCGCCCGGTTCGCCTATCTCAACGCGGAGCAGCTCTAGCAGCCGTTAGGTTCGCCGCCGATCCTGCCGCAGCAAAACGCCAACAAATGGGAGCGCGGCTATTCGCCGGCTTTCGGTCCGACCCACGATGCAACCGCATCATCGTAACGGCGAAAACGCAAAGGGCAGATAGATGTCGGTTTGTTGCTCGAGAAGATGGTCCGGGCCGCCGCGCGGAGGCCATAGGTTCTCGGCGACCGCCTTCGCCCTTAGCCTCGCGCGTTCGTCGAGCGTCTTGTAGGGCCAGATATGCATGAAACGCGCCACCGTTCCGCTCACCGATGTCATCGCCGTGAGGAGGGGAGAAACCGCGACGCGCCGCGGTACCCACTCGCGCCACAGCGCACGCGTTGGGCCGAGACCATCGGGCTTGAGCACATAGCTGCGCACCTCGTAATAGGGCCCGAATTCTCCGGCCTGCAGCGGCGGCAGGAAATCGAAGGCAGTGTATGTATCCATCGACAGGCCCGTCACGAATTGACCGATGCCGAACGGATCGCCCGAGTTGAGCACCGCGGCGCGCCAGGCAAGGTCGGCGGCAACGTCGTCCACCTGGCGGATGATCAGGATCCGATTGAGGGCGCCGATCTCGGAATACCAGCACCCCAGAAATCCCGGGGCGCCGGACAGGCCATCCTCGAGCGCGGCTGCCGTCCTCGGATGGGTTCCGGGCCGCACGCTGATGATCGTCACGTCATAGTAGTGGCTCACGACTCATCCTCGGCTGTCCCATCCGGCCGCCTTCTCCTAATGTCCGCCGGCCGCGCTCGCTCGATTGACAGCGTTCGCGGCGCTTCTTAACGTGGTCAGACATCTGACCACACTAGCGACGTCTTGCTGCCAATTCAATGCCGGCATTTCCGCCGCCGGCACAAACGGGAGGAAACGCATGGACCGGTCATGGATGAAGTCCGCCGCCGCCGTCGCGGCCTGCCTGCTGCTCTTCGGCGCACGCCCCGCCGGGGCGGCCGATGCGGTGAAGATCGGAATTATTTGGCCGCTGACGGGCAATGCGGCTGCCGCGGGCCAGGCGTCGAAGGCGGCGGCCGAGGTCGCGGCCGACATCGTCAACAACGCACATCCGGAATTGGGCGATCTGCCGCTCGCGAAAACCGCCGGACTGCCGAATCTCGGCGGCGCCAAGCTCGAACTCGTTTTCGCCGACCATCAAGGCAATCCCTCGCTTGCGCAACAGCTTGCGACGCGTCTCATCACGCAAGACAAAGTGAATGTCCTGATGGGTGCCTATCAATCGTCGTGCAGCTTTACGGCAACGGCGGTTGCCGAGCGCTACGGCGTTCCGTTCATGGTCGGCGAATCGGCCGCGCTCAACATCACCGGTCGCGGCTTCAAATGGGTGTTCCGCGGTACCCCGATCGCCAGCGACTATGCTCGCACGTACATGCGTTTCTTTGCCGATATGAAGCAGCAGGGAAAAAAGATCGACTCGATCGCCATCGTTAACGAAAACACGGACTATGGCACCTCCGTTGCCGATGCGATCGCGGAGGAGGCCAAGAAGGCGAACATTCCCGTCGCTATTCGCATCCCCTACAGCGCGAGCTCGACCGACGTCTCGGCTCAGGTGCTGCAATTGAAGGAAAAACGACCCGACGTCGTGATCTTTATCAGCTACACGGCCGACTCGATTTTGTATATGAAAACGCTCAAGAATCTCGATTACAAGCCGCCAATGATCATCGGCGATGATACGGGATTCTCGGACCCATCGTTCATTCCAGCTGTCGCCGATATCGCGCAGGGCGTCATGAATCGCAGCGCATGGGCGATCGGTAAACCGGGATCGGTCACCTATAAGATCAATGAAATGTACAAGGCCAAAACCGGTCGCGACCTCGACGATACCAGCGCGCGCAATATGCAGAGCTTTTTTGCGCTTGCCGACGCCATCAACCGCGCCGGCTCGACGGACCCTGAGAAAATTCGCGTCGCACTGACTGAGACCGATCTGAAGCCGGAGCAGTTGATGATGGGCTATCAGGGCGTCAAGTTCGATCATACCGGCCAGAACATTCTCGCTTCGACCTATCTCATCCAGCTCCACGGCAAGGCCTATGACCTCGTGTGGCCCGAAAAAGCGGCCACTGCTCAACTTCAATGGCCGATGGCCGGCTGGGCGAAATAATCGATGCTGCTGGTGCAAGTCGTCGTCGGTGGCCTCCTGTTGGGGGCCATCTACGCGCTTTTTTCCTCAGGCCTCACCTTGATCTGGGGAATGATGAACTTCATCAACTTCGCGCACGGCGAATTCGTCATGTTGGGAATGTATGCGGCGCTGCTGGTCGTGGTCTGGCTGGGCGGCGGTCCGGCAGTCTTCGGCTTGGCGGTGGCTCTGCTCCTGTTCTTCCTGGGAGTGGCGGTCTATGCGAGCCTGATACGCCATGTTCTGCGCGGGCCGATGCTAGCCCAGATCCTGTCCACGTTCGGCCTCGCGCTATTGCTGCGTTACACCGCGTTCTGGATCTTCTCCGCAAACTTCGTGTCGCTGCCGGAAACGTGGCTTTCCGGCAGCGTCGATGTCGGCGGGATCTGGTTGCCGATTCCGCAGCTGATCGCCGGCCTTCTTGCCATCACCCTGACGATCGTGCTGCATCTTCTGCTCACGCGCACGACAGTCGGTAGCCGTCTGCTCGCGGTTTCCGAGGACCGCACCGCCGCCATGCTGATGGGAATTCGACCGGACCGCATGCAGGCATTGGCCTGGGGATTGTCGGCCAGCGCCGCCGGAATTGCGGGCGCGCTGATGGCGACCGCCTATCCCTGGTCGCCCTCGGTCGGCGAGACATTCGGTCTGATCGCCTTCGTCGTCGTTGCGCTCGGAGGCTTTGGCAGCGTTCCTGGCGCCATGTACGCAGGCTTGATCATCGGTCTTATCCAGTCCGTTTCGGCGTTCTGGCTGGGCCCGATCTATAAGGATATCGTCGTCTATGCGCTGTTCGCCGTGTTGCTTTGGTTGCGACCGCAAGGCCTGATGGGTAGAGCGTGAAACGACTCTCGCCTACGAGATTGGGTATTGCCGTATTTGCCGTTGGCCTGTTGCTCTACCCACTTGTCTTCACGAATCCGTTTTATCTCGACATCGGCGTGACGTTTCTGCTCGCGGCGATCTCCGCGTCCGCCTGGAATATTGTCGGCGGTTACGCTGGGCAGATATCCGTGGGACACAGCATGTTTTTCGGTCTCGGCGCCTACGCGCCGCTATTGTTCTACCAATTGCTCGGCTGGCCGCCGATGGCAGGCATCCCGATCGGAATTGCTGCAAGCGTCGTGCTTGCCATCATCATCGGCATGCCGACCTTTCGTCTCACCGGTCACTATTTCAGCATGGCTACGATCGCGGTGGCCGAACTGATCCGCATTTTCACCGGCACATGGGATTTCGTCGGTGCCGCCATCGGTTTGCAGGGGCCGGCGACGGCGCGCGGCTGGTGGGATCTGACCTTTCGCGGCGAGACGCCCTACTACTACATTTTTCTCGGCGTTCTGGCGGCGTTGCTCTTCATCACCCATACCATCGAGCGGCGGCGCTTCGGTTATTACCTGCGCGCCATCAAGGCACGTGAACGCGCCGCACGCAGTCTCGGCGTGCCGGTTTTGCAAATCAAGATGCAGGCGCTCATGCTCAGTGCCATTTTCACCTCGCTGGCGGGCTCTCTTTATGCGATCAAGACCGGATTCATCGACCCCGAGAGCGGTTTCGGCATTCTCGTGTCGGTGCAGATGGTGATCATCGCCGCTCTCGGAGGTGCGGGAACGCTGTTTGGGCCCGTGTTTGGCGCTTTGATTTTGATTCCGCTGCAGAGCGCGACCAATACTTGGTTCGGCGGCGGCGGCTCCGGGCTGACGTATATTCTCTACGGCGGCATCATTGTGTTGATCGCGCGTTTTGAGCCGGGTGGGCTATTCGAGTTATGGCATCGGGTCATCGCGAAATACCGGAGTCGCCGTGATGCTGCTTGAGGCACGGGACGTTTCCAAGTCGTTCGGGAGTTTCCGCGCTGTCGCCGGCGCCAATCTTTTCATCGAAGAAGGGGAGATCGTTGGCCTGATCGGTCCTAACGGCGCGGGCAAATCGACCTTCTTCAACTGTCTTGCCGGCGACATGCCGGTCACGACGGGGCAAATCATCTTCGACGGACACGACATAACGCGCGCTTCTCCCGAGGCACACGCGCGCATTGGTATCGGCCGCACGTTCCAGCTACCGGCCACGTTCGAAGATATGACGGTACTGGAAAACGTCATGGTCGGCGCGTTCCTTCGCTATCCTCATCGCGACGACGCGCGGGAGCATGCACGCAAGATCATTGAATTGACCGGGCTCGCGGCGCACGCGTCGAACTGGGCCCGCTCGCTCGGCACTCCCGGACGCAAGCGGCTGGAAATCGCGCGCGTGCTTGCCTCGAAGCCGCGCCTGATGCTGCTCGATGAATCGCTTGCCGGTCTTACGCCGGCCGAGTTGCGAGATGCGATCAGCCTCGTGAAACGCATTCACGAGATGGGTATCACTCTCGTCATCGTTGAGCATATCATGGAAGTGATCATGACGCTGACGAGACGGGTTCTCGTATTCAACCAAGGGCACGTGATCGCCAGCGGAAAGCCGGAAGATGTGGTCAGGGACCCTGCCGTCATTGCCGCCTATCTCGGCCACGGTCACGTGCCACGCCGCGGATGACACATGCTCGACCTGAAAGTTGAACATCTCGAAGTGCGCTACGGCGACCTCATTGGCGTCAGCGATATTTCACTCGAGGTCAGAGCCGGGACGGTCGTGGCGCTGCTCGGCTCTAACGGCGCGGGCAAGACGACGACTTTGAACGCTATTGCCGGTCTCGTCCGGCCCTCGCGCGGCCATGTGGAATGGAAAGGGGAGTCGATCTCGGGAAAACCCGCTTTTGATATCGTCCGCAAGGGACTGGCGCTGTCGCCCGAAGGTTGGCGGCTGTTTGTCTCGCAGACGGTCGAGCAGAACCTGCGCCTTGGTGCCACCGCCCTCGCCGACCGGGCACGTATCGACCGCCTTTTCGATCGCGTTTACACGCTGTTTCCGCGCCTCGCCGAACGGCGACGGCAATTGGCGGGAACCCTTTCAGGCGGCGAACGACAGATGCTCGCATTGGGTCGCGCACTGATGAGCGATCCACAATTGTTGATGCTCGACGAACCAAGCCTTGGCCTTGCTCCCGCGGTGGTCGAAGCGCTTTATGATACGCTGCAGCAACTTCACGAGCAGGGACTCACGCTCCTGTTGGCGGAACAGTCGATTCCGCTGGCGCTTGGCATTGCCGATTACGCTTACGTCCTGCAGACAGGACGCGTTGCACTTGAGGGCACGGCGATCGAATTGGAAAAGAACGAACAGGTTCAAGAGGTCTATCTGGGTCTCAACACGCGCGCCACAAACACAGTCGGGTGAGCGACCCATGAAAACGGCCATGACGAAAGCTCAAGGCCCAGCCGCGCGACGCGCGGCGCTCAAGGATGCGGTGCTGCCGCTCAAAGGCGGACGCAAATCCGATCACGTATTCGAGCAGATTTCCAAGTTCATTGCGACGGGGCGTTTTCCGCCCGGCACTCGGCTGCCGGCCGAGCGCGAGCTGACGGCGCTGTTTAACACCAGCCGGCAAACCATCCGCGAGGCGATCTATCGCGCCGAACTGGTGGGGCTCGTCGAAGTGCGTCACGGCTCCGGCAGCTTTGTGGTCGCGCGCAAGCCGCGACTGCCGCCTGACAAGCCTTTGATTGATCTGATTAAAATCGAAGCCGGCCGGATCGGCGAGTTTTTCGAAATACGTCGGGCCCTTGAAGGATGGTGCGCCAGCCAAGCTGCGCGGGTTGCGACCGACGCCGATCTGAGTGCCATAAAGGGGCGGCTGGACGCGATGCGCGACCTCGATGTCACCGACGATGCCTGGGAGAACCACGACGTCGGATTTCACAAGGCGCTTGCCGCCGCCACGGGGAATCCGCTTGCCGTGCGCATCATGGAAATTCTTCGGGAAAGCTTTTCGGCTTTCTACCGGCTCAAACGACACATTCCGAACCGCGAGGAGCAGAAAGTGATATGGCAGCATCATAAGGATATCTACGACGCGCTATGTGCGCATGCTCCCGAACGCGCCCGGGCCGCCGTCATCGCCCATATGGATTTCATCGAAGCCAAGCTCGCGGAAAGCGTCAACGAGCTCAATGATGGAAAGGGCTGAACCGTGCGACGTTTTGAGGGGCAATGCGCACTGATCACGGGCGGAAGCCGCGGCATTGGGGCGGCAACGGCGCTCAAATTCGCGCGCGAGGGTGCGCAAGTCGGTATCATGGCGCGCTCGGAAAGTAACCTGTTTGCGATGAAGCAGCGCGCGGCAAGCGAAGGCATGTCGATCGAGATTTTCCGGGGCGACGTCGGCCGCAAGGAGGACGCGGTTCGCTGCGTCGACGACTTTGTCCGACGTTTCGGACGGATCGACATTCTCGTCAACGATGCCGGCATCGGAATCGGGCGTCCTTTTTTCGACAAGACCGTTGAGGATTGGACCGAGACACTGCGCGTCAACGTCATCGGCACATTTCTCATGGCGCAGGCCGCGGCGAAATACATGGTGGCCGCCAAACGCGGCAAGATTGTCAATGTGTCTTCCGTCAGAGGCCTCGGGCATCTCGGCCGCGAGGGCGTCATGGATTATTCTGCGTCGAAAGCCGCCGTCATCAGCCTCACCAAGACGCTGGCGAAACAACTCGCGCCCGATATCAACGTGAACGTCGTCGTGCCCGGCAATACGGATACCGACCTGCTTCGCTCCCTCCCGCAGGAGGTGCGCGACGGCATGCTCGCGGGCACCTATTTCCGCAGATTCGGCAAGCCGGAAGAAATCGCCGACTCGATCCTGTTTCTGGCGTCGCCGGAAGCGAGTTTCATCACCGGCCAATCGCTGGTGGTCGACGGAGGTTTCTCGCTCAAGGCCGGGTGAACATGCCAGACCCGATGCAACCGATGGAAAGCCCCGATGGCCCGCGCCGCTCCAATGACGCTTCTTCCGCTCTGGATTTCGGGCATCTGGCCCGAGCGATGAGATCCACCGATGTGCGCGTCGCCGCGAGCAGGCCTTCCTGATCGAGCACGCGCGTGCCGGCGATCGCCGCATGGGCGCGGACGAGGGTTTGAACCCCGCGCGGCGTAACCTCAGCAAGCCGCCATACAGTTCTTGGTGCAAGTTCCGCAGCTTCGATTGGTTCATGTGTTCGGGGGCGCGACGGCGGTGCGACGGCTCATGGCGTGAGAGTCACCCACGAGCCGCGCGGCCTGGCCGCCGCTTTCGCGGCACGACGTGCTGCTCTTGGCCTTCGCGTCCGGTGTCCGCGGCATGCGCTGAACGACCAATCTCGCGGAGCCGATGCGCCGCTTGCCGGGCAAGATAAACAGGACCCATGGCAGCCTCACCCAGGTCGCGGCGGTGCCCAAGCTCTTGGGTCTCGCTGCCAAAAGCGCCGGCGCCCTCGTGGCGCCCGCAAGGTGGATGGACCGCCGCCCCGATGTCGCGCGTCGCCTGCCGGTTCGGCCGACTATGCGCCGCAGATAAGGCGATAATGAACGATGCCGGGGATTAACAGACTTGGCCGCATCTTTGCCGGCGCGCTCCGCGCCTGCCCCGCAACGCTTCGCGGCTTCTAGACTTGACTGCCCGGCTTGGCCAAGCAAACTGGCCCAACACGCCGTCGATGCCTCGGTGCCGAGATACAAAATCAGTACTTGGCGGAGATTTATTTTCAGCCCAATGCAGGACACTCGCGCGGCCAGGCATGCTTGCGAAGGTCATGATTCGACAGCCCGGTTCTTCCGCCATGTCGCGGCGGATGCATGATGACTCGCCTCTCTCCCGCTCCGCAAGCGTCCCGGGCAAATGCCAATGACACGTGTGGTGCCGCCGGTCGCCGTCGGGACACGTAGAGGCGTCCTGAGCTTCTGGGATCTTGTCGCTCTTTTTCTTGTTCTCGGTTTCGTGGTTCTGCTCGCCGAGACCGGTCGCGAGCTCCTGCGACCGCTGCCCAAGCCGGGCGTGACCGCCGTCATATTGGATCCGAGAATGCTTCCGGCATACGCCGCGAGAACAACCTTGCGGATGCTGGCTGCGATGGTGATGTCGCTCTTCTTCACTTTCACCTATGCGACCTGGGCTGCAAAGAGCCGTCGTGCCGAAGTTGTATTGCTACCGATCCTAGACATCCTGCAGTCCGTGCCCATCCTCGGCTTTATCTCGGTCACGGTCGTGTTCTTCATGTCGCTGGCACCCGGGCTGATGCTGGGCGCGGAGCTTGCCGCCGTCTTCGCCATTTTCACCAGCCAAGCATGGAACATGGCATTCAGCTTCTATCAGTCGCTGCGAACAATTCCCGAAGAGCTTACGGAGGTGGCACGCTCATACCGGCTCAACCCATGGATGCGCTTCTGGCGCCTCGAAGTGCCGTTCGCCATGCCGGCCCTGGTGTGGAACATGATGATGTCAATGTCGGGCGGATGGTTCTTTGTCGTGGCCTCGGAAGCGATCAGCGTCGGGGGCACGACCGTCACGCTGCCGGGGATCGGATCTTACATCGCCCTCGCCATCGAACGTCGCGATCTCGGCGCCATTGGCTGGGCTCTCGCCGCCATGCTCGTGGTCATCCTGACGTACGACCAGCTTTTGTTCAGGCCGCTCGTTGCTTGGGCCGAGCGATTTCGCTTTGAGCGCGAAGCCGGTCTTCCCCCGCCGCGTTCCTGGGTATTGACGACGCTCACCCGCTCGCAGCTCGTCGCACAAGCGACCGCGCCGTTTCGCGCCGCCTGGCGATGGACCTATCGGGCAGCGTCACGGTCGCACAATCGGCGCAGAACGACCGCGACGCATGAGCGGATCGTCCGCGGGATCGACCGGCTGTGGCATCCCGTCGCGATCGTGGCGGCGGCGGCCGCGCTGTGGAAAGTGGTACAATTCGTGTCCACCGGCGTTCCACCCGCGGAGGTGGGGCAGGCGTTCCTGTGCGGCCTCGCGACCATGGCCCGCGTGTTCGTGCTCCTCGCCATTGCCAGTGTGATCTGGGTCCCGATCGGGATCTGGATCGGACTTCGCCCGGGCGCAGCGCGCTTTGCGCAACCGGCCGCTCAATTCATGGCCGCCTTCCCGGCCAACCTCTTTTTTCCCTTCGTCGTGTCGACCATCGTGGCGTTTCGGCTTGATCCGAACATTTGGTTGAGCCCGCTCATGATCCTCGGCACGCAGTGGTATATCCTGTTCAACGTCGTCGCCGGCGCAGCCAGCATACCGAGCGAGCTGCGCGATATCGCCACGAATCTACGCCTTCGTGGCTGGCTGTGGTGGCGCAGGATCGCGCTTCCGGCGGTCTTTCCTTTCTATGTGACCGGTGCGATCACCGCTTCCGGCGGCTCCTGGAACGCCAGCATCGTCGCCGAGGTAGCGAGCTGGGGCCAGGATAGACTGCAGGCATACGGCCTCGGCGCCTATATTGCAGCGGCGACGGAAGCAGGTGATTTTCATCGCGTCGTTCTGGGCATCGCCGTGATGAGCGTTTTCGTCGTTGTCCTCAATCGCGTGTTCTGGCGGCCGCTCTATCGTCACGCCGAGCGCAAGTTCCGTCTGGCTTGAAAGGGGTCTCTGCCATGGATTCCGCGCCTCTTTTGGAGGTTCAGAGCGTTCGCAAGAGTTTTTCCAAGCCGGATGGCGGAGAGCTATTCGTTCTCGACAACGTCAACCTTACGCTGCGCGAGGGCGAAATCGTGGGTCTTCTCGGCCGGTCGGGTTCTGGCAAGTCGACACTCCTGCGCCTGATTGCGGGCCTCAGCCGGCCGGCGGGCGGCTCGATCATCTATCTGGGTCAAACGCTCGATGGCCCGCCGCCGGGCATTGCCATGGTGTTCCAGAGCTTCGCGCTCTTTCCTTGGCTCACGGTGCTGGAGAACGTCGAGCTCGGACTGGAAGCGCTTGGCCTGCCGCGAGAGGAGACCCGCCGCCGTGCGCTTGCGGCCATCGACATGATCGGACTTGACGGCTTCGAATCTGCCTACCCACGCGAACTTTCCGGCGGCATGCGACAGCGCGTCGGCTTTGCCCGCGCGTTGGTCGTCCATCCCAATGTTCTGCTGATGGACGAGCCGTTCTCGGCCCTCGACGTGCTGACCGCCGAAACCCTGCGCACCGACTTTTTGGAGCTCTGGTCCAAGGGCCAGCTTCCGATCAGAGGCGTAATCCTCGTCACACACAACATCGAGGAGGCCATCCTTATGTGCGACCGCGCGCTCGTGTTCGCGACCAATCCCGGGCGCATCGTCAGCGAGATCAAAGTCGATCTCGCCCATCCTCGCGACCGGCTCGACCCTGCTTTCCGCGACCTGGTCGAACGTATGTATGTGGAACTGACCGCCAGCCGCACTGCCGAGCGACCGGCCGCACGACCCGAACGCTTCGCGGGAGCCGGTATCGGTACGATTCTGCCCCGAATCTCGTCGAACCTGTTATCGGGCCTGCTCGAAACAGTTGCCGCGCCGCCTTACGATGGTCAAGCCGACCTTCCGGTGATTGCCGCGTCACTGAACATGGAGATCGATGATCTGTTCCCCGTGGCAGAGACGCTGCAGATGCTCAGGTTTGCGGAGGTGGCGGGCGGCGACATCAGGCTCAGTCCCGAAGGCAGGCGCTTCGCGGAAGCCGATACCGACGAACGCAAGCGCCTTTTTGCCCATCATCTGCTCACCTATATAGCGCTCGCGGCTCACATCCGACGTGTTCTCGATGAGCGGCCAAGCCATCAGGCTCCGTGGCGCCGCTTCGCGGACGAGCTCGAAGATCACATGTCGCCGGAAGCGGCGGAGCAGACGCTCCGCGCCGTCATCAGCTGGGGGCGCTACGCCGAAATATTCGCCTATGATGACCATACGCAGATTTTCAGCCTGGAGAACCCGAGTTGAGCTCGCATGTCGCCGCCGGGCACTGGTTTCCAGGGACCAAGCGCCGCCGGCGCGCGAACGCATTGGCTCTGGCGCGAGTCCGCTTCCCGCTCTGCCGCACTGATCCACCTTCGGATCGTACGGGCATCGAGGCCAATGCCGGTTGTGCTTCATCTCGGCTGGCGCGAGCCTGATCGTGCTCGTTGCGAACGGCGGTCGGTGCTCGACTCCTGTCCTATGCAAGCCGCAACGGCCTCCGGCTTACCGAATGAGTGCGGCGTATATCAGTTTGCGCATGGCGCTTTCTCCGACGGAGTCCTGACTCACCTCGGCGCGGCCTAAGAAGCTGTCGCCGAATTGCGGTAACGGCCGGGATCCGGCGGCGGTTTGGCATCGGGCCTGACGACCTTGATACCGTCTTTGGACTTTACCCCGCGGAGCACCTTCGGCAACCGGTTGTGGCAAGGTCAGCGATGCCAGCGTTTCTCGGCGGCCTGCGCCAGCCGAGCGCGGGCGCCGGTGCGCAGAACCTCGGCAAGCGGATCGGCGAACGTGCTCGGCTGGACGAGGAAACAACATCAGCGTCGGTCACGGCGTATCGCTCCTTCGGTGGAGAGGCGGAGGCCCGCTTCGCCCCCACGTTACGTTGCCTCGCCCCTTTCATGCCGTCACCAATTGTCGCCAATAGCTCCCGCTGCGACACGGGCACAATGCTGCTGGGCGCCAAGACCGCCAACATGCTCGCCCCGACGCGACAAGGCAGTTCGGCCGGAATGAATTTATGTCACTGAGGTCTCCCGTGCTCGCGCGATACGTCGCCGATCCGTGGCAAGGGCGTCGAGCA
>JADGGK010000046.1 GCA_019689975.1 Pseudolabrys sp.
GGTGAAGCATTGGATGCGGATGGCGCAAGCGCGCTGCATCTCAGCCGTCCACGACCGGATCGCAAGCCTCGTCCGCAGCATTCCCGCCGCCGAATGCGCTAACTACCTCCGCAACGCCGGTTATGCTTCCATCTAATCCTGAAAGGCTCTAGGCCGAAGAGCCGTAAGCGATTAACCAATTTCCAAGGTTCCTTCGACGTCGAGGTCGCTGGGTAGCGAATGGCCGCTGACGGTCGTGCGAGCACATGCCTCCCTTCCCGAAGACGGCGGCCATGTAGGGCAAAAGGCCCCATTGATCACTTTTGGGTGTTTGCCCAACGGGGGACGAGATTGACGAATTGCCGCCCAGCCGAAGGCAACTCACAACACAATCGAGATTATCCCCAGGCGCGGTCTTCAACTGCGCCGAAATATTGATGGCACGGACTTCATTCCGTCCGTTGCCCTTGTTCGAATGGCATGTCTCGTCGAGTTGGCCGACAAAAAGTCCCTTCCGTTCGCAGCGGGAAAACGGTCGGCAATGCAGGTCAACGATTTACAATCTTTACAGGGAACCTAGCCGGCGCCGGCGCGCTTGGCGTGGGCAATTCGATTTTCGGCTCACGCAAGCGCGTATCCACCCTTCCGGATGTGCGCTCGTCCAAGGGGTAATCAAAATAAGTATCCATCTCGATGAGCGGGCGCAATAAAGGTCCATTGGGCCGATAGTTGCCGGCTCCGCCGAGTAGATTACGCGCGGTTGTGCGGATATCGCGCATCAGGGCGCGCTGAACGCGCGCCGGTTTGCGTGCACGCAGACCGGCAAGGATTTCAGTGTGTGCGGACGCATCCCAAGGCATGGCCGGCGAAAGGAGCGAGAAATACATGGTAGGCCCGCATTGCAGCCACAGCGACTCGATGAGGGGCATCAATATTTCTGATCCCGCCGCTTGATAGAGGCCAAAGTGGAATTTCTGATTTGTTGCGAGACAGGCAAGAATGTCTCGCCGCCCAATCGCATCGATCAAGTCTTGATTGATACGGCTCAGTTTCTCGATCAACTGGGGCGTGGCGTGGGCACAGGCAGCCTTGGCGGCCATGCCTTCGATCACTTCACGAACCCGAAAGACCTCAGCAAGCCGCTCATTGGAAAGCCGTGGGACGCGCACCGACCCATTCGGTAGCTCCTCCAGGGCGTTCGCCGCCACTAGTTGCGACAAAGCTTCTCGCACCGGCATCGGGCTGGTCCCGAGGCTGAAGGCGAGTTTGCGCAGGCTCATGACTTGGCCGGGAACGAGTGCTCCCGTCATCAGGCCCGTTCGCAGCCGCTGCAACACCTGGTGTTGCACGCTCGTACGGCGAGATTTGGCACGGGTTGTGCTTTCCCTGGTAGAGCCGTGAGATCGTGGTGAAGGCATGCCTATCGATCCGTCGTCTGATTCTTTAGTTAGCGGCGCTTGACAGCCTGCGCTCTGTGATCACACTATGTGATCATTTAGCGCATCGCAACCGATGTCGATCGCCGGGTCGTTCCATGGGTGCCTTAGGCTTAGAGGAGGTACGTGATGCTTTCCGTTAACATCGCACTGATAACGCGGCGAGCGCTCTGTTGCATCTTTTTTGTAACGCTTGCCGCCGGAATAACCGGGCCGGCCCGCGCCGAAGACCAGGTGAACGTACGCTTCAGTTGGAAGCTGAAAGGCGAATATGGCCCACTCTTTATGGCACAGGAGAAAGGGTTTTTCAGTAACCGCAATTTGTCGGTCCGGCTGGGCGAGGGTGCAGGTGCTCCAGCCGCGCTTGGCGCCCTTTTGCAGGGGCAGGAGGACGTCGTGATCCTGCCGGGCATTTTTGCAATTTCTGCCATTCAAAAAGGCATGCCGATCAAACTGATCGCGACCTACCACCCGAAAACACCGGTGGTAATCATTTCGCATCCCGACAAGCCGGCGCTCAAGCCGAAGGATATCGAGGGCAAATCGATCGCAGTGTCGGTCGGCGAAACGGGCACGACCTATCTGAGTACCTTCTGTGCAGTGAATGGAGTCGACTTTAACAAGGTGAAACGCGTGCAGGTCGACGCACAGTCCCGCGTCAACTATTTCCTGCAAAATCAGGTCGACCTCGTTACAGTCTATCGGAGCAATGATCTGCCGGCGCTTGAGAAGAAAACGGGTACCCACTTCCCAATGATTGATATGGCGAGGTACGGGCTAGCGATCCCGGGGCTTGCTGCCGTCAGCAGTGACGCCATTATTGCCAAGAAGCCAGACGTGCTAAAGCGTTTTCTCGCCGCGGTTGACGAGGGCGTCGCCGCGACACGAAAGGATCCGAAAGGAGCCGCCGAAGCGCTGTTGAAGGCGTGGAATGCGGGTCCCTCCCTCGACGTGGTGCAGGCGCAAGTCCAGGCAACCATCGACGCTATGGACTTTTCCCCCAAGCATCCCGTCGGCTGGACCGACGGCAAGCTGGTCTCTTCAACTCTCGATCTGCTGAAAACGGACGAAGATATTGGCGCGCCCAAGCCGGTGAGCGTCTTTTATACCAACGATTTGCTGCCAAAAAAATCGGCTATGTGATCGATGGCAGCAAGACAGAAGCGGTGGTCTTATTGATGCCAAATAGGGTAACTTGGCACCTATCCCTGCTCGAACGGTTGGCGGCCCCCGCGCTAGGGGTCGCGGTCATTGTGGTCTGGCAGGTCGCCGTTCCGCTGCTCGGATTGTCGGAATTCGTGCTGCCGACTCCCTGGCAGATCGCCGCCCGCATATTTTCTGAATTCTCGCTGCTCGCCGCGAATGCCGCCTACACGGTATTTGAGGTGGTCGCTGGTTTCGGACTTGCGGTAGCGATTGGTATTCCGCTCGCGCTCGCCATATTTTATTGGCGGCCATTCGAGCGGGCATTGTATCCGATGCTCGTCGCGCTGCAGACCATACCGAAGATCGCGCTCGCGCCTCTGCTGGTTCTGTATTTGGGCTATGGCTGGGGGCCAAAGATCAGCCTAGCGTTTTTGATTTCGTTCTTCCCAATCGTAATTTCCACCGTGGTCGGCTTGCAGTCTCTGGACAAGGGCTTGGTGAACCTCGTTCGCTCGATGGGTTCGAACGAATGGCAGACGTTCTATAAGGTACGCCTTCCGGCGGCGCTACCAAGCGTATTCGGCGGTTTCAAAGTGGCGATCAGCCTCGCCGTCATCGGTGCTATCATTGGAGAATACGTCGCAGCCGAGCGCGGCCTCGGTTATCTGCAGCTGCAGGCCAACGCCCGATTCGACACTGCCTTAAATTTTGCCACCGTCATTGTGATCTCGATGCTCGGCGTGTTGCTGTATTTCATCCTGAGCTTCCTTGAAGGCCGGGTCGTCTACCAGCGAGAACTTGCGAAATAGATCCGTGCGCCACAGCCCAGTCATTGCGCTTAAAGGCCGTGAGATGAATTCGGACGACAAGAAACCGAGTGCTGGCGCGGCTGTCAAAATCGAGAACGTTTCCAAAATCTATGAAACGCGTGACGAGAATGTGCATGCGCTTGATCGCGTTGACGTTGAAATTACTCCGGGCAGTTTCGTTGCAGTGGTCGGGCCGAGCGGCTGCGGCAAGAGCACGTTGCTGTCGATTCTAGCCGGCCTGGTGCCATTAAGCAGCGGGCGGGTTCTCATTGATGGGCAATCGGTGAGAAAGCCGCATCCCAAAGTCGGCGTGGTGTTCCAGACAGACCTGTTGCTCTACTGGCGCAACGTTCTCGACAATGTCCTGCTGCCAATCGAGATCAAGCACCTAGGCCGCGAGAAGTACAGGCCTGAGGCCATCGCTTTGTTAAATCAGGTCGGCCTGCAAGGTTTCGAAGGTAAAATGCCTTCGGAACTATCGGGAGGCATGCGCCAGCGCGTGGCAATCTGCCGGGCACTAATCCAAGAGCCAGGCCTGCTGTTGATGGATGAACCGTTCGGTGCGCTCGATGCGCTGACCCGTGAACAGATGATCATGGATCTGCAGTCTATGTGGCGGCGCGTGCACAATACCGTGCTCTTCATCACTCACGGTATTGACGAGGCCGTGTTTCTCGCCGACCGCGTATTGGTGATGTCGCCTCGTCCGGGGCGGATTGATCTGGATCTCACCATCGACATCCCGCGGCCGCGGCAATGGACGGGCGTGCACGAGGACAAGGCATTCCAGCATTACGTACGCCGCGTCCGCGAGACCTTCGAAGCTAGGGGTGTTCTCGTAGAGCGTTGAAAGCATGTCATGAACGTAATTGTCCTCGGTGGCGGAGCAGGAGGGGCGGCCGCAATTGCAGAACTGACCATGGCGGGTCATGACGTTTGCTTGTGGAGCCGCTCGACGACGACGCTTGCGCCATTCCTAGCCCAGGGGGGCGTTGCCTACGAGGGAGTTCTCGGCAGCGGTCTGGCCCGCCCGCGACTAATGACGACGGATTTGGCCACGGGCCTTGAAAGGGCGGAGGTCGCCGTTGTCATTCTGCCGACATTCGCCCATGCTGCCGTCGCGCGCGATCTCGCGTCGGCCGGCTGGGCGGTGGACAAGCCGATCATTCTAAACCCCGGCCACACCGGCGGAGCGCTGGAATTTCAACATTGTTTTCAAAGCTCATGCGGCTACGTTCCGCCGATTGCCGAATTTTCCACGCTGACTTACGTGGCCCGTAAATATCGACCGGGGCAGGTGACCGTCACCGGGAGGGCGAAGCAGGTGCGTGCCGCAGCCCTCCCAGGCGGGCGCCAGGCTCTGGACATTGCGATTGAGCTATTCCCGGGAGCAGTGGCAGCGCGCGATGTGCTGGCAGCCGATCTCGCGAATGCAAACCTCGTGTTGCATCCGCCCGGTGCGATTCTGGCGGCCGCTTGGGTTGAAGCACGGTCCGGCGACTTCACCTATTATGGCGACGCGATGACGCCGGGGGTCGCCCGCGTGATGCGTCGCCTCGACGATGAACGACGCGCGGTTGCGGCCGCGTTTGGGCACGAGCTACCGAATCTCATCGAAGAAATGAAGCTCATCGGCACAGTCGAGCCGAGCGTCACCGACGTCAATGACTTCGCCGCAGCAATTGCCGGGGGCGAAGCCAACAAGCGGATCAAGGCACCGGCTTCGCTAAACCACCGCTATTATCGTGAAGATTTCGGTTACGGCCTGCTGCCATTTCTCGAGCTCGCTGCCATCGCGGGGATTGATGTTCCCGTCGCGGCCGCTTTGCTCGAGCTGGCGCAGCCGCTCTGCGATGTCGATTTTCGCAGGATCGGTCGGACCGCTGAACGTATGGGCATCGCGGGCTTAAGCAAGGTTGCGCTGATTGACAAGGTCACGCTGCAATGAATTGGCATGCGCTAAATATTGCTATCGTCGGGGGCGATCGCCGCGAACAGGAAATTGCGCGGTGTGCTGCCGCGACCGGCGCCACCGTCAAAGGTTATGGCTTTCCTTGGCCGGAAGGCGGGATTGCTGGCGTGATACACGAAAAAAGCGCGACGGCTTGCCTGCGCGATGCAGATTTCGCTCTGTTCCCCATCCCCGGGATCGCGCCAGACGGTGCGCTCTTTGCGCCGCAATGCTCTGAACGGATCATTCCCGACCGGGCAATGCTCGGCGCAATGCGCAAGCCCGCCCATATCATCCTGGGCTGGGCCGACCAAAACCTGAAATCGCACTGTGAAGCGCTTGGCATCGGCATCCATGAATACGAGTGGGACGAAGATCTCATGCTGCTGCGCGGGCAGGCCATCGTCGAAGGTATGCTGAAAGTTATCATCGAGAACACCGACATCACGATCCACCGGGCCAAAATCTGCCAAGTTGGGCACGGAACCATCGGTTCGTTGGTGACACGGACACTGTACGCCCTCGGCGCGCGGGTGCATGTGGCCGCCCGCAATCCCGTGCAGCGCGCCGCGGCCTATGCGGCGGGCGCGGAAGTCTATGCTTTGGAGAACCTGAGCGTAGCACTGGCGGATTCCGACATCGTCGTTTCCAGCGTGCCAGCACAGATCGTGACCCGTGAGCATCTGCGCTACTTGCCAAAGCATGCTCTGCTCGTCGATCTGGCCGCGCCACCCGGTGGCATCGATCGTGAGGCCGCGGCCGATCTTGGCTTGAAATTTGTCTGGGCGCGTGGGCTCGGCAGCCGCGCGCCTGTCACGGTCGGCCGTAGCCAGTGGACGGGTATTCGCAAGCGGATCGAAACACTAAGGAGTACGGCCGATGAAGGCTGACCTGGTTATTCGCAATGCGCGCGTCGTGCGTCACGATGGAGAGTTTCACGGTGGCTTGGCCGTAAAGGACGGATGCATAGTCTCGATCGGCTCAGACACCGCTCTCCCCGAGGGCGTGCGCGAGATCGATGCCAAGGAACGCGTGCTAATGCCAGGTCTGATCGATCCGCACTGCCATCTCGGAGTCGCATATCCTTATCCCGAGGACATGCGAACTGAAACGGCCGCAGCCGCTGCGGGCGGAGTAACAACAATCATCCTTTACATCCGCAATCTCAAGCCGTCCTATCTTCCATTCTATGAGGAACGAAAGACGCTTGGCGAACAAAACGCGATGATCGACTTCGGGTTTCATTTCGGGATTCAGCGCGAAGAGCATATCGCTGAAATTCCAGAAGTTGTTGCGAAAACTGGCGTTCGCTCATTCAAATGCTATTTCGGGTACGAACCCGACAATCCGATCGGCATTGTGCCGGCCACTGACGGCTGGGTCTATGCAACGATGCGTCTTCTCAGCAAGATTCCGAACGGCGTCATCAATGTGCATTGCGAAAACACGCAGATTGCGAGCTGGCTGAAGAACGAGTTGAAGGCGACCGGACGGCAAGATCTCGGCGCCTACACGGAGTCTCGACCGGCGTTCTGCGAAATCGAGACCATCCGGCGCATGTTGTTCCTCGCGGAACGGACGCGGTGTCCCTTGCATCTCGTGCATACGTCGGTCGGGATGGGTCCGGTACTGGCAGCCGAGGCCCGAAGCCGTGGCATTGATGTTACCGTCGAAACCTGCCCGCATTATCTGACGCGTACCTGCTACGATTCCGATCTCGACATGAAGGCAAAGATTTCGCCGCCCTTGCGAGACAGGGACGAGCTGGAAGGGTTGTGGCGGGGTATACTCAATGGCTCCGTGTATAGCCTCGGCACCGATCACGTGCCGTTTTTCCCGAAAAAAGGCGATGATCTTTGGAATGAGCTGCCAGGCGTAGTGAGTTTTCCTTGGGAACTTGCCCTGTTGCTGCATTTTGGCGTCCATCAGCGCGGGCTGCCGCTGAGCCGGCTCGTGCAGCTAAACTCCTACCATCCGGCACGCCGCTTCGGTCTCTGGCCGAAGAAGGGAGCATTGCAAGTTGGCTCCGATGCCGATTTCATTTTAGTTGATCTCGAAGAAGAGCGTACTATTGAACACAAGGGCAAGGGAACGTGCATCTACGAAGGATGGCGGTTGAAGGGATGGCCAGTCCTCACCGTCGGGCGCGGAGCCGTGTTGTACGAAGACAGTGCTGTTGATGAGCTGAACTTCGGCCGCGGCCGTTGCGTGACCTTGCCCGCATGATTTGCCCCCAAGCCATGATCGATCTCATATCCAGAACCCCGTCTCTGATTTCAGTCGTACTGCCTGAGGAGGCGGTAAAAGAGATTCGCAAAGCGGCCGCCGCGTTGTCCCTGCGAATACCACGTCCTCGGCAGGAACGACTTTCGGGGATCCATAATCCGTGGGGGATGACCGCCGCGCTGACCGATACCTGGGCATTTCTCGATTTTTGCGAGAATTCAACGCTGCTCGACGCCGTGACGTCGATTATTGGCCCAGACATTATCTTGTGGGACAGCGAGCTTTATCTCCGCGCGGCTGATTACGTTGCTTTCGTCAACGCTGGTCGAGAGGGGCGCTACTGGCCCATGACGACCCTCGAGGGTGCGGTCGTCCTTGTCAGCTTTACCCGCCCGGCGGACATACGCATCGTCGATGTGTGTCGGATTTCAGTCGCGTCGTTACAGAAGCTACCCTTGCACGAGGCAATTTATGTCATTCGCTACATGTCGGCTCTGCGGCACTTCTGTCGCGACCTGAAACTTCCGGCCAATCGGTTGGCAATGGAAGAGTGGCCGCTCGTCAATTATACAACCAGACCGCTGTGGCTGGTGCGGGGCGAGGACAAGGCAGGCAATGATTTTGTGACCGGCTTTTCTGTCAATACGGCACGCTGGGCCAATCTCTAGGAGACCAGGCTATGCCATTCGTCATTGTTGAAATGTGGGAAGGCCGGACGGTAGAGCAGAAGCGGAAACTCGTGCGTGCCATCACAGACGCGATGATTGAGCACGCTGGTTGCCGACCCGATCACCTTCACGTTGTGATCCACGACGTCCCGAAGGACAGTTGGGCTCGTGCGGGTGTACTGGGAATTGATGAGGAGAAACACTGATGCCGCTCGAAGCAATCGAACCAAAGACTGCTGCGTTGATCGTCATCGACATGCAGAATGCTTTCGTGCACGAGAAAGGCACGTTGGGAGTTTCCGGCGTCGATACGAGGCGGCTTGCCGCGATTACGTCCACGATCAAGGGACTGATTGAAGCCTGCCACCAGGCTGGCCTGCCGGTAATCTGGACAGTGCAAGAACATTTCAGCACTGACGAAAGCCGGGCACGTAAGAAACTTGCTGCGCATACAGCACGACGCAAGCAGATTTCGGCACTGTCAGGAAGCTGGGACGCGGAAATTATCGACGAACTCAAACCGCTGGCTGCGCGAAACCCGGCGTTTGTGATCCGCAAACACCGTTTTGGAGCGTTCTACGAAACCCGCCTGGACATGCTTCTGAAGATGCTCGGCACGCGCACACTTTTCATTACAGGAACAACAACGAATGCGTGCGTGGAAACGACTATTCGCGAAGCTTATTTGCGCGACTTTGATGTTGTAGCCGTCACCGACTGTATTTCGGGCGTCAACGCCGACTGGGAACAAACCGCGCAACAGGTCTGGAAGCAATATTTCTGCGAGGTGGCAGAGTCGAGGGATGTTCTTCGGTGGCTCGACGAGCAGGGCGCTCCGCGCGCGCTTGGCTACGGTCATATGTTGCTCATGGTCGAGGACATGGATCGCTCGAAAGCCTTCTATGTCGATCAGCTCGGCTTCAGGATCCGTCCCGCTAAGCCGCTTGCAGACGGCCGGCCATTCACAGCTTTTCATCAGGGAATCGCGCTCGTTGGTGGCCGGCAACCGGGACACAGGCAAGTCGATCATATTGCATTTGAAGTCAACAACGTTCGCAAGCTGCGCGACAAGTTGAAAAAAGGTAACGTGATGTTCTTCCAAGATCTTCATGATGGTCCGTACGGGTTGACGATCTACGTGGCTGATCCCGATGGGACGAAAGTCGAACTTTACCAAGTTGGCGCTAAGGTCTGATGCCGACCTGTGCTCGGCGATCAAGCCCGCCGCGAGTCGTCCGGGATGGTCGACGCGGCGGCGACTAGGCGTACCGGCGTTTCTTCATAAACCTGAGCTCATCGCGTTCGATCACAAGTCGTTCCGGGGTTCGTGGCCAAAGCGTGATCGGCAAGGAAGCGTCCATTCCCCTCCAGTAGTTTCAGTGTCAGACATAGGATCGTAGCACGTTGTCGGAGGTTTGGTCGCATATTCCGGTTTGGGATGTTGTTATATTCGTTCTTACCCTCTGCATCACGTACGTGATCTTTGCCGCAGTGGGGTTCGGAAGTTCACTGCTGGCAGCACCCTTGTTAGCGCACAAACTTCCGCTCCCTACTGTTGTGTCAGTGCTCGCGCTGCTGGACTTTACGGCTACCGTGCTCAGTTTGCGTCGGCTGAATCGGTCCGTGGCAACTCGCGAGTTGTTCAGGCTCGCCCCAACGATGATTTTAGGGAGCGCAGTGGGCGTTTACCTTCTTCTATCGCTATCGTCGAAAATACTCCTGCTGGGTCTCGGTCTGTTCGCGGTTGGGTACGGCCTTCTTGGGTTATTTTTGCGGACTGGCTCGAGTGAGCTCGGAAGTCAGTGGGCCTTTCCCTTTGGTCTTGTCGGCGGGATCTTCAGTGGAATGTTTGGGAGCGGAGGATTTGTTTATTCGATTTATCTTAATCACCGTCTGCAGGAGAAAAACGCCGTACGTGCGACTATGACGGCTATGACAGGATTGAGTACTTCTGCACGCGTCGTCATGTTTGCTTGCGTGGGTCGTTATTCAGAGCCTTCATCGGCCCTATTGGTACTTTTGGGAATTCCGGCAGCAATTTTAGGTTTGAGCGTCGGCCACCGAATCACGGCAAAGCTCTCCCGCGCCTCATTTCACAGATTTCTTTGCCTGGTACTAGCGGCGACAGGGGTAACACTGTTGTGGCGGGTGACGCACTGAGCTGTTGGCGTATCGTGGGGGTGATCGAGCCCCGCTTCTCCGCCGAAGGAGTGACACGCCGCGACTGACACTAAGGTTTCTCCCCCCGTCCAGCCGGGGAGGTTCACCGATTCCCTCGCCGAGGTTCCGCGCACCGCCCCGCGCGCTGCTGGCGTGGGCGGTCGAGAGCGAAGTGCCGGCGTTTCTCACTGTGCACACTGACAAAGCGCAGCGATGACAGCCGGCAATGCCTGGTACGCCACGGCCAGCTGCCGCAGCTGGCGGTTGGCGATGGCGCGCTCGACTTCTGGAAGACGCCCGACGAGCTATGGCCGAAGACGCAGGGCGCAACGCTGCCGGGTGCGCGCAAAAGCGCCAATGTCGTCAATAAGCTGCCCAAGAGCTTGCATGCCCAGGTCAAGCGCGCGCTGCAGACGTCCGGATGCCCAGGACCAGGAAGGATGCCGAGGTCGCCTTCGACGACTTCATCGAGACCGACGAACGCAGATATGAGAAGGCCGCGGACTGCCTGCGCAAGGACCGCGACGCATTGCCCGTCTTCCACGATTTCCCGGCCCAGCACGGAAAGCATCTGCGCACGACCAATCCGATCGAGGGCACGTGCGCAACCGTCCGGCATCGAACGATGCGATCTAAGGGATGCCTCTCCAACGAGACGGCACCCGCGATGATCTTCAAGCTGGCGCAAGCCGCCGAGAAACGCTGGTATCGCGGGTGTTGCCACAGCCGGTTGGCGAAGATGACCCGCGGCGTAAGATTTGACGACGGCATCGAGGTCATCAGGCACGATGCGTAAACGCCGCGGAGTATATCAAAACACTCAGCTCGGTGACCCACCCGCCGTCTCACATGTTCTGAACCCGGACAAGTACTTGCGCGAACATGAGGATGACTTTAAGATTATTGAACGCTGTCGCAGAGGAGACAAACGGGTCGAACAACATTGTCGCGGGAGAGAGCGGCCATAGCGCCGACGCCGAAGGAGCAACCGCCCCGGAAACTCTCAGGCAAAAGAACCGCGCCGTGCTTGATTAAAACTCTGGAAAGAGACGCTTGTTGCGTCCGCCGAAGGGATAACGCTCTCAGGCAAAAAGACAGAGGGGGCACCTGACAATCAGCGAAATGCTGGTAGGTGCACCCATGTCCATTCCTTGTTCTAGCAGCAAAATCAGTTCACGAGCGCCGGCGCTGCGCACGCCGCTCTACGACTTGCATCGCGAGCTGGGGGCGCACCTGGGGCCGTTTGCCGGATACGAGATGCCGATTCGGTATCCGCTTGGGGTACTGAGGGAACATCTCCACACGCGTCAAGCGGCGGGGCTGTTCGACGTCTCGCACATGGGCCAGCTCGCGCTGCGCCCACGCGGAGCCGATATCGACGGCTTGGCGCGCGCGCTCGAGCGGCTCGTTCCCGTCGATGTGCTCGGGCTGCCCGAGGGCCGCCAACGTTACGGCTTCTTCACGAATGATCGGGGCGGCATCCTCGACGATTTGATGATTGGCCGCCGCAGCGATCATTTTCTGCTAGTCGTCAATGCCAGCCGGAAAAGCACCGACGAAGATCATCTGCGTGCACAGCTCGCGCAAAGCTGCGAGGTTGTGCCGCTGCGGGATCGTGCCCTGCTTGCGTTGCAAGGACCGGCCGCGGAAGAAGTCTTGGCCGATCTCGCTCCGGCGGTTGTCGAAATGCGGTTTATGGATCTGCGCGACATAAGAATTGCCGGTGTAGCATGTGTCGTGGCGCGCTCCGGATATACCGGCGAGGACGGTTTCGAGATCAGCGTGCCGTCCGAGGCCGCGGAGACGATCGCGCGACAGCTGCTCAAAAACCCAAAAGCGACCTTGGCCGGCCTCGGGGCTCGCGACAGCCTGCGATTGGAGGCAGGCCTTTGCCTTTACGGCGCTGATCTGGACGAGAGCACGACGCCGAGCCAGGCCGCGCTCGACTGGGCGATCCCGAAAGTGCGCCGTGTGGGCGGTTCTCGGGCGGGAGATTTCCTTGGCGCCACAACTATTTTAACCGAGCTTACCGACCGGCCGCGCCGGCTGCGTGTGGGACTCCGGCCGCAAGATCGTACGCCCGTTCGTGCCGGCGTCTTGTTGTTTGCCGATGCCGTGCAGGGCGAGCCGGTCGGCAAAGTTACCTCGGGAGGCTATGGGCCCACCGTCAGCGGCCCGGTCGCCATGGGCTATGTTGCCGCCGCGCACGCAGCACTGAACACCCAACTCTTTGCCGACGTTCGCGGCAGGCGGGTGGCCATCGCCGTTACGGCGCTGCCGTTCGTTCCGCATCGCTATAAACGTAGGTAACCGAGGAGCCAAATATCCTATGTTGAAATACACACCAGACCACGAATGGCTGCGCGTCGACGGCGATATAGCGACAGTCGGCATCACGCATTACGCGCAGGAACAGCTTGGCGATGTGGTCTTCGTCCATTTGCCGGTTGTCGGAACGCGCCTCGAGAAAGGAGGAGTCGCGGCAGTCGTCGAGTCGGTCAAAGCCGCCTCGGAGGTCTATTCACCGGTGAGCGGTGAGGTGGTCGAAGCCAATCAGGCGCTCACTGTGGAACCGGCGTTGGTGAATACCGAGCCTATGGGCAAAGGCTGGTTCTTCAAGATCAGAATCTCTGTGTCCGCCGAGCTCGATGGATTGATGGACGAAGCGGCATACAACGCAATGCGAGGGTGAGCCATGCGCTCTGAACGCGAACAATTCCCGATCTCCAACGATGGGGACTTCCAAGATTATGCGTTCGCTGATCGGCATATTGGACCCCGCAAAGCGGAGATCACTCGCATGTTGCGCGTAGTTGGCGCAAGCAGTCTCGACGATCTCATCAGCGAGGTGATCCCGAGTGATATCCGCCAACAGGTCCCGCTCGATATTGGGCCTCCGCTATCAGAGACAGAACTGCTGGCGAAGATGCAGGAAGTCGCTGCACAAAATGTGCCGATGATCTCACTGATAGGACAGGGCTACTATGGCACTGTCCTGCCGCCGGTGATCCAGCGCAACGTCCTAGAAAATCCGGCCTGGTACACGGCGTACACCCCTTACCAGGCGGAAATTAGCCAAGGCCGGCTGGAGGCGTTGCTGAATTTCCAGACCATGATCGCCGACCTCACTGGTTTTGAGGTTGCCAACGCCTCGCTGCTCGACGAGGCGACTGCAGCGGCCGAGGCCATGGCGATGGCGCGCCGCGTGGCGACTTCGCCGGCGCCAGCGTTCTTTGTCGACCACAACTGTCATCCGCAGACAATCGAGGTCATCCGTACGCGTGCAGAACCGCTCGGTTGGCCAATTGTCATCGGCGACCCCGAAGAGGATCTCGATCCAGCAGCTGTCTTCGGCGGGCTCATCCAATATCCAGGGTCGGATGGAGAAATTATCGATCCTTCGGTAACAATCGCGAAGTTGCACGGCGTGGGTGCGATTGCGGTGGTGGCGGCCGATCCTTTGGCGCTCGCATTGATCACACCGCCCGGCGAACTCGGAGCCGATATTGCCGTCGGTTCAGCGCAGCGCTTCGGCGTGCCCATGGGTTATGGTGGCCCCCATGCCGCATTCATTGCGACACGCAGCGCATTTCAGCGTGCGCTGCCCGGCCGCATCGTGGGGGTCAGCGTCGACAGCCGTGGTCGGCCGGCCCTTCGTTTGGCGCTGCAAACTCGCGAACAGCACATTCGACGTGAAAAAGCGACCTCCAATATCTGCACCGCGCAGGTGCTACTCGCAGTCATCTCCGCGATGTACGGCGTCTACCACGGCCCGGAAGGGCTGCGACGAATTGCGTCGCGCGTCGCTCACTTCGCCGCGGTCTTGGCGCGCGGTCTTGCTGAACGCGGCTGGCCGATTCTGGCCAAGCAGTATTTTGACACAATCGTCGTCGAGGTTGACGAACGCCGAGAACCGATTCTGTCGCGGGCTTTGGAACTTGGGCTCAATCTGAGGCGGCTGCCCGGTAAAATCGGAATCAGTCTCGACGAGACGACGACTCCTGAAATCGTTGAACGGGTATGGGCTGCTTTTGGCTTGGCGGCGAACTCGTGGCGTGGTCGGCCCACGCATTTTGCCGAGGTCTCGGCGTCGGTGAGGGATGCTCTGCCTGATGCGCTCAGGCGCACCTCCAGTTTCATGACTGCTCCGGTATTCCATGAGTACCGCTCCGAGACCGAGATCCTGCGTTATCTGCGGCGGCTCGCGGACCGCGATCTCGCACTCGACCGCACGATGATCCCGCTCGGCTCCTGTACGATGAAGCTCAATGGCACAGCGGAGATGATGCCGCTCACTTGGCGGAACTTCGCCGACCTGCACCCGTTTGCGCCGCCCGAGCAAGCGCGCGGCTATGCGGCCATGATCGACGATCTTAGCGCCAAGCTGATCGCGATCTCAGGCTACGATGCGGTTTCGCTACAGCCCAATTCCGGTGCACAAGGCGAATTTGCTGGGTTGTTGGCGATCCGCGCCTATCATCGGGCACGCGGCGAGAGGCAGCGCAGCGTCTGCCTCATTCCGACCTCCGCACATGGTACTAATCCAGCCTCCGCGCACATGGCCGGAATGAGCGTTGTGCCCATCGCTTGCTATGCGGACGGCAATGTCGACCTCGGCGATTTGAAGGCGAAGGTGGGCAGCGTCGGCGATCGCCTAGCTGCCATCATGATCACGTATCCTTCGACGCACGGGGTATTCGAAAGTGCGATCCGCGAGATCTGCGACATCGTGCATGCGAAGGGCGGGCAAGTTTATCTCGACGGTGCCAATCTCAACGCGCAAGTAGGCCTGGCGCGCCCCGGCGACTACGGCGCCGACGTTGGGCATTTCAACCTGCACAAAACCTTCTGCATTCCGCACGGCGGCGGAGGACCGGGCGTCGGTCCGATCGGCGTGAAGGCTCATCTTGCGCCCTACTTGCCGTCGCACCCGCATTTTGGCAAACCCGGCCCTGTGGGTCCGGTGGCAGCGGCGCCATTCGGCTCGGCATCAATCTTGACCATCGCCTGGGCTTATCTGCTGCTTATGGGCGGCGAGGGCCTCACGCAGGCAACGCGTGTCGCCATCCTCAATGCCAATTACATCGCCAGTCGGTTGGCGGCTCATTACAAACTGCTCTTCCGCGGTCAGAATAACCGGGTTGCGCACGAGTGCATTTTCGATCTGCGTCCGTTCAAGGGCAGCGCAGGAGTGTCGGTCGATGACGTCGCTAAGCGTCTAATCGATTATGGTTTTCACGCACCGACCATGAGCTTTCCTGTGCCCGGTACCCTAATGATTGAGCCGACTGAGTCCGAATCCTTGCGCGAACTCGATCGCTTCTGCGATGCGATGATCGCTATCCGCGACGAGATCCGCAAAATCGAAACCGGCGAGATGTCGAAAACCGACAATCCCCTCAAGCACGCGCCGCACACGGCGGCCGACCTCGCCGACGACACCTGGAAACGGCCCTATCCACGTGCCTTGGGTTGTTTTCCAGCGAGGCACAAGGGCGACAAATACTGGTGTCCGGTCAACCGCATCGACAATGCGCAGGGAGACCGGCATCTGATTTGCACTTGCCCGCCACCCGCAGCCTATGCCGAGGTAGCGGAGTGATCCCTCCTCGTGCCGCGACCGCCCTAGGGCAGCGTGGACAAAATTGGATCCAGTAACGCGCGATTGTAGCATGCCGAGGAAACGGTCCGCGAGCTGGTCATAACGGGTGGCGATAGCACGATTGATTTTGAGATGGCCGAGCACGCGCTTGACGCAATTGCGCGCACGATAGAGGCGCCTCCTGTAGCGGATCGTCGCCTTACGGTTCAACGTCGATGGGATGACGGCTCTGATTCGGCGTGCCTTGAGGCCAGCACGAATTGCATCGGTATCGTAGGCCTTGTCGGCGAGGGAGCCATCTGGCGCCTGCTCGGTCAGAGCGTCAGCGTGGCGCAGACTTTGCAGTCCGCCGCCTCACCCGGGGTGAGATGGAAGGCGATGGGTTGGTCCCTGGTATCACCGAGGCAATGAACCTTATCGGTGAACGCGCGCCGCGAGCGGCCGAGAGCTCGTTGATGAATCCCCCTTTTCCCGCGCGCGGCCGAGACATGGGCGCGGACCGTGGTGCTGTCGATGTTGTAATGCCTGCTCTCGGCCATGGTCTCGGCGAGAGCCACCGCTACGGTCTTCCAGACACCGCAGGCGCTCCATCGCCGGAGGCGTTGATAGATCGAGTTCCAGTTGCCGTACTTCTCCGGCATATCGTGCCAGAAAGCCCGGTGCGCAGTCGCCACAGGATGCGATTGATTAATCTTGCGGTTGTCCTTGGGCGCGCGACCGCCCCTGTCTTCCGGGCTTTCTCGCAAACGGCAACAAGACCTTCAATACACGCCACTCCGCCTCCCTCAGATCGCCGCGGCTCAAGGCCACCTCCTCGAATCTGCAGCCTTGAATGAAAACGAGATTCTTACGTCAATGGAATTTGTCCACGCGGCCTAGTCAAATCGCGCCTGCATTGCAGGCGCGCCACTGGCGCCCGTGCGCTGCTGAAGATAATGGATGTTCTCCGATGATTTGACGAAGCCTGAGCTCGGAAAATGAGCAAGGCGATCTATAAGACGCCTCTACGCGCTTGGTCGCGGGAACGCATGCTCGATCAGTTGCTGCTGCACCATCCCGAGGTGCATGCGCATGCTTTCTTCCGCCGAGTTCGAGTTGCGGCTGGCGATAGCGGTGGCAATACGGCGATGGGCCTCGGCATAGCGGGCCTGATTATTGACGCAATGCGCCGTTTCCCGGCCGTGACGCCAACTTCGGTCGGACGCCACCAGAAGCACCGCTTCGAAGATTTTGAGGAGCAGCGGGTTGCGGGCGGCCGTCGCAACGCGGCGATGGAATGCGGCATCCGCCTGTTCATACGCAATCGGGTCCGTCGCAACGCGGCTTGCCTCGGCGGCCTCGAACAACTTGTCGAAGTCAGCTTGCGTGCCGCGGAGCGCCGCGAGACGGGCAAGCGATGGTTCAAGCGCCAAGCGCGCTTCTAGCGTATCGACCGGATTGGTAAGGTTCGCGAGCTGCACGCCGAGATCGATCGGCCCCGCGCTGGCGTTGCAGATCATGGTACCGCGACCCTGCTGGCGGATGATGCGGCCTTCCGCTTCAAGCTGGTCCAGCGCATGGCGGATCGCGCGGCGGCTGACGCCGAATTTGTCGGCAAGGGTCCGCTCCGGCGGAAGCCGGCCGGACACGCGAATAGCCTTTGCAGCCAGCAGCGCACGCAATTGCTCGAGCGCGCTGTGCCGGACGTCATGACCGGATTTCGCGCGCCTACTCGAGGTCAGTGTTTTCGCCTTAGACGCGCCCAGGGTACCGGTTTCAAATTCGACGCTCATGCGATTCCTCACTTGCCGTGTTGCTTCTCGTTTCACCGTATCACTTGCTGCGCGCGGTCGTGAACGGCCTCACCGCCGGGATCCGCCGACGACCTCTCATCATCATGTTCATCGAGCCTAGCAGCTTTAGGCGGACCAATAAAGTCAATGGTTCGCTTCGCGTCGTTGACAGGCGGACCACCTATGTTAGCGTTTTAACCACGCCAGAATGTCATCAGCGCGATGGAGTGTCCCATGACCGCAGGAAACGTTCACAGGTTGCCCAACCGCGACGCAGCGCTGAAGGCCCTTTACGACGATGTGGCCGCAAAACACATGTTTCCGTTCTGGGCGACGTCGACGGAGGTTGAGCATGACGAGGTCAAGCAGTTGCTGGCGACGCCGAAGGCGATCCCATATCTCTGGCGCTGTGCTGAGGATATCGAACCAATTCTCAACCGGGCAGTGGAATTGGTCACGATGGAGGACTCGGAGCGGCGGTCATTGGTTCTGGTCAATCCCGGTCTTGCGCCGCGCCGGGCCACCGTCAGCACCATGTACACGGCTTACCGCCTCAACGACGCCAACGAAATCATGCCTCCGCACCGGCATTCGCCGAGCGCGATCCGGTTCGGTCTGAAGGGCAGGGGCAATTTCACCAATGTCGACGGTGAGGACATTACCTTCGGCCCAGGCGACATGGTGCTAACCCCGAACAACACTTGGCATAATCACGGCACTGTGGGGAACGAGCAGGCGCTTAACCTGTCGGTGCTCGATCTGCCGCTGGTCGAAACGCTCAATGCCATCCATTTCGAGCACGACTACAAGGAGGAGGTTGACGGCAAGCTGGTAGCGAAGAAGCAACAGACGCCGCGCTTTTCCACCGACTATTCGCAGCGTATCTACGGCTATGGTGGGTTGCTGCCGCGGTTCGCCAGCAAGCAGAAGCGCGGCGCAGGCCTGTCGTCGCCGATGTTCGTCTATCGCTGGGAGATGGTGCGCGAGCTGCTCGACCGTCACCGCGACAGTGACGGGGATCCTCACGACGGACTGATGGTTGAGTATATCGATCCGACCACCGGCCAGCCCGTGTTCAGGACCATCACGTTCTTCGTGCAGATGCTGCAGCCGGGCCAGAAGACGCTGCCGGTCAAGACCAATGCGAGCCTGCTGGTCGCGCCGTTCGAGGGGCGGGGGCACTCGATCGTCAACGGTCAAAAATTCAACTGGAATCAGTTCGACACGCTCGCCATTCCGGGCGGCTCATGGTTCGAGCACAAGAACGACTCCGCGAAAGATCCGCTGTTCCTGTTCGTCGCCAGCGACGAGCCGACGCTCAAGAAGCTGGCGCTGTACAAGAAGTGGGGAAAGACGGCCTCGGGCGAGGTTTTCGAGATTTACGATTGACGGTGCCGGGCGGGGCCATGGGCTCCGCCCGATGTCCTTGCCTCGCCGTCCTGCTAGCGGTGAGCGAGGGCTATTCACACGTTTTCGGGAATCGTTTCGTGCCGCAGAGTTGGAATACCAGACTGGTTGCCCATATCGACTGTCCGGGCGGTGGACAGGTGTGGGTTGACGGCATGACGCTTTATGTCGGTCACATGCGACCGACCAGGGGCACCACGATCATCGATATCGCCGATCCGAGCGCGCCGAAAGTGCTGGCGACGATCAGCGTCCGCGAGGGGTGGCATTCGCACAAGGTGCGCGTCGCCAACGGCCTGATGCTTGTCAATCAGGAGAAGTTCGGCAAATCGAGCCGCACCGACGTCGGCGGTGGTCTCGACATCTACGATGTGGAGAACCCGGAAGCCCCGCGGCTAATCGCGGAGTGGCGCACCATCGGCGGCGGCGTGCACCGTTTCGATTTCGACGGCCGCTACGCCTATATCTCGCCGACCGCCGAGGGCTACGTCGGTAATATCGTCATGATCCTCGATCTCGCTGATCCCGCGCGTCCGGCCGAGGTCGGCCGCTGGTGGATTCCCGGGCAGTGGGAGGCCGGCGGCGAGGCCTATCCCTGGACCCACTGGCCGGCGCCGCGATGCCATCACCCACTACGTAACGGCGACCGGCTCTATGTGAGCTACTGGCATCACGGCTTCTTCATTCTCGACATCGCGGACATGGCAAAGCCGAAGCTAGTCTCGCAGATGAACACGAGCCCCGCCTTTCCGCATCCGACGCACACCTGTCTCGTGCTGCCGGAGCCGCTTAAGGGGCGAAGGGTGATGATCGTCGCCGACGAGGACGTCGCGAAGCTCTGGCCCGCGCCGCCAGCCTTTGCATGGACCTATGACATTACGCAGGAACAGCTACCGGTGCCGATCTCGACATTCCAGGTCCCTGGCCTCGACAGGGACGGCAGTCCGCAACCGGCGATGACCGGCTGCCATCAGCCGTCCGAGCGTATCGCCGGCACCATTGTGCCGTTCGCATGGTTCGCGCAGGGCCTGCGGCTCGTTGATTACGCCGATCCCTTCAACCCTAAGGAGGTCGGCTTCTACGTGCCTGACGCCGCGCCCGGTGCGGATCGTGCCTCCTCCAACGACGTCACCATCGACGACAGGGGTCTCATTTATCTCGTCGACCGCGTCAACGGCGTCGACGTGATTGAGGCCACGGCCATTTCGTAAAGCGGACAGTGTCAGAATGAAGGAAACGAAGCGCAACGACGTCTACCCAATCGGCCGAAAGAATCCGAACCTGCCGTTTCACCCCGCGGTGCGCGCCGGCGATTACATTTTCGTGTCGGGTCAGGTCGCCAAGGACGCAGACGGCAACATGATTTCGGGCACCATCGAGGAGGAAACGGCAGGCACGATCGAAGCGATTCGGCGCATTCTGGCCGAGGAGGGCGCGACGCTCGCCGACGTGGTGCGGGTGACCACCTATCTCGAGGATACGCGGGACTTCGCACGCTACAACAAGGTCTTCGCCGAGCATTTCAAGGATGCTGTTCTGGCGCGTACCACCATCGAGGCGCGCGCTGTCATCAACACGAAGATCGAGATGGACGCGATCGCCTACAAGCCGAAATCGGAGCGGCCAGAGTGACAGCGGCGTTCAAACAACCGCCCGAGCAGACGGCTTCCTCTGTTGCCGCGCCGCATATTGTGCTGCGCGGGGTCGCGGTGGACTTTGTGCTCGAACGCAGGCGCAACCGCGTTTTGGACGCCATCGATCTCGACGTCCGCAAGGGCGACTTTGTCTCGCTGATTGGGCCGTCCGGCTGCGGAAAGAGCACGCTCCTGAAGGTCATGGCCGGGCTGATTTCTCCGTCGGAAGGTTCGGTCACGGTCGCCGGCCTTGCGCCGCAGCACGCGGTAAAGGCACGGCTGATCGGCCTCGTGTTCCAGGAGGCGACTTTGCTGCCCTGGAAGAACGCGATCGAGAACGCCGCCTTCCTGCTGATGGTCGCGGACGGCGCGGTCAGCCGCGCCGCTGCGTTCGACCGGGCCGCCGCGATGCTGCGGCTAGTCGGGCTCGAAGGCGCGGAAAAGAAGATGCCGTCGCAACTTTCGGGCGGCATGCGGCAGCGCGTGGCGCTCGCACGCTCGCTCGCGCTCGACCCCGAAGTCCTGCTCATGGACGAGCCCTTCGGCGCACTCGACGCGATAACGCGCGAAGAGATGAGCGAATGCCTGCTCGAGATCTGGGAGCGGACCGGAAAGACGATCGTGCTGGTGACCCATTCGATCGACGAAGCCGTCTATCTGTCGCGCGAGGTGCACGTCATGGGCGCCAATCCGGCGCGGATCATCGAGACACTGCCGATCCACCTTCCGTTTCCGCGCAACGGGGAAAGCTACGCCAACCCGGCCTTCAAGGCCGCCGAGCATCGGCTGCGCGGTCTGCTGATCGAGAGTCACGCGAAGAGGCGAACATGAGCAACGACACCGTCGTCCGAAGCCGCGACACGACCGTACTCGAAAGCTCGCACGACGGTGGGCAGTGGCTTTCGGCACTCGGTCTTGCGGCGGTGCTGGTCGTCCTTTGGGAGGCGGCCATTCACGTGTTTCAGGTGTCGTCCTTCGTCGTTCCGGCGCCGACCGCCATCGTCCGGTCGCTTCTCGAAAACTGGACCGCGCTCGCGTGGGCGGCGCTGGCGACGACGCAGGAGATCCTGTTTGGTTTTTGCCTGTCGGCGATCGTCGGCGTACTGATCGCGCTCGTCATCGTGCGCTTCGAGCGCTTCGGGAGGGCACTCTATCCCCTCATCGTTCTGTTCCAGAACGTGCCGAAGGTCGCTCTCGCTCCGATCTTCATCCTGTGGTTCGGCTACGGCCTTGCCCCGAAAATCCTCCTGATCATCGTCATCGCCTTCTTCCCCGTCGCGATCGACATGCTCGCCGGCCTGCAATCGGTCGAACCGTCGTTCGTCGCGCTGATGCGGTCGGTTGGCGCGAGCAAAGGGAAAATCCTGCTGCAGGTCCGTATTCCGCATTCGCTGCCGTATCTGATGGCCGGGCTGAAGGTCGCGATCACGTTCAGCGTCATCGGCGCGATCGTCGGGGAATTCGCCGGCGCCAATGCCGGCCTCGGCTACGTGATCCAGTTCGCCTCGACGCAGCTCGACACGCCGCTGATCTTTGCGGCACTGGTCGTCGTGTCCGTGCTAGGGCTCGCTTGCTATGCGATCGTGGAACGGGCGGAGCGTCTTATGGTGCCGTGGGCCCCAAAGTTTGAGTCCACCCATGCCTGAATTATTTCGAGACAGGGAGACGTATCATGAAAATTCCCTCGCTGGCGGCTGTCATTGCCATGATGATCGGCACGTCGGCCTTTGCAGCCGACCAGGTCACGGTGCAGCTCGATTATGTCGTCCGCGGCAATCACGCGATGTTCTTCGTCGCTAAGAAGAAGGGCTATTTCGCGAAGCAGAATATCGACGTGAAGGCGATCCAGCGTGGCACTGGCTCGCCGAACGCCATGCGCTTTGTCGGCGGCGGCAACGCGGAATTCGGTTTCGGTGATCTGCCGACGCTGGCCGTGGCCCGCTCGCAGGAAGTGCCGGTGGTCGCGCTTGCGGCCGTCAACCAGCACAGCCCCTTGTGCATGCTGGCACTCGCGAAGTCGCACAAGCTGACCAAGCCGGCTGATCTCAAGGGCCTCAATATCGGCGTGCAGCCGTCAGGCTCGACCTATGTTTTCCTGAAGGCGTTTCTTTCGATCAACAACATATCGTTAAACGATATCAAGCAGAGCACGGTGACGCCGCCCTACGAGAACTATCTGCTGCTCGGTCGCGTCGACGCGGTCCCCGGCTATGTCGACGCCGAGGTTCCGGAACTCGAGGCGAAGGCGGGTGGACCGGGCTCGCTGTCGATCATGCTGGGGTCGGATTTCGGCTATGCGGTCTACGGCTCGGGGCTGTTCACCTCCGAAAAGATGATCGCGGAAAAGAGCGACCTCGTGCAGCGTTTCGTCAACGCCTATGTGCAGGCCTTCGCCGATGTCGTCAAAAGCCCGCAGGAAGCGGCCGACATCATCATCGAGGCCAATCCCGAGTACGGTCCCAAGCGCGACGTTCTCATTAAGCAGATTGAGGCCGACATCCAGAGCACCTTTTTCAGCAACGATACCAGGGTTCATGGCCTTGGCTGGATGACGAAAGAGGGTTGGACCAGCACGACGAAGATTCTCCTCGACCAGGACGCGATGAAAAAGCCGATCGACGTCGACAAGGCCTTCGATACGAAATTCCTCAGCGCCGCAAACGCGTTAAAACGGTAAGCGACACGACATTGGAGGAGATCATGATCCGTATCTTGGGACGCGCGACATCGGGCAATGTCCAGAAAGTTCTGTTCCTGCTTGAGGAGATTGGCTTGCAATACGCGCGCGAGGATTACGGGCGGCAGTTCGGTAACACCGACACGGACGCCTACCGCAAGCTGAACCCGACCATGAAGGTCCCCACGATGATTGACGGCCACGTCACGTCGTGGGAGTCCCACACGATCCTGCGCTATCTCGCGGACACCTTCGCGCCGAACCTGACCGGGACGACGCCTGGAGAGAGGACGCTGGTCGAGCGGTGGATGGACTGGCTGCTGGCGTCGCTCAACACGCCTTATGTTGCGGTGTTCAAGGACATCAAGAATCCCGCGGAGAAGCGCGGTGCGGATTTCGCCGCGCAGTGCAAGGACCTTGTCGCGCAACTCAAGATTCTTGACGACCACATCGCGGATAAGACGTGGTTTGCGCTCGATCGGCTGACGCTGGCCGACATTGCCCTTGCGCCGATCGTCAAGCGTTGCCTCGCGTTCCAGATCGAAAGGCCGCCTTTTGCGGAGCTGACGCGCTGGATGGCCGCGATCGAGGCACGGCCAGCCTTTGCCGTCGCCATCGGGGTCAAGCCGAGCGCTACGGCAAGCGCCGCCTGACGGGCAACGAAGAGGGGATATGGCCAACGGGGTGGGCGAGGGTCGCGATACCCGGCCATCCGGATTGATTGTGCGGGGGAGCCGAGGCGTGTGCGTTCTGCTTGGCTCGATCCTCGAGCACATGGTCCCGCTGAACTCGGCAACTCGGCGGGCCGCCACGCGATCAGCCTGGTCGTCATCGGCGTCGATGAACTTCTCGTCTTTGCGATGATCTGGATGGTGATGATCAGCGTTTTGGTCGTGACCGTCGAACGCTCCCATATCGCGCTCGACGTCACGCCGCTGCTGTTTCTGCTGCTGGGCATGCCGATCTTCGCAATTTTTATCTCCGGCGCTGCCGCCAGTTTCGCTTTTTTCCTGACAGTCCCGCCGCTCGCGCTGCATCAAATCATCTCCGCCGCGCTGGACAACTACGCCCTGCTCGTGGTGCCGTTTACTATTTTTGCCGGTAAACTGATGGGCCGTTTCGGAATCGCCTCGCGGCTGATCCTCCGGGTACTCGCAGTGATCGGGCGTGTTCCTTGGCGTGCTGGGTGTCGTACCAACCGGCGCCTGCACTGCAGGCCTCGTCTCATCAAGCGGCTCGATCAACATCGTGATCCGGCCGAGCGTCGCTATGGTCCTCTATGGCGCGTCGGCCGCACACTCAATCCGACCTCGGTGATCCTCGTCCTCGCGCCGCCGCTGATTCCACTGGTGAATGCGCTGGGCACCGATCCGATTCATTTTGGGTGTCGTCATGACTGCGAACATTGCCATCGGCATGGTTTACGCCGCCGCTCGATCTCAACGTCTTTGTCGCCTATTCCGTTCTGGGCATCTCGCTTGACCCACTTCAAGGAGGCGTCTTTCCGTTCGCAATCGTCCAGATTGCTACGCTGCTGATCACTTCCTGCCGGCCGGACCTGTCCCTCGTCATCGCCCGTTTCGTGTTGAGAAAGAGAGTCCATCATGCAGTTGAAGCGTTCCCATTTTCCTGACGTTCCGAACCTATTGGATATGCCGGAGCATGTTCATGCGGTCATCCATAACCAGTCCTATCGCGATCGTCTTTAGACCATGTTCGTCAACAAAGGCTGGCGGATCATCGACGCCATCTACAAGAATCTGATGCTGGTGCTAATGAAGCGCCCGGCGCCGAACCTCGAGGGGCTAAAGGGTCTCAAGATGCGCACTTTCGTGTCGCCGCTGCTGATCGAGTCGGCGAACTCGGTCTGCGTCACACCGGTTACGCTGGTGGTGACCGAGGTTAGTCCGCAACTGCAGTCGGGCGGCATCGACGGCATGCTACCTGGCATGCCGATCCTGGTCACCTTCAAGCATTACGACGACGCGAAATATGTAACAGACTTTAATTTCTCTCGTATCGTCTCGATCAACATCGTCAACGAAGCCTGGTTCCAGTCACAGCCCGAGGATGTGCAGGAGGCGATCCGCGGGGCCGAGCCGAAGGTCGTCGCCTTC
>JADGGK010000131.1 GCA_019689975.1 Pseudolabrys sp.
GCCGAGAGCTGATAAACCCGCACGGCGACCGACGCCTGCGGCGCGCCGAAGTCGGCGATCTGCTCGGCGGCGGTGTAGGTCGCGGCGGGCGCGGTGACGGCGATGGTGCGCTTCACGGCGCCGCCGGCATCGATGATGTCGACCTCGTAGCGCTCGCTTTCCTCGTTGAGCGGGACATCGGTGCCGTCCGCCCACGCACCGCCGAAGCGGGTGCGCCGAATCCACGTGATGGAGAGATCGCCGGCACCGTTGCGCGTGGCGCGGACATGGACCGGCGCCCAGGGCATGAGCCCGACCGCCCGGGCGGTGAAGGTCGCCTGCTGCCAGGCGGGGTCCGAAAAATCGATTCCGGGCGGCCCCCAGCGATAGGAGCGCGCCTGGCCGCGTTCGGCGAGCGTCGTATGCAGCTGGGAAACCGCGCCATCGAGGAGAACGACCGGCGCGCCGGCGGGCAGCGGCGAGCGCATGGCGTGCTCGGTGCCGAGCCGCCCGCGCAGGAGCGTCGATACATCATACGTGCCGCTTCCGGTAAGCTGCGCCTGGCTGAACTGCACGATCTCCCAGTCGCCGTCGGGGTTCTGGATGGCGAGCGCGTTTGCCCCGCCGGCGAGGATGTCGTCCTCCGGGCGGCTCGCGAGTTCGCCGGCATAGAGCCTGAGCGCAAGAACGTTCGTGCGGTCCCAGTAGGCGGTAGGGCCGGCGTTGAAGGGGGCGAGCGTTTCGCCCATGGTCGCGCGCAGGGGGAGCGTGGTGTCGAACGCGAAGCCGGTGCCGGTCGCGCTGTCGAGCACGATGATGCCGGACCAGGGCGAGGCGGAGGCCGCCGCATAGGGCGCCCAGGGCACGTCGGTCTCGCGCAGCATCGGCAAGTCCATGATGCGCAGGATCGCGGGGCCGAAGACGGGCGACGTGCTGATCGACGGCAGCTCGGTGCCCGGCAGCGGCAAGCTGTAAACGGCGGCTTCGGCGCGTCGCGCATCGATCTCGCGCGCGCCCGCATCGCGAATCCGGTCGATGCGGAAGGCGCGCGTGCGGCCGTCGACGACGAGCCCGACGACGTCGCCGGGATCGACGGCGACCGAGGACGGCGGCAGGGCAAATCGCGCGGTCTCGCGGCCGATCCAGGCTTCGGCGAGCATGCGGTCGGCGATCGCCTGCGCCTGCCTGCTGTCCATGACCAGCGCGAAACTCGCATCGCTCTTGCGCTCGGAATAGCCCGCAAGGCGGCTCGCCGAGATCGTGCCGGAGGCATATTCGTTGTTGCCGTCGATGAAGGTGACCGACACCACGTCCGGCAGATCCGTCTCCTGGGAACGAACGAGCGTGACGATGTCGCCCTGATCCGGCAGCACGCAGGCATCCCGCGCGACTTCGGTTGCCGGATCGCTACCGCGCGGCACGAAACGGATCAGGCCTTCGGTTTCGACCGCATCGAAGGCGAAGGCGGACATCAGCATCTCGATCTCCGCGCGCGGCGACATCGGCCGGTCCCGCACATAGCCCGCGACGACGCCGGCGAGCGCGCTTGCGTCAAAGTCGGCAAAGCCGACGCGGGCGCAGCGCTCGGCGACCAGCGAACCAAGGTCGATAAGGCCGATCTTGCCGTTGAGCCAGTGACCGATCGGCCATCGCAACCCGTCGCTCCAAATATCCGTGCGCGCCGGCCAGGCGGGATAGGGGCGCGCGTCCCAGGTCCAGACCGCGATCTTGCCGATCATCGGCCCGCCGTAGACGGTCGAGACCGGATTGTTGGCGCCCTGCCAGTAGGTGAGCATCGCCTCGATGGCGCGCCGCTGGATCAGGTCGTCGCGGTTGCTGCGCGAGTAATACGGCAGTGCGCTTTCGGAAGATTTGGGGTCGAAGAAAATGTTCGGCTGGTTCGTCCCGCGATCGATGGACGGCACGCCGAACTCGGTGAACCAGATGGGTTTCGACTGCGGCACCCAGGCGGTCGGCGTCGCATTCTCGACGCCGCCGGGCCGGTCATAGTGCTGGTTGAGCCACCAGTTGCGGAAGTCCTTGGCCCGCCAGACCCACGGCTTGCCGTAGGCGCCGTCGGCGATCGGCGTGCGGACTTGAGCGTCGCGGTCGGCTTGCGACGCATAGAACCAGTCGTAGAACTCGCCGCCCTCGATGTTTGCCTGGAGATAGCTGCGGTCGTAGATCGAGGCGTAGCCCGCGAGCGCATCGAGATGCGCGTTGCCGTCGCGCCAGTCGGAGAGCGGCACGTAGACGTCGATCCCGACGAAATCCACGTTCGGATCGGCCCAGAGCGGATCGAGATGGAAGAACAGCGAGCCGTCGCCCGGCTGGTGGCGGCCGTAGTCCGACCAGTCGGCGGCGTAGCTCACCTTGACGCCGCTCCCGAGGATCGCCTTGGCGTCGGCGGCGAGCGCCTTGAGACGATCGACCGCCGGGAAGTGGGTCGCGCTGTCGCGCACGGCGCAGAGCGCACGCAGCTCGGAGCCGACGAGGAAGGCATCGACCGCGCCCGGATCGATGGCGTTGATCGCGGCGCAAAGCCGCGCGTAGTGCAGGATGAAGCGCCGGTAGCTCCATTCCGCCGGGCCGGAATAGACGGTCGTGACCAAATCGCGTTTGGATTCATCGTCCACATCCACCGACACATTGATCTGATCGCGGGTCACCGTGCCGAAGAAGGCGGCGACCTGGGAGGCGGCGGCCGCGGTCTGGTCGACGGTGCCCGGCTGCCCGGGCGCCGGGTCGCAGGTGATGCGCCCGCGCCAGGGATAGGCCGGCTGGCCGGTGCCGCCCGTCCAGGGGTCCGGCAACGCATTGCCGGACGGAATGTCCATGAACAGGAACGGATAGAAGACGACCGACAGTCCGCGCGCCTTGAGGTCGCGGATCGCGCGCACGACGGAATCGTCGGACGGCGTGCCGCCATAGGCCGGGCGGCCATCGACGGTAGTCATGATCGCCGCGACATTGCGCGCGATGCCGTGCACCATCCACTCGTTCGGTATCGTGATCTTGTTTGCGACTTCGACCTTGGGCCGAACGGTGCAATGCCCTGCGCGCAAGTCGTCGCCGAACCAGCCGACGACGAGCAGCACCGTGTTCACATTGGGCAACGTGGCCTGCAGGTCGTCGAGGGCGGCCGTCCAGTCGGCGCCGGCATGACCCGCGAACTTGTTCTCGGGAACGGTTACGCCGCCGCCGAGATAGCGCGTGTGGATCACCGGGTCATAGACGCGCTCGCCGGAGCCGGGAATGACGGTGATCGCCGTGACGAGATTGCTCGGGAAAACACGGCGAAAAACCTCGAAATTGAGCTGCGGGATGCGGTTGCCGAACTTTTCGAGCGCGAAATTCTCGAAAACGACGTAGGCCGTGCCGCGATAGGCGGGAACGTTGCCCGCGCCTTCGACGCCCTCGATCAACGGGTCGGGCAACTGATCGGTCGTCCCATGATAGACCCGCATCACGATGTTTGCGGTATCGATCGGTTTGCCGTCGGCCCAGATGCGCCCGACCCGGTCGATCGGACCTTCGCACAGCGCCACCGCGAAATTGGCGAAATAGGAGTAGGTCGTCTGCGTGACCGTGCTGCCGCCCCCGCCCTTGCCGCCGCCTACCTCCTGCGTGGTGGTGGTCGCAACCTCGCGAAATTTTGTGGCCCAGATGATCTGGCCGGCAAGCCGCACGCGGCCGGCGATCTCGGGAATCGGCGCGCCTTCGGTCGAGGCCTGCACCTGCAGATTATCGAGCCGCGGCCCCTCGATGTGCTGATTCCCGCCGTTGAGGCCGAACAAACGGCTGTCGACGTAACTGCCGGCCAGCACCGCCGCGGTCTTGATGCCGAGCGCGGCGAAGGTGCCGAGCCCCGTGCTCGTCGCGAGCGCGCTCGCGCCGACGGTTAGGAGAAGCGTCGCCATTCGACAGCCCGGATCAGCAGCCCGGAAACGAGAACACGAAGCGGATGCGCCGGCGCCACCAGGGCGTGAGCGATACCTCCGCGACCGGGTGGCGTTCGTAGGAATGCACCATGCGTTCGGGTTCGGTGAGAATCGCGCAGTGCTTGGCCGGCGCCCGCTCGTTGAGCGCAAAGATCAATACGTCGCCGGGCAGCATGCGGTTCGGCGACGACCAGCGCATATGGCGCGCGGCGGCCTCGGCGAGCGTCTCGCGGCCGCCCGCCTCCGCCCAGTCGCGCGAATAGGGCGGGATCGCCTCCGGCTCCTTGCCGTAAAGCGCGCGCCACACGCCGCGCACGAGCCCGAGGCAGTCGCAGCCGATACCCTTGACGCTTGCCTGATGGTGATAGGGCGTGCCGATCCAGCTCCGCGCCTCGGCAACGATGGCTTCGCGCGTGATCATGTCTCGGGCGGCAATACGACGCAAAAAATCGTGCGCTGCTCACGCGAAAAACACACGTGAGCGCCGCCATCCGGGGCGGCAACGTTGAGGATCGTGTTCGGCGGCACGCGCGTCCATTCCCCGTCGACCATCACCTCGTAGTGATCGCCGGCCATGCGCGATTGCGTCGGCACGCAGTCGATGAGATTGCAGCAGCTCGTCTGCGTGCCGGGTCGCATCAGCCGGGAATAGAATTCCCGATGCCAGCGCTCGTGCCCGATCCCGTGCCTTCCTTCATATGCGACGCCCTGCGCAAGCGCGGGCGACGTCGCGCATGCGATTGCGCAGGCGGCAATCAACGATCGCTTACGAAAGCCGCCCGCCATCGTTGTCGCTCCCTTGCGTCGGATAGGAGAGGGCGAAGTCGTTTCCGGGGATATGCGGAAAGCCGCCGAAGTTGAGGACGTTGCCGAAGCGGTTGCGGCAGGTATCGAAACTCTTGTCGCAGCCGGCGGTGATCGTGAACGTGTCGCCGACTTCGATCGGCCCGGGCACCGGCAGGAACAGCGAAATGCGCGCGATGCCGCCCGCGGCCGCGTGCGCCCTCACTTCGACGGCAAGGCCGGCGTTGGCGCCGGAGGTCCAGGCGAGCTTGCCGCGGGAGAAGACCCCGGTCGCGAAGCCGTCGAGACCGGTCGCGGTGAAGTCGAACGCATCGAACACCTGCGCGACCGTGCCGGCGCCGTGGTGCTCGGGCGCATCGAGATCGACGCCGCAGCGCGCGTCGCCGAGCTCCCACGGGCAGGTGCGCTGGAACACCCGGCCCACGACCTGATCGAGGCGCGAGGCAAGCCCGCGCAGTTCGGCCTTGAAGGCCACTTCGCCGCGTTCGACCTGACCGAGAAAGCCCCTGCGCAGCACGACGCGCTCGTCCGGGTCCGCCCAGTTGACCAGGAACACGGTCACCTCGGCGTCGTCGTAGCGGCCGGCATGAATGTCCGTTTCCGTGATCGCCGCGGAGCTCAAGGCGCCGTCGACGTCGAGATTCGATACGGCAAGCCCGAGCTGATCCTCGATCGCCGAGGCCGCGAAGCCGGTCGCCGCCCGATAGGTGATGCCGTCGAACACGAGATCGCGGTCATGGTCCGTGAAGCCCATGACCGTGCCGTCCTTGCGCGCAAGCCGCCAGCAGCGGCACAAGGTCGTGACCCCGCCCGCAAGATGACCGGCGAGGCCGGAGGAGAGTTGCTTCATTCGCGAACTTCTACGAGATCGATCTGCGAGACGACCTGCTGGTCCCAGGCATTGGCCTGAACCGGCAGATGGTCGGTGTCGAAGCGCACCGGCACGTCGAACTCGAACGACGCGGTCGGC